>JAZULY010000081.1:0-2226 GCA_045603355.1 Acutalibacteraceae bacterium | reverse complement strand
TCCGACTTGAGGATTTTTTATGTTACCAGCAAGAAACATAAATGAGGTAACCTTTGCAGATGCAAAAAGAGGCTATGATAAGGACGAGGTAGATAATTTTCTCGATACTATCGAGGCTGACTATCGCGAAATCGAAGCCTATCTCGCAACTGCTCAGGCTAAAATTGAGGATCTTAATGCCGAGATAAACGACCTCAAAAATTCTCAGAATTCTATTCAGAGCGTGCTTATCAGCGCTCAGCAGTTAGCCGATAAGATTGTTGCTGATGCAAAACTCAAGGCTGACGAGATTATGAGCGAGGCTGCCCAGAACGCGCAGACCGCCGCTACTGAAGCTAAAAATATGATAGTTGACTTTGACGCTAAGTTTACCGAGAAAAAGGCTGCAGCCGAAAAGGATTTTGAAGAGCAGATGGCTGCCGCTCAAAAGAAAAAAGAAGCGGTTGAAGCCGCCGCTCAGGACGCGGTACGTCGCGAGCAGGTGCTCTTTGACCGATTAAGAATAGAGGTTGCCGCTTTCAAGGCAGACCTAATGGAACAGTATAAAAAGCACCTTGAACTGCTTTCAAAAATACCCGACGCTGTGCAGATGGATGCTCAGCGTGCAGCCGAGGCGGTGGCTATGGTAATAGAAGAAAAACCCGATATAGCCGCTTTTGTTCCCGTAGCAGAGCCGATAGCCGACCCCTTCGCCGAAGAAGAGGAAGAGGCTTACGAGGAACCTGCGATTGAAAATTTACCGACAGAAGAGGACACAGAAGAGTCGGGCGGCTTTACCGTAAATGTTCCTGAATCTGCCGAAGCCCTTACAGACCTCTATTCAAGCAGCGATGAGGAAGACGACGCAGACGATTTCGGCTTTCAGGGCAGCTTCTTTAAGCGCAAATAATAGGATATGATTACATATATTCTGGCTCTTATTTCTGCGGTGCTGGTCTTAGTTTTTGATCAGTTCACCAAGGCACTTGTAATGCAGAACTTCGCGCTTTATGAGTCGCGCGACTTTATAAATGGACTATTGAGGCTTACTTATATACATAACGACGGCGGCGCCTGGGGCATCTTTTCGGGCAACACCGCGCTGCTCGTGGCAGTGACCGCCATAGTTATGATAGCGTGCATTTACATTCTCGTCGTAAAGGCTCGGCGTCAACCGCTTTTGTTCTGGGCAATAACCCTCACATTATCGGGCGGACTCGGAAATATGATAGACCGTATTTTCCGCGGCGGTCACGTTATCGATTTTCTGCAGTTTGATTTTTGGAGAAGTTTTCCCGTTTTCAATATTGCCGACTGCGCAATAGTAATCGGTTGCGGTCTTTTAATACTCTATTTTGTACTTGATTGGATAAAGGAAGCAAAAGAGAAAAATGCAGCAGATAGAAATCAAGGTTGATAGTGGCGGCGTCAGATTAGACGCGTTTATAGCTCAGAACACCGATATTACCCGCTCGCGCGCGGCGTCGCTCATTGAGGATGGCTGCGTTACGGTAAATGGCACCGTTCCGCCTAAAAGCTATAAAACCAAAATAGGGGATATGGTAGCGGTAACTCTACCCGATGCCGTCCCGTATGAAGCTCAGCCGCAGGATATACCCCTTGATATTGTTTATGAGGATGACAGCCTGCTCATTGTTAATAAGCCTAAGGGTATGGTAGTTCATCCCGCCGCGGGAAATCCCAACGGTACGCTTGTAAACGCGCTTTTATGGCACTGCAAGGGTAAACTTTCGGGCATTAACGGAGTTATGCGCCCAGGTATAGTTCACCGAATTGACAAGGATACGAGCGGTTTGCTTATCGTCGCTAAAAACGATGCGGCACATCTTAAATTATCCGAGCAGATAAAGGAGCATTCCTTTACCCGCGAATATGAAGCGGTGGTTCACGGCATAATAAAAGCCGATAACGGCAGCATAAACGCGCCTATCGGCAGACATCCCGTAAAACGCAAGCAAATGGCGGTAACGCCGAATAATTCCAAAGAGGCTGTTACCCACTATACTGTTATTTCCCGCCTTAACGGTTTTACCCACGTGCGGCTGCGCCTTGAAACGGGCAGAACGCATCAGATACGCGTTCATATGGCGTATCTCGGTCACCCCGTCGCAGGGGATGAGGTGTATGGTCCGAAACGGGTCGAAGCAGGTCTTCACGGACAGTGCCTGCACGCTAAAAAAATAGGCTTTATCCACCCCGAAACGGGTGAGTATATCGAGTTTGACA
>JAZULY010000080.1:0-12405 GCA_045603355.1 Acutalibacteraceae bacterium | reverse complement strand
ACACGTTTGGGTGCTGACTCACGTCACGCTGACCAGCAGGTTCGCGGCGCTGTTGTTCTTCCCAACGGTACAGGTAAAACTGTAAGAACCCTCGTTCTTACCAAGGGCGACAAGGTTAAGGAAGCCGAGGCTGCAGGTGCAGACTATGTAGGCGGCGACGAGCTTGTTGCTAAGATTCAGAATGAAGGCTGGCTCGATTTCGATGTTGTTATCGCAACACCGGATATGATGGGTATGGTTGGTCGTTTAGGTAAGGTTTTAGGCCCGCGTGGTCTTATGCCTACTCCTAAGGCTGGTACCGTTACTCCCGACGTAGCCAAGGCTGTTACCGAGGCTAAGGCAGGTAAGATAGAATACCGTCTTGATAAGACCAATATCATCCACTGCCCGATCGGTAAGGTATCCTTCGGTCCTGAAAAGATTCAGGAAAACTTTGACACCTTAATGGGTGCCATCATCAAGGCTAAGCCGGCTGCTACAAAGGGCCAGTATGTTAAGTCTTGTGTACTCGCTACAACTATGGGCCCCGGAATTAAGCTCAACGTGGCTAAGTTCGGCGCATAAAAAATAGTTGTTGACAAATGATACCGCTTGTGGTATCATAACAATGTTGCAAAACTCCGAAGACAGTAGGTCTTTCTTATGAAAGGTAAAGGAAAACCGCCTACCGAGGTGTAGCATATTAAATCATTGTATTTTTATGCCTATCCTCATGTCTTCTGAGGATAGGCTTTTTATTTACTATTCGGAGGTGAAAAAATGCCAAACGCTTTAGTTTTAGAACAAAAACAGCAGATAGTCGCTAATCTCAAGGCTGATATCGAGGGTTCCGTTGCCGGTGTAATCGTTGATTACAAGGGTATCTCGGTTGCTGATGATACAGTTTTACGTAAGGAGCTCCGCGAAGCAGGTATCGATTACCGCGTAGTTAAGAACACCCTTCTTTCCCGCGCTATTGAGGGTACCGCACTCGAAAGCATCAATTCCGTACTTGAGGGTACAACAGCTATCGCAATTTCTAAGGATGATCACGTTGCTGCTGCAAGAATCCTCTGCAAGTATGCAGACGCTCACGATAACTTCAATGTTAAGGCAGGTTATCTTGACGGCGCACCGATCGACGTAGAAACTATTAAGTCCCTCGCAAAACTCCCGTCGAGAGAAGTTCTTCTCGCAACCGTTCTGGGAGCTTTCCAGGCACCTATCGCAGCATTTGCTCGTGCGGTGCAGGCTATCGTTGATAAAGACAGCGATGCAGAATAATTAATAAAAACAAAAATACATTTATTGGAGGAAAATAAAATGGCATCTGAGAAAATCACAGCTATGATCGAAGAGTTAAAGACTCTTACAGTACTTGAGCTTTCTGAGCTCGTTAAGGCAGTAGAAGAAGAATTCGGCGTATCCGCAGCAGCAGCAGTTGCAGTAGCAGCTCCGGCAGCAGGCGGCGCTGCAGCAGCTGAAGAGAAGACTGAGTTTGATGTTGTTCTCGCTAACGCTGGTGCAGAGAAGATTAAGGTTATTAAGGCTGTTCGTGAAATCACAGGTCTTGGCCTTGCTGAGGCAAAGGCTCTCGTTGACGGCGCTCCGAAGACCCTTAAGGAAGCAGTTTCTAAGGACGAAGCTGAAGAAATCAAGAACAAGCTCACAGAGGTTGGCGCTACTGTTGAGGTTAAGTAATTTAAACTTACTTAAAGTGAAAGGCTATGCTCACGCATAGCCTTTATTTTTTAATCAAATTCAAATGATTATTCGTCAAAAATAGTATCATCAAGTGGGGCGTCAAAGGGCTCGGCAACCTCAATCTCGGCTGCGTTTTTTGCGGCAAGCTCGGCTTCCCGTCGGGCGGCTATACGAGCCTTGCGCTTTTCCTTTTTAAATTGGTATATTATAAAAACAACTGCTCCGGTAACTATACCAAAAATCAAAATTGCAATACCTGCACGTAGCAGTATTCCGTCAACAACCTCAAGAATAGCTTCAGAATCGGTGGTCTTGATGTCCGAATCCTCGTCGGTATTCTCCACAATGCTCACGGTTGAACTCGGGTTTGATGGCTGGCTGCTTTCGGTGCTAACAGAACTTGAGCCAGTGGTGGCTTTGCTTGAGCTACTGCTTGGCTTTTTACTCGATGAGCTGTTTGAGGATTTAGAGGAACTGCTTGAGGACTTAGAGGAACTGCTTGAGGGTTCGGAGGCTGTTGAACCAAGGGCGGACTCGATTAGGAGTAATTCATCATCGGTGAAATAATCTTCAAATTCATCCGAAAAAGAATTTCCGGGTAAATCACTGTCGGTCCAAAAATCGTCAGAGAGTTCAAACGGTTTGCCGTAACTCGGCTGATTTTCGGGAAGATTATCAAAGTAAGCGGCAGATCTAACGGTCGTTTTCGGGTATGGGTAACTACCGCTGTGAATTATTTCAAACCAGTCCTGTGCGGTTGAGTCTTGCTGATAAACAACCTCAAATTCATCGTAATAACCCCACATTACACCTATGAAGTTTTTTGTTTTGCCCATCGCATTGCCTAAATTATCCTCACCGCCACCGAGCGTGACCGTAGGATTACAGAAAATCATAGTACATTTTTCGGTAAGCTCCAGGTTGTAAAAAGCGGTTGAGTTGATCGCCACAACATTATCGGGGAATACAACCTTACGAGGATTTGTGCCGTTAAACGCATAAGGACGGATAGTTATTTCTTCGCCGCCGGGGGTGAATATAATGTCCTCAAGATTCGAGCAACCTGAAAAACAGCTTACAGGTATTTCGGAAATTCCGCCCGGGATGGTTATCGATTTAAGGCTGGTACAATTCAGAAAGTTATTGCCCCAACCAAAGGAGATGAGTGAGGCGGGTAGGTCGACGCTTTTTAAATTGTTACAATCATGAAAAGTTTCACCGCCCATACGCAGAAGCGAATCAGGCAGGTCAACGGTTTCTAAGCTGTCGCAATTTTCAAAAGCTGAGTCGCAGATAACAAGAACAGAATCGGGCAGGTTGACGGTCTTCAACTTGCTGCAATTCTTGAAAGCTTCCTCGCCAATAACCGAGATGCCGTCATTCACAGTAACATTAACAAGATAATTACAATGATTAAATGCATAGTCGTTTATTTTATGCACGGGTTTACCGTATCTGTCAACCGACGGTATGGTGAGATTTGAAACAGGGTCTCCCAAATACTCGTAAATTACACCGTTTGCAATATCCCAATCGTCATAGTTGAATGTAGCGGCAGATGCGTCCACCGCACCGACAAAGCAAAACGATAGCAGCATACAAAGCGCTATAATGGCTGTTAATAGTTTTTTCATAGCAAAACCTCCTGCGTAATTAATGTTACCAAATTTTGGTGAAAAGTCAAATTACAATATTGTAATATTTATTTATTAACTCCCCAAACACCGAGGATTATCGCCGCGCAGCAGATAAGCTGGGGGATGGAGAGATGCTCTTTCATTATAAATATACCCGCAAGAACCGACACAACGGTAATAATGTTGGAAAAGGATGCCGCACGGACGGCGCTGATTTTAGTGGTGGCGTAGTTATATAGCATAAATGCCACGATGCTTGAAAGAATAGCGAGGAAGCCTATCGCGCCCCAGAATTCGAGGGATACGGCGGCGTCGGTAAGTTCGAGCAAAAAGTCTCCGCGCAGGACCGCGACGGCGATTATGTTAAAGCCAACACTGCCGACCAAAAACATCATATAGGTGCGCTCAAACGGGGTAAATTTGCCCGATTCGCTGCGGCTTAGTATGTTAAAGAATGCCGCGCAGATGACCGCGCCGAGCAGCAGGAGTATACCGTAGAGGTTGTCGGCTGCGCCGTCGTTTGACATAATGCTGATGGCGGCTATGGCAGCGAGCGAAACGGCAGAGCAGATTATCTGAAACACCGTCGGCTTTTCCTTTAGGAAAACACTCGACAGTATAATCACCGCAACGGGCACGAGCGAAATTATAACGCCTGAAAGCGCCGAGGAGGTTGCATTAATTCCGTAAAGCTCGAAAATAAAGTAGAGCAGCGGCTGCATTACCGCCATTATTATAATTTTTTTCAGGTTTTTGCCCTTGAAATTTAATTTGACTATGCCTAACAGCCACATAACATTAAGCACTAAAAATGCGACGGTGAACCGCACGGCTAAAATTATCAGCGGATGGGCATATTCGAGCGCGATTTTAGAGAACAGAAAACTAAAACCGAATATTATATTAGGTATGAGGGCGGCAAGGCTGCCCCATATTTCGTTTTTGCGTTGCATTTTAATTTCTCCCGCTATTTAATATATAGAATAATATCATAAAATCCGTATATTTACAATAAAAAAGGCGGAAAAGACGGCAAAAGCCCGTCACACTTCATCACTTTATCTAAATAAAGCGGTAAATTATGTGCAGATTTCACAAAGATGAAAAAAATTGAAAAAAACACTTTACAACTTTAGTTTGGTGAAGTATAATAGAGACATCAACTAAGGAACACCGTTCCAAATAAAAGGAGAAATTAAAAATGAAAAAGATTTTAGCACTCATTATGGCAACCCTCATGATCGTAGCCTGCTTCGCAGGTTGCGGCAGCAAAAACGACACAATCGTAGTAGGCTACACAATTTATGAGCCGATGAACTACCTCGACGAAGAAGGCAACCTTATCGGTTACGATACCGAGCTTGCTGAGGCAGTTTTCGAAAATCTCGGTTACGATGTTATCTTCCAGGAAATCGTTTGGGAACAGAAGTACACCGACCTTGATTCAGGCACAATCGACTGTATCTGGAACGGCTTCACCTGCAACACAGCAGACGATGACGGCGTTCTTCGTTCCGAGAAGGTAGATTTCTCTTACAACTATATGGAGAACCGTCAGGTTATCGTAGTTAAGAATGATGCCGGTATCGCTTCCGCTGCCGATTTAAGCGGCAAGGTTGGCGTTGCTGAGAGCGGTTCCGCTGGTGAAACATATGCTACCTCGTTTGAGGGCATCACCTTCAAGGGCTTCACAAAGCAGACCGACTGTCTCTTCGAGGTTAAATCGGGTACCGCTGATTTCGCAGTTGTTGACGCTCAGCTTGCAAAGAGCTACTGCGGCAAGGGCGACTATGCAGACCTCACAATCGTTGACGACCTTTCAAGCGAGGTTGAATACTATGGTATCGGCTTCAAGAAGGGCAGTGAGCTTACCGCTAAGGTTAACGAGCAGCTCGAAGCTCTCGGCAAGGACGGCACCATCGAAGCACTCGCTGAAAAGTACGGTGTAGCCAACACAGCTATCAAGGATTTTTCTGACCAGAAATAATTAAACTTTAAAGCCACTTGGAGGACGAATATGTCTTTTTGGGAAGTCACACTATTTTTGCTTGACGGCTTTAAAATATCATTGCTTATCTTTGCGGTGACGCTGCTCTGCGGCGCACCGCTTGGTTTGCCTATAGCCTTTTGTTCTATGAGCCGCTTCGCGCCCGTAAAAGTCGTTTCAAAGGTAATCGTCTGGATAGTCAGAGGAATTCCGCTGATGCTCCAGATATTTATAATTTATTATGTTCCGGGCCTGCTGTTTAATCTGCCTATGTTCAGCCAGATAGACCGATATATGTTTATCGAATACGGCATCGCAGATGCAGGCCGCATAACCGCGGTGCTTATCGCGTTTACAATTAACTATGCCTGCTACTTTTCCGAAATCTACCGCGGCGGAATCGAGAGCATTTCATACGGTCAGTACGAGGCAGGTTATGTACTGGGTCTGACCAAATCGCAGGTCTTCAGAAAAATTGTACTAAAGCAGGTGGTTAAGAGAATCGTTCCGCCGATGTCTAACGAAATAATCACCCTTATTAAGGATACCGCCCTTGCTAACTGCATTGTTGTTTGCGAAATAATCAAGCAGGCTAAGGAACTCGCCGCAACAAAGGCGATGGTATGGCCGCTTTTCTATACGGGCGTGTTCTATCTGCTGTTCGTAGGACTGCTGACTATTCTGCTGAGCCGTTTTGAGAAAAAACTCAGTTATTTCAGAGGTTAAGCTATGGAAGTATTAAAGGTAAAAGATATAGAAAAAAGCTTCGGTAAGACCGAGGTCTTGAAGGGCATCAGCTTTTCACTCGAAAAGGGCGAGGTTTTAGCAATTATAGGCTCCTCAGGTAGCGGTAATACTACGCTGCTTCGTTGCCTTAATTTCCTCGAAACACCCGACAAGGGAACTATAAGCGTCGGCGGTAAACTGCTTTTTGACGGGAAGAATACAAAGGCGCTGAGTGATGATGAAATTCGCGAGAACAGACTGCATTTCGGCCTTGTTTTCCAGAATTTCAACCTTTTCCCGCAGTATACGGTGCTTGAAAATGTGACCCTTGCCCCAACCCTGCTTAAAAAAGGTACGGCAGAGGAGATTAATGAAAAAGCGCTCGCTTTAATAGAGCAGGTAGGCTTGTCCGAAAAGATAAAATCCTACCCGTGCGAGTTGTCTGGCGGTCAGCAGCAGCGCGTTGCTATTGCTCGCGCCCTTGCTATGGGTCCCGAGATACTCTGCTTCGATGAGCCCACAAGCGCACTCGACCCCGAGCTTACGGGAGAGGTGCTCAGGGTAATTAAGGGTCTTAAAAATGAAGACAGTACTATGATAGTCGTTACCCACGAAATGGAGTTCGCCAAAAACGTTGCCGATAAGATAATCTTTATGGCGGACGGCGTAATTGAGGAGATGGGCACCCCCGAAGAGGTGTTCGATAATCCGCAAAGCGAGAAAACCAAAGCATTCCTGCAAAATTCTTTAGAAAGTTTTTAGAGGACAAAGAAATGTGTATGAAATCCCGCGAAGAAAAAATAAAAGACCTGTACGAGCTGCTTTTGTCGCTCGATAACACCGACGACTGCGCCGCGCTGCTCGATGACCTTTGCACCCGCAAGGAGGTCGAAAAAATGGCTGAGCGCATATATGCCGCGCGTCTGCTGATAGAGGGCAAAACCTACAGCGAGGTTATTGCCGATACCGATATTTCATCCGCAACCCTCAGCCGAATTTCAAACTGCGTTCAGTACGGCAAAGGCTATTCAAAACTTTTGAAGTAAATTAAACCCTGCGAGATATTTCTTGCAGGGTTTTTGAATATGTAATATTTTCCAATATCGCATTGATATAGATTTTAATTAGTGGTATAATTAATTTGTTAAGTGTAGGGTGCTTTAGGGGGAAGGAATATGAGAAAAACCACATTGAGTATAGTTGTGACAATATTTGTGATATTGTTTTCAATTCAATCTGCTGCTTTATCTACGGTCTATAAAGACTCTGATACAGGCGCCGAATTTGTTATTCCAGAAAATTGGGCTGAAGCTGTATTTAATGAGGAACGTGAGATTTTAGATGCGAAATTTGTGCCCGTCTATTCGGAAACACCAATAATAAATTACGGCAGCGTGGATGTGTGGGCTCAATTACCGATTTCGGAAAAAGTAGGTTTGTCTCGAGTTGATATGGATAACAATACTCTTACCGTCGAAGAGTTGAAGGATTTACTTGATTCGGATATTGCGGAAGTCACGCAAGTTACATACAACGGCAAAACATATTTTAAAATGGAGCTCGATTATACATATGAAACGGCGGGCGCGATAATAAACCTTGATATGACACAACTTATTTATATCAAGGATGGTTGGATGTATTTATTTCAGTTTGTCTCTACTGGCAATAGCGATTTATACAGCGATTTCGAGAGTTTGGTAAAAAGTGTCATATACCCGCCAGATGAAATGACACTATTTAAGGGCTTGGTGGCTAATACTCTTGCTTTATTAATAATGGGTGCCCTATGTATGATTCCTATCGCGATATACAGATATATTATTAGGAGAAAAGTCTTAGATGATAGAACTGCAAGAAAGGCAACTATTATTTATGCGGCGTGTATGATTGCTGTGGCAATTATACCTGGTATAACTTATGGTGTACTGCTAGTGGCAATTATAGCTGTTGTTTTATTCAGTTTTCTTAATTATGTGGTTTTGACGGCGGGGCAAGATGAACTCGAATGCGAAGACATAAATGTTTACGAAAACGAGCCGCCCAAGCCGTATACCATTAAAGGCAATTATTGTCGAGTCTGTGGCACCGCATTGCCCAAAGACAGCAAGTTTTGTCATATTTGCGGAACAAGGAAATTGTAAAAGGGGAAGGTTAAATGAAAGCGTTAATATGGATAGGTTGTTTTTTTGTATATACTTTTCTTAATGAGATTTTAGGTCTCGCTATAGGCTTTAGATTAGGATATTTTTTCACATTAATAATTCCCTTTGCTGTTGCAAAAAAACTATGTGCAAAATGGGATGCACATATTATTAGGGAAAAAGCAAAAAAGCGGGGAGTAACGCCTTTTGAGTTTTTCAAAGCAGAACTGCCTCCAATTGTTATCAATGGTTGTGAAGCGAGTAGGGGTGATAAGGAAGCCCTTAAACAGTTTCTAAAGCGCAGACTAGAGAGAAGCGAGGTGAGCAAGGGGCAAGTCATAATTTTAATGGAAGAGTATATGAAGCCCAAGACAGCGGTTAACATACAATCTTCCAAACCGGAAGAGCAGAGTTCGCCCCCAATTCGTTTGTGTGAGAAATGCGGTGAGAAGTTATTAGAAAACAGCAAGTTTTGCAGAAAATGCGGCGAACAAGTCAATGCTACATACACTTCTGCTGCGACAACAAATAAATCGCAGGGATTTGCAATTAATCCTACTGTTTTAAAAGCTGCTGCCGAAGAAAAATCGGAAGCAAGAGCCAAGGACACACCTGTGTACATAAAAATGTTCTCATATATAGCAATTGCGCTTTATTTAGTTGTAGGTTTAGCTGTGTTGGTGGCCATGAATGTGCAGGATTACGATAGAAACATACATGAAGATATTAACCCAACAATATTATATTTTATTATCTTAGCGTTAAATATAGCATTTGCTGTACTCTCATTTGTAATTATAAAAACCAGATCAACAAAAGCAAAGGCTGTGATATCCGTCGCTCTGGTAGTGCTTATATTTGTTGCGGTTATGATTTATTCCGGCTATCCTATATGGAGCACTGGGTATCATTCGCGCTCTTTCGATACCTATTATGAGTACATCGCTTATCATGATTATGTAAACACGGAAAAAGTAAATACCTTGAATGTTTTAGGCTTAGTTGCACAGATATTAGCCTTGATTACGAATGCCATTATAACGACACCACTTGTTTTCAAATTGGTCGAAAATAAATGGCATTCAAGTATGGCATACCGAGAAAGATGTTATAAAAAGGTTGCTAAAATACATGGGTATTTTAGTGCCGGTATTATTACACAAGCGGAATACGAGAAAACCAAGGCAGATATTCTTAAAAAAGTAAAGTAAATTAAAAAAAACAAACTAACCGGAGATGCCTCGAAAGAGGTCGTCTCCGGTTTTGTCTTTAAATAGCACTTTCAATTTTCGGGTTGTAAAATGCGGCTTCCTTTTTTGATATTATTCAGTTTCTGTCGGTGCGTCTTCTGCAGGTGGTGTGGGAGTGGGCGCATCGGCAGCAGGGGGATACGATGCGGGAACCGCTGTCGGCTGAGCATATGCGTAGGGCTGCACGGGAGCGTTACTGTAACCCTGCTCCCTGCACTTGTAAAGGCAGAAAGCGGAAGCAAAAGGCACTAAGAAACTCAGCAAGAAATATTTAATTGCCTTCTCGGGAACGGTGGATTCATAAATTTTGAACAAGCATATAGTGTAGCAGGCCTGTAGCGCCATAGCAACGATCATTGCGAGAATAAGTAATAAATATAACGGTAAAATAGTTGCAATAATCACTCCAGGCTCGGGCTCGTGTTCCGCGCTCTGTATGGCAATCGAAACTAAGCTCACAAATATACCGACGTATGAAACTATAAATCCGCCGAAAAAAGAAAGCGACATAGAAAGAAGAATAACACGCCATTTTCTATTATGACCGAGGCGCGCATCATAATCGTCGGCAATACTGCCAATGATCCAGTAATTCGCATACGGCAACCAGGCAAGCCACGGATTTTTAATTTGTCTGCGTTCTGCGATTTTATGTAATGACAGGCTGGTTAGCACATAATTTGCGATGCCAAGCCCTAAAATAGCAAAATACAGCAAAAGCAGGAACAATACTAAAAATACAATACCATCCATATAAAGCAACTCCTTTTTATGTAAAAATAAGCACACCAATATAGGCGTGCTTACTCTTAATTGGTGGAGCATAGGGGACTTGAACCCCTGACCCCCACACTGCCAGTGTGGTGCGCTACCAGCTGCGCTAATGCCCCAAGCAAGATATACTATAACACAAACTATTGCTAATTTCAAGATTTATAACTAAAAATTTAGCAAAAAATTTAAAATATTAGCGCAAAAGCAGTTGACATTTCTAAAATTTAGGGTATAATAATTTTGTTACATTTATTGGGGAATTGTGTAACGGTAGCACGACAGACTCTGACTCTGTTTGTTGGGGTTCGAATCCCTATTCCCCAGCCAAAATGAAAGCACTGACCTTTATGGTCGGTGCTTTTGTTTTTGATTGATGTGTTAATAGATAGGGATTCGAACAAGGGCGGTTCGCCGTAAGGCGAATTGCAACCCTTCGGTGAATGGTTGCAAAGCCCGTGGGTAACGAGCAGAGCGAGGCGACAGGCACGGCAGTGCCGGAAAAATCCCTATTCCCCAGCCAAAATAAAAGCACTGACCTTTATGGTCGGTGCTTTTGTTTTTGATTGATGTGTTAATAGATAGGAATTCGAACCCGTAGCGCAGAGTATCCCGTTAAGATTTGAAAATTTTCTGTAATTTACAACACGCGGCGAGTGTGATATACTAAAATAAAAAACGGGTGGTGGCGTTATGAAAAATCGAGATTTGAGCAGAGCGGCTTCGGTACTGTTTGCGGTGGCTCTGTTCTTTTTTATACTTACTTTTTCTATCTCCCTGCCTATTTATTGCAGACCGTTTTACTACGCGCATATCGGCGCGCTGAATTTACCCGAAGCGAGCGGCTACAGCGAACAGCAAATCCGTGCGGCTTATAACGAGGTGCTCGATTACCTGACGCTGCCCGCCAGAGAGTTCTCATCCGGAGATATGGCGTTTTCAAGTGAGGGCGCCGCGCATTTTGCTGACTGCAAGGTTTTATTTGATTTGAACGTCACCGTGCTGATTTGTTCGGGTCTTATCCTTGCCATATTGCTTGTGCTGAAACGGACAGGCAGGGTAGATGCTTTTCGTATAGGTCGGCGGTCTGCGGCATTTTATTCGGCGGTATCGGCCGTCACGCTACCTATAATAATAGGCGCTTTAGCCGCAATAGACTTTGACCGCGCGTTCACCGCCTTTCACGGCGTTTTCTTTCCGGGCAAGGATAATTGGTTGTTTGACCCCGCGGCTGATGAGATTATCAATGTATTACCTCAGGAGTTCTTTATGAATTGCGCTATTCTTATCGGTACGAGCGTGTTGGTGATGTCTATCGGCATAATAATGATTATAGAATGTCGAAACGCTTAAAAGTGTTTCGATAAGCCATTTGATAAATGGCTTTAGCAAAATCAAAGATTTTGTGGCGAAACGAAAATGTTTCGCCTAACCTATACCATTATTATAATATGGCGGGAAAATCTTCTCTTGACATTCCTGTTTTATTTGAAACATTAGTAACTGCTTGTTTTACAGCAGATAAAGACATATTAAGTGATTCGGCTATTTGACTGTTCTTGAAACCAAAAGCTGCCAACTTTGCTACCTCGCGCTCTTTGAGAGTAAGAGTGGTTGCTAAGTTCTTACCACGAACAGAGCCGCTGAGTTTTGTCCATCCTGCCATATAAACATGGTACAAATCACGAACAGCATTCCATACTTCTGCATCCACTCTCGCTATTCTTTGCTCTAAAAGTGAATCCAAAGTGCGCCCGTATTCAGCCAATATCCCGAACAATTTGTCCGGCAAAGCAAGTGCTACCGCACGGTCGATATGGTATATAGCTTGCTCTCTGTTACCACTGGTATGATAAATGGCAGCACAGGTCATTCTCAGATAGATTTCCGCAATGATTGAATTATCTGCAACTGCTTGTGAAATCATAGGCTCTATAGTGTTTGGTATCATATTCAAAAGCGAAAGACCTTGCACACCCTGTAACTCAAACTGCTTTGTAGCAATACCATAGCCAACAGCATATAGGTACTTGGCATAAAACACCTTTGCCGCAGGAAGAGCATCCTTGTGCAAAGGCTCAAAACGGCCTACCTTGAACCATTCGGGAAAGGAAGAAACATCATACAGGATACTATCGATTGCCGTTATTGAAAATGCCATAATATCACGATCAGCCTCTGATTTTGCAGGTGCTTCTGCTATATGT
>JAZULY010000079.1:0-1893 GCA_045603355.1 Acutalibacteraceae bacterium | reverse complement strand
ACGCCTATGGGCGACAATAAGCCGAAAGCCGCCTAAAAACCGCCCTTTAAGGCTGGTTCAAGTTTAAATGCTTTGGCTATGTAATTAATTGTTTTGTTTTTTTATACCGAAAAACATTCTTAAAATACCGCTTAAAAACTTAGGACTCCGAAAAAGTACAACCTTCATAAAACATTACCTCCGACTAATGCCTATAGCAAATTATACCGAGTATTATAACGGTAAGCGCCAGCACCACGACCAAAAACTGCGGTGTGCAAAACGAAGCTAATAAAAGCCCCAAGCCAAAGGCTACCAGAAGAATATATTTATTAGTTTTATTGCCGCACCTTTTTCGCATACTGTACCTCCGATAACAGAAATTTCTCGGTTAATAACAGTATATTGAAATTCAGGATTTTGGTTACAAAACTATTTAAACTGCCACTTTTTAAGGTCTTTTAGTTCATTATACAGAAATTTATAGCTGTCAAGTCGAGACTCTGCTATCTCGCCGCTTTCCGCCGCCGCACAGACTGCGCAGCCTTTTTCACCCGTATGTGAACAGCCGATAAAACGGCAGCCACCGAGGTACGGCGCGAATTCGGGAAATAAATTTTCGAGGTTTTCTTTAAAACTGTAATCGGTCTTATCGGCTTCGATGGTAGCGAAACCCGGAGTATCGGCAACATAACCGCCATAAGCGCTATCATAGAGCTCAACATGGCGCGTGGTATGACGGCCGCGGCCGAGTTTTTCGCTGACCTCGCCAGTTTTAAGAGTAAGGGCAGGCATAAGGGAATTTAAAAGGCTCGATTTACCTACACCCGAATTACCCGTAAAAACACTGATGCCGCTTTTAAGCTCGTTTTTTAACAGCTCTATACCGTCACTGTTTTTAGCCGATGCAAGGATAACCTTATAGCCTGTTTTGGTATAAATATCGTACCACTCATTGAAGTTACCCAAGTCACTTTTATTAAAAACGAGTATTGGGATAACGTTATTGTGTTCGCAAATGGCGGTCATAGTATCAATTATTAAGGTGTTGGGCGCAGGATTTTCAAACGCCGACACGATAAACGCCTTATCAACATTGGCAACGGGCGGACGGTAAAGCTTGTTTTTTCTGCCTACAACATTTCGCAGTATACCGTGCAAATTATCGTCCTTTAAATCAAACTCGACGAGGTCCCCTACCATAGGGGAAATGCCCTCATTTCTGAAGGCACCCTTGGCTTTACATTCAATTATTTCGTCCTCGTGTTTTACATAGTAAAAACCCGAGATTGCTTTAATTATAATACCCTGCATACTTTTCCCTGTTATTCATTGGTTGGAGGCTCGGTCCCCTTAACTATTGTAACCTTGCCGCCATTCTTTAAATCAATTTTAATAAAGTTATAGTGTATATACTCGTCATTCGTATCAGCCGTTTTGATTTTAATTTCAGCCGAAATTTCAGCTTTTTCGGAAATTATCTGCAAGAAGGTATGCTCATCGGTTCCCGCTTTGAGTTTATCAGATTCCTGATACATCTGATTATCTATCCACAGAGAAATCTGTGTTGCACCCTCGGGAACGGTTACCGTAACATCTGACTGATAGGTAGTCTCACCTGTACTTACCTTGAGGTTAACGGCAGTTCCCTTGCCAATCTCTGCACCGTTCTTATATTCGGGGTCCTGAGATACAACATAATCCTTCGGAGAATCTGAGTTGATATACTCGATTTCACCCACAACGAGGCCACTGTTGGTAATAAGCTTTTGAGCATCGGTAAGTTTAAGCCCCGTAACTTCGGTCAGCGGTACATAAATGGTGGGCGCACACGTGCTTATATAGAGGGTTATTTTAGAGTCTTGTTCGGGGCTTGAACCCGCTGCGGGCGATGTGCCTACTGCAAGTCCCGCC
>JAZULY010000078.1:0-8516 GCA_045603355.1 Acutalibacteraceae bacterium | reverse complement strand
TATTGAGAACCATTATACCTGCACCGAAGATAAAGCTTGCCCAAACCGATGCTTTGGTGGTTTTCTTCCAATAGAGACCGAATAAGAACGGTGCTAAGAATGCACCTGCAAGAGCACCCCAGGAAATACCCATCATATCGGCTATGTAACCGAGTTTATCCTTATTAAGCGCGATAAATGCCGAAATCGCGATGAATACAACGATAAGCACGCGCATAATAAGTACCTGCTTTTTATCGTTCATTTTCTTAACGATATGACCCTTTATAAGGTCGAGGGTTAAGGTAGAGCTTGAAGCGAGCACCAAGGACGAGAGGGTCGACATTGAGGCTGAGAGAACAAGCACGATAACTACACCGATAAGAACATCGGGGAGATTTTCGAGCATTGTAGGAATGATAGCGTCGAAGCCTACGGCATCTATACCGCCGATAGCATCAATTTCGGCGCTGAAGAGTCGACCGAAGCCGCCGAGAAAGTAACAGCCGCCTGCAACGATTATGGCGAATACGGTGGAAATAATGGTACCCTTGTTGATATCCTTCTCACTCTTAATAGCATAGAACTTCTGCACCATCTGCGGCAGACCCCAAGTACCGAAGGAGGTAAGGATTACTACGAACAAGAGGCCGAGCGGGTCGGGACCGAAGAAGGAATTGAAGGCGCCCGGCGCAGTACCTTCTGCGCTGACCTTTGCAAGACTGTCGAGCGCTTCGGTAAATCCACCCTGACCCGACAGAACTGCAGCAATAACGGCGATAATGCCGATTATCATAATAATGCCTTGAATAAAGTCATTAATAGCGGTTGCCATATAGCCGCCTGCGATTACATAAACGCCCGTGAGCACCGCCATAACGATAACGCAAACCGAGTAATCCACTCCCGGAAACGCCATAGCAAACAGACGGGAAAGACCGTTGTAGAGCGATGCGGTATAGGGAATGAGGAAAATAAACACTATTATCGAAGCCGCAATTTTGAGCGCGGGACTCAGAAATCTTTTGCCGAAGAACTCAGGCATTGTAGCACTCTCTAAATGCTGGGACATAAGGCGCGTTCTGCGGCCGAGCACGAGCCACGCAAGCAGCGAGCCGAGCACCGCGTTACCGATACCTATCCAGGTGGACGCGATACCGTATTTCCAACCGAACTGACCAGCATAGCCTACGAAGATTACGGCAGAAAAGTAAGACGTACCGTAAGCAAAGGCGGTAAGCCACGGGCCAACGCTTCGTCCGCCGAGGACAAAACCGTTAACGTCGGTTGAATGCTTGCGGCAGTAAACGCCTACCGCAATCATTATAGCGAAGAATACAACTAACATAATGATTTTTAGAGCCATATTAACCCCTCTTTTTACAAAATTTTACTAATTAAGATTTTAATACATTAAAGCGTTAAAGTCAATAGCAATTTTCGAATTTTTTCATAAAAAAAATAAAAGCACCCACTGGGTGCTTTTATTGTTATGAATGTATGTGACCGCATTTCGGGCAGATTATTTCGGTGCCTGCGCCGATTTTGGTGATATTTCTAAAGCGCATCTGTGCCGCAGTGTGCTTAGCGTTTGACAGCTTTTCGCGGCGCAGTGACTCTACCGAATTATCCTTCGGCGGAACGTAATTCTTGATTTTGGTGGCGAAATACGGCTCCCCCGTTTCACGGCAGGTAAGAGAAAGCAGTTGTGTTCTGCAGGAGGCGCATTCATAAATGTCCTCATTTTGAGATAGTGGCTGACCGCAGAAGGGACAAACATCTCTTGTTTTATCGGAGTAGACCATTCCTCTCAGTAATATCTGCTGAATTCTGCGGAAGGAATCGATATCAAACAGACTTAAAACCGTAGTATCGTTTTCATCCTCTTGCGACACTGCGAGCAGATACTCCTCTGCTTCAAACTTCGACTTGAATGCTTCAAGTTCGCTTTTGCCCGATACGGCATCCTCGGTGGGCAGCATAATTATCCTATAAGGTATATCCTTTAAGAAGGTGAAACGAATAGCAGCATTTTCCCCGCACCTGACCGTTTCAAGCTTTAGTCGCCATTTATCAAAGGTACACTCTATATCTAAATTCTCAAAATCGATTGGGCTGTCAAGAAAAGTAAAGTTAAAATGCCCCGCGGCAAAGAGGGTTAAAAGCGAACAGAAAAGACGGTAGCCTTCCACTGCCTTTTTATCGGAGTCATTTTCCAGCAGCGTCTCGCCGATTTTAAAATCCGCAAACCATTTCAGCAACACATATATGCGGTGATAGTCCTTATGCATACGAAAAACATTGGTCTTCTTAAGGGTCAAATTACCGCTGTATCGCTTACAGTGCTTGTAAACGGGACTGTTTGTTCGCGAACGTATAACGCGGTCGATAAAAAGCAGTTTATCCATACAGTTTTCTGCTACAACGCTGTATTTTGCATAATCGCGCACGTATCCCGTATGAAGCTTACCAATAGCCAGAAAATACGAAAGGTGATTTTCTCTCTCAAGCAGGTTAAATTTAAGGTCGCGGTTGGCATACAGAATATCATTTAAAAATCGGATATTCTTACCCACGAAAAGCAGTATCATATCAACCGCTCTTGTGAATATAACATTTTCGTAAATGGCATAGTTATCCTGATTATCCTGAGTGAGCAGTTTTCTCGGCTTTAAGCCGCTGCGTGTGATATTCTCCCACAGCTCGCTGTGAACCGACGCGTGAACCACCGTTTCATTGTTTATAACACGCACCGATTCTACGGGCAGTATTTCGGACGAGGTTTTAATGTGGGTTATAGGCTTTGCGAATATACGTTTAATGGCAGGAAGGGTTTTGATAATAACATCAAGTGCCTTTTCAAGTCCCTCAAAATCGAAATGCTCAGGCAGAGCGAACAGATTAACTCGGCTGAGAATACTCGAATCAAACTGCGAATAGCTGATACGGTTATGCTCTCTTACAAACCGCAAAATCTGAGCATAATCATCATCGGTGTTAGCGAAATTTCGGTCAATAATTGCGTTTGACTCCATAATTAATCCTCATTTAATTTCAGGATAAACTCGCTGCATCTGTGAAGGTTGCGCTTTTCGAATTCAGCCGCGAGCTGTGCTTTGTTTTCAACGCTCTTAAATTCAAGCTTGCTTACTACCTTGCTTAAAAGTATCTTTTCAACGGCGTCTGCAACGACACTATCAGCAGAGGCAAAGCAGGAGCAATAGATGCTTACAAAGGTTTCCATCTGCTTGGCTATACGGTTACCGAAGGAGATGTTATAGGGTGCTAAGAGAGCCTCAACCTCTCTGATCAGCGGATAATTATCGATATCAAATCTTACCGAGCTCTTGGCTTTCTCAAGCAGCTGCATGAATGCATCTACCGAAATATAGCGCTGCGGTATGGGGGCACCGTAAGCGAGGGGCTTGGCTGCGCGCTTATTGAAATTCATTGTATGGGCGCGGTCATAAACCTTATCGCTTATCTCAAAGGTGCTTTCGTCGCGGTTTGCCGTACCGATAAACCAGATGTTATTCGGTATCTTGATTGTATGACCGTCATCAAGACCTGAATATGTATAAGCGTTACCGTCCTCTGTGCGGTAAAGTCCCACATTCAAAAGCTTGATTTCCCGCTTATCCTCTTCGTTTTCCATTAAGGAGAGGAAATCTGAGAAATAGTATTCAATTCGGCTCAGATTCATTTCATCAAGCACTATAAAGGTCATGGTTTCGGGATTAAGTTTTGCTTTATAAAGTGCCTGCGTAAACTTTTTTGGGGTGTATGTTTTGCTGAATTCGTTATAGTAGCCGAGCAGCTCGTTCTTATCGCGCCAAGAGGATTCAACCTCAATAATCTCGCAGTTGCCCATAATTGCCTCTGAGAATATTTTAGGCAAACTTGTTTTACCCGTACCGCTCATACCCTGAAGAATGGACAGTCTTGTAGCACCGAGACCCGCAATAAAGGTTGCGATATCCTCTGTAGTATAGGACAGATGCAGACGGCTGTCTCTCGCATAATTTACAACAAACTGAACGAGTTTCGGCAGTGTGGGCGCTTCAAAAGCCGCGGCGGATCTCATCTGTGTCTGTTCTGCAAAAAGCTCTGCTTTATTATCGAGCTCGGTAAATGCAGGGCAGGGATCGGCGACGCTGAAATCTGCCGCTACAGCACCTGCCGCCCTTGCAGGGGCTGCGGTACCTCTGCGGCGGGAGGCCACACCGTTTAGTGAAACCGTTGTTTCACCGATAGTACCCTTAGAATAAGGCTTTCTGATAAGCGCGGCAATAAGCACTACAGCGCAAAGCAAGAACCAATTAAATGCCTGACTGTGAACCGTGTATTCAAAAATCGACTGCTCGGTGCCGACATGTGTGGCGATAATCTCGTTAATAAGGTCGGTATTAAGGCGCTGAACTATCTCGTAATACTTTCCAAACAGACCTACAGCCATAGAGGCTGCCGCACCGAAAACAAGTTCAGCTAAGGTTATTCTGAAAAAGAGCTTTGAACGGCTTATAAAAGAAATGAGCGATGCCAAAAACAAAGCTACCGTAGCAGCAATAACGGCAAACAGAATGAATGCCACAAGCTGGAAGCCCGATGCAGCGGTATTGTAGTTCATCAAGATATCATAGCCGTTTATCTGTATGTCGCTTATGATTGACGGATTTGTTACGTCAACCGTAATTATATCTGAAAGGGCGGCAAAAACGGTTATAATCGATGCTAATGAGCCGTAAATCAAAAACTCAATTCTTGCAAATTTTGCCGTTTTGGTAATCGCCTGCCCGTCGTCTGCGACAAATCCCCTTGTTATAACGGCGCACACAATGGATATCGCCGCCATAATAACGAATGGGATATAACACGCAGTATAGAAGTTACCGCCTATCGAATTATTAACCGAGCAAAGAGCAACGCCTACAACAAAGTATAACCCTGTCAGCGCGGTATTGAAAATCACTAAACCTCGCGCCTTATCGGCGAAAACCGCTTCATCACCCGAATAGTGCTTAAAGCAGTCGATAAGCATGGTAAGATTAAGCACACTTGCAGCCAGTAAAACTATAAAAAACACCAGACATAGCAAATTATCCTGAGCCGATGAAAAGGCTGCCATAGGGATAAGAGAATATTTGGTTTCACCTATGTAATAGGTGCAAATCGGGATATAGAAAAGACATAATGCGGGTATAACACTTATAAGGCTTGTTACCGAAAGGGCTTTTTTCAGCTTCGTGTTACCCCCACCGCTTACCTTACCGACCGACGGCTCGCGGTTTACAAGCCCGCACAAAAGGGCATAAGCAATTCCTATTACCGCTAAAACGATGGATAATATTATAAAAGCGCTGTTATCAATAACCTCAAAATTTATGTTCAGGGTTATCATAGCGGCATGTGTAGCAATAAGCACAGTAAATGGCCACACATGCGCTTTTTGGCTTAAAATACCTAAAATTATGCCCACCACAGCCGATACAATATTAACGAAAAACAAAATTATAAATATAAAGCACACACCTGGAAAAAGGTCTGAGTTAGTTACCCATATATTTGCCGCGCCCCATATAGAGGTGTCCGTCACCGAAGTCTTGCCCGATATTATGATAATATCAAAAAGCGCTACCAAGCTGAAAAGAAGGCTCATTATGGTGGCTTTAATTGTTTTGCCTGTAATAATTTTTAATGATTCCATTTTCCTCATCCTTTTTCGCGGAGTTTAGACTTAAGAACATTTTACCATAACTGTATATAAAATGCAATTAAAAAAGCACCAATTTGGGTGCTTTTTTGATTATCTGGGTGCTCTGCCGTAGAGCACGGTATTATCCCTTATAATTTTAGCCAGCCAGTCATTGATGCAGCCGCCGTCAATTCTCCAAGTCCAGTTGTCACCGAGGGTCGACGGGGTGTTGATACGCGCTTCACCTCCGAGTCCCATAAAATCGGGCATCATCAATATGCAGGTGTCTGCTACAGACGCGAGGGCTGAGCGCATCATCGCCCAATTAAAGCCTTCGCTGTCATCTGCCCGCAGGTATCTGCGCGCCATTTCTACATCCTCAGGTGCGGCGCTCTTTGTCCAGCCGATAATCGTATCATTATCGTGGGTGCCGGTATAAACCACGCAGTTATTTTGGTAGTTGTGCGGCAGATAGTCGCTCTCCTCCCTTGTATCAAAGGCGAACTGTAACACCTTCATACCGGGGAAGCCTGAGGCTTTAAGCATTTTTCGCACCGACGGGGTGAGATAGCCCAAATCTTCGGCTATAATGGGTAGATCCTTACCGAACTCGTTTTTGAGTTCCCTGAAAAGACTCATATTGGGTCCCTTTACCCATTTTCCGTTTTTAGCCGTTTCTTCCCCGTATGGTATAGAATAAAATGCCTCAAAGCCGCGGAAATGGTCGATACGAACGGTATCGTAAAGCTTCAGAGCGTAACCTAAACGACGTTTCCACCAAGCATAGCCGTCCTGCTTCATAAGTTCCCAATTATAAAGCGGATTACCCCATAATTGACCGTCCTCAGAAAAGGCATCGGGCGGACAGCCTGCAACCGACGTGGGATTAAGTTCATCATCAAGCATAAACTGTTTCGGGTCTGACCAGACATCAGCAGAGTCATAGGCAACATATATCGGTATATCGCCAATAATCTTAATACCCTTTTCATTAGCGTACTCTTTGAGCTTAAACCACTGATTACTGAACTCATACTGCACGAAGCGGTAAAAATTGATTTTTTCGGTATACTTTTCTTTTGCCGCGCAAACAGCCTTCTTATCGCGGGTTTTAAGCGAAACATCCCACTCATTCCACGCGGTATCGCCATTCGCATTTTTAAGCGCCATAAACAGCACATATTCATCGAGCCAATAGGCATTCTCTTTGCAAAATTTATTATATTCTTTATCGGGTGTAAAGCGGCTGAAAGCAAGTGAAAGCAGTTTTATACGGTTTTCGTAAAGCTTGCCGTAATCCACCGCCGAGGGGTCAGAACCAAAATCGAAGGACAGAAATTCCGTTTCGGTGAGTAACCCATCTTCTATCAAAATCTCGGGGTCGATAAAATACGGGTTCCCCGCAAAGGAAGAAAAGGACTGATAGGGCGAATCGCCGTAATTAGTGGGGTTCAGCGGCAATATCTGCCACCAGGTCTGCCCTGCCTTTTCTAAAAAATCAACAAACCGATATGCCTCTTTTCCGAATGTTCCGATTCCGCCGCGCGACGGCAGAGAGAATATCGGCATTAAAATTCCGCAAGTTCTCAAAGTTACACCTCGCCATTTTTTATCACATTAGTTAATATAACCTAAACTTTTAACAGTATAGCACAATGACGCCCACAATGCAAAAAATATTTTACATTGTCGCCCATTTATGCTATTATTTATATATAAAAATCGGTCAAGGAGTGTTAAAATGAAGACGCTTATAGAATTTTATGACAGCGAAAATATTGAAAACGTTATATCCCTTGATACCGAAAATTTCGACAAGGTTTATTTTTTGGATCTCGGCGACGAGGATAATTCGCGCAGGTCCGCCAAAACACACCTTGCCGAATTTATACGCGCCCGCTACAACACACCGACCCACTTTATGTCTATAAACGATACCTCTCTGCCCGCGGTAGCCGCGGTGCTTAAAAGCATTATTAAGGATGACGGTGAGTATGTTATAGATATTACGGGCGGCAGCGAAAACATTATTGCCGCTATGGGATTTTTTGCCGCAACAATGGGCAAAAACAATGTGCGAATACATAAATTCGATATTGAAAGCAGCACCCGTATTTGTTATTTCCCCACGGCACACGAGGAAAAGGTAAAACCTAGATTCACCGTACCCGATATTATCGCTATGAACGGCGGAAAGATATTGGGAGACGAGGGCAGCTACAGATACAACCTGCTTGACGGCAAGCTTGAAAATGAAACTCTACGGCTTTGGAATTGTGTTAAGGGAATTGCCCGCGACTGGAATAAATTCTGCGGCATACCCACCATTACTCAGAACGGCCGCACGGCAAAGCTTATTGAGCAAAAGACCGAATCTGCCTGCCGTAATGTTATAAGACATCTGCAGCGTCACGGAATAATCAGTGACCCGAAAATGCTTACCATCGGCAGTAAGCGGTACTATACATACAAAGCAAATATCCCCGAATACGCCAAGTTTCTTTATGAAAAAGCGGGCAATCTGCTTGAGATGTACTCATATATCAATGCCGTAAATACAGGCGTTTTCGATGACTGCTGCGTCAGCGTTCCACTTGACTGGGACGGCAGACCTGACGGCACCACGAACGAAATCGACCTGATACTGACCCGCGACGCGGTGCCGATATTCGTTAGCTGCAAAAACACCGAAATCGAGAATGAATATCTTTATGAGATAAGCACACTCACAAGGCATTTCGGCGGCGAATATGCCAAGACTATGATAATATCCAACTATTCAAATCAGTACAAACTGCGGGAACGCGCAAAGGAAATGGGTATTATACTGATAGATAATATAAAC
>JAZULY010000077.1:0-2603 GCA_045603355.1 Acutalibacteraceae bacterium | reverse complement strand
GGAGCATCGTTTACACCGTCACCCGTCATTGATACGACCTGATCCTTGCGCTGCCAAGCCTTGACGATACGTATTTTATTTTCGGGCGAAACGCGGGCATATACCGAGATTTTCTCGACCATACTGTCGAGCTCGTCGTCACTCATAGCGTCAAGCTGGGCGCCCGTAATGGCGATGTCGCCCTCCATCATAATACCGAGCTCTTTAGCTATAGCCGATGCGGTAGTTATATGGTCACCCGTAATCATAACCGGTTTAATTCCTGCCTTGCGACAAATGGCAACAGCATCCCGAGCCTCGGGTCTCGGCGGGTCTATCATACCTACGAGTCCTAAGAACTTAAGGTCATTTTCAAGTTCGTCGCTTGTGGGGTGCTGCGGCACTTCATCAATAACCTTATATCCGAGGGCAAGTACTCGCAGAGCGTCAGAGCTCATTTCTTCATTGATGTCCTTTGCCTTATCAAGGTTACCCGATATGCATCTCGACATCATAACATCGAACGCGCCCTTAACTATAACAACATTCTTGCCGCCGATTTTGTTTACGCTGGTCATCAGCTTACGGTCTGAATCAAACGGAATCTCTGCCAGACGAGGATACTCGTGAGAAAGGACTGCCTTATCCATACCGTTTTTATGGGCAGCTACGATAATTGCCGTTTCGGTGGGGTCACCGATATGCTGCTCCTTACCGTCATCAAATATAACCGAGCCGTCGCAGCAAAGGGTTGCAAGCTTTAAGAGATTTTTTGCTATATCACTGTTTTCTCGGTTTACTGCCTCTATCTCACCCGACTCATCGGCATAGACCTTAACAAGGGTCATACGGTTCTGGGTCAAGGTGCCTGTTTTATCCGAGCATATTACCGACGCGCTGCCGAGTGTTTCAACGGCGGGCAGGCGGCGGATAATGGCATTTTTCTTAACCATTCGCTGTACGCCAATGGAAAGCACAATAGTAACTATTGCGGGCAGACCCTCGGGAATAGCCGATACTGCAAGGGAAACCGAAGTCATAAATATGTGGATGGGGTCAAGGTTATTTAAAATACCGATAACGAATATAACTGCGCAGGCGGCAAGCGCTAAAATACCGAGATATTTACCGAGCTGAGCGAGTTTCTTCTGAAGCGGAGTCTGTCCCTCCTCTTCACCGTCAAGCAGGCCCGCTATCTTACCCATTTCGGTATTCATACCCGTGCCTGTAACCACTGCCACGGCAGTACCGTAGGTAACGCTGCAGCCCGAGAAAATCATATTGCTGCGGTCGCCGAGCGGCGCATCGGCTGTAACCTCGGCTTCTGCATCCTTCTCACTCGGTACCGACTCACCCGTCAAGGCAGATTCCTCACTCTTAAGGCTCGAAGACTCAATCAGTCGCGCGTCAGCAGGGATAAAGTCACCCGCTTCAACCTTTATGATGTCCCCGGGCACCAGCTCGGCAGCGTCGATAATCTGCTCGGTACCGTCACGGATAACCCGCGCGTGGGGAGCTGAAAGCCCCTGAAGTGCCTCGAGCGCCTTTTCCGCCTTGCTTTCCTGCATAACGCCCATAATTGCGTTAACAATTACAATGAGTAAAATAAGTGCGGGTTCAAAAAGCTCGCCCCAGTTTTGCTCAACGCAAACTATGGTAAAAGATACAACCGCTGCGATGATAAGAATGATTATCATTACATCCTTAAACTGGTCGATGAAACGCTGGAAATTGGTCTTTTTCTTCTTCTCTTTCAGTTTATTTTCACCAAACTGTTCTCTTTTCGCTTTAACTGCGTCGGCAGTAAGACCGGTTTCGCGATTAACCGAAAGTTCATTCAAGACCGCGTCGATGGACTCGCTGTGAAATGTCATTTAAGACTCTCCTTTATTTATGATATAAATATATTTTATATTATTATGCACCTTTTTTCAATAGGACTTTTGTTAAATATTGTAACTTCCATATCGAATAATGAAAGAAATAACGGAATCCCTGAATAAAAATGCGAAAAAAAGTAATTATATATGTAAATTTTTATTTACAAGAAAAACATTTTGTGTTATACTGAGGTGTAAAATATTTTTATGCCGATTCTATTAATCGACAACAGGGAGTGTTGAATATTATGGCTCGTATGATTGGTACCGTTTCTCGCGGTGTGAGAGCACCCATTATCCGCAAGGGCGACGATATCGTTGATGTCGTTACTACCTCGGTTTTAGAGGCTGTAAAGTCCGAAGTGGGTTTTGAGGTTAGAGACCGCGACGTTATCGCTATGACCGAGGCTATCGTTGCCCGCGCTCAGGGTAACTATGCAAGTGTCGAAGATATCGCTGCAGACGTTAAGGCAAAGTTCGGCGGAGAAACCGTTGGTGTTATCCTCCCGATTTTAAGCCGCAACCGTTTCGCAATCTGCTTACGCGGTATTGCAAAAGGTGCTAAGAAAATCGTTCTTATGCTTTCCTACCCCTCTGACGAGGTTGGTAACCACCTGATCAGCCTTGACGCACTTGATGAAAAGGGTGTTAACCCCTATACCGATGTGCTCGACCTTAAAAAATACCGTGAGCTTTTCGGTTATGAGAAGCACACCTTTACAGGCGTTGACTACGTAGAGTATT
>JAZULY010000076.1:0-6344 GCA_045603355.1 Acutalibacteraceae bacterium | reverse complement strand
TAACCGATAAAAACGAGGACAAGCAATTTTTAGCAGTATTTTATAAGGACGGCGGCACCGCCCATATTAAAGAGCTTTTATGCAGCACTCAGCCCGACTCGTTTTTAGCAGCCATTATGCAGGAATACGGCTGTACCGACTTTATTGCCTACACTTCTTGTGAGGATAAGGCGGAAAAAAGCGGTATGCTTTATCCTGAGAGTGACGAGATAAACTATTTAGGAATAGCGTTGGATTAAAAAACGAGGCAACATAGGTTGCCTCGTTTTTCATATATCGAGTTTAGTTTCTCTTGCATAAAAGAAAATATACTGCTGTATAATTCCCGCGTACTTACCTGTAGATTCGGGCATGTCACCGTCGAAGAGTACATCGAGTGCGCGTTTTATCCAGACGTCCTTCGGGAAAGCATCAAGTCTGCCCATACCGTAAAGCATCGCGCAGTCGGCAACCTTAGCGCCGACACCGTAAATCTTCATAAGCTCGGTACGGGCGTTATCGGTCGAGAGACCTTTAAGCTGCTCGAAATCAATAATACCGTTTGCCACCTTTTTAGCCGCGTCGAGTATATATTTTGCTCTGAAGCCGCTGCGAAGCACCGCGAGGTCATCGAGTGTTAAAACGGCAATTCTTTCCGGCGAGGGGAAGGCGTAGCCGCCCTTGATTTCCTCACCGAAATTCTCGCACAAGCGTTCAACAATACCCTTGATACGTGGGATATTATTGTTTTGTGAAATGATAAAAGAGCACAGCGCCTCCCATGAGTCTTGACGCAGAATACGGATTCCACTGCCGAGCTCTGCCGCCTTTTTAAGTATCTCGTTGTGGGAAATACTTTCAATTACTGCCGAATAATCGCGGTCTAAATCGAAATAACTTCGCCAAATTTTTTCATATGTATCGCGCTCTGTTTCGTAAAGAATGATTTTATCGTCCCGTTGCTCGATTTTCAGATATGTACCGTATGCTATACCGTGCCATATATTGCCGTCATACCTACTCCAGCGGAAAGCCTGTCCGCAGTCGAGAGTCTGGGCAATATTTAAGTTTTTTACACCCGTGATAACGGTATTACCGTTTAAAAATTCCACTTTCATAAATGAACTCCTAAAAAATATGTTTTAATTTTATCACAAATATAGTATAATCACAAGCAGGAGATGATAAAAATGAGAGATGATATTTGCACTATACCCGTCAGCGAGGTATTTGAGGTAAATGACGGCTGCCCGATATGCCGTATGAAAAAGACTGTGGAAACGCATATTATAGATTATATAATGGGCGCGGCTATGATGGAGCCCGATGTGAGAATTGAGACCAACAAGGCAGGCTTTTGCCGCGAGCATTTTTCGGATATGCTCTCTCACCGCGGCAGGCTGGCGCTCGCTTTAATGATAGAAACACATCTCGATACCCAGAAAAAGGAAATATTTGACGGAAAGCTATTTAATTCGCCCGCTAAAAAGGCGGGAAAGGTGAGCAGACTTAATGAGACCTGCTTTATTTGTGACAAAATAGAGTGGGGAATGTCGCGTATGGTTGAAACGCTTTACCGCTGCTATGAAAATGAAAGGGATTTCAGAGAGCTTTTTAATAATCAGCCGATGTTCTGCCTGCCGCATTACGAAATGCTCGTAAGCAATATGGATAAAAAGAAAATGCGCGGCTCGGGTGACGAGTTTTTGAAGAACATTACCCGCATAACCGAAGACTATTTATCAAAATTATCGGGTGATATTAAGAACTATTGCAAGGTTTACAACTATCAGGGAAATAAGGATAACTGTGACTGGGAAAATGCCAAGGATTCGGTGGAAAGGTCGATTTCCTTCTTAACAGCAAAGAACTTCGAATAATGTCGAAAACTTTACATAATGCTCGAAAAATGGTGGATTGTTAATAACTTTTCCCCTAAAAATGGGGAGTTTTGCAACTTTTCAACCGAGTTATTAACATTTTTATGTTAACCTGAATATTGGGACCAAAATTTGTCAACAATACTTTTGATAAAATTTTGGTGGTGTTATTTATGGTAAAAGGCGTTAACAAAACGATTATTGAAATCAACGATACGGGCAATATGATGTTTGAAAAGGTTATACTTTTTGTCAGTCCAAAGTATGGCAATATGAGCACGCGCCGACTCACCGATGAGGCCGAAGATTTGATCGGCAAATATGAGCTTGGCAGAGATTCGTATTGCACAGTGCGGCAGCGTTATAAAGCCCGCCGTAAAAGGGCGGTAGGTGTTATATCGGGGCTTTTGGTTGCGGCGGCAGCCGTTACACTCTTTATTATTTTTTAATATTTTGTAAATTAAGGCAAGTATTGGATAACGATACTTGCTTTTTTTCTTTTATTAATATATAATTTTAAAGATAGGATGTGAAAAAATGAAGGAAAATATTGGTGTTGCGGCGTCCTTATGGTTACGTTACATTATTTGTGCCTTGGTTGCTCTGTTTATTTTTATTTCGGTTTCGGTAATTGCGGTTGGTTCGTTTACCGAGGTTATCGGTTATGAGATGCGCTCTGCCGAGAATAATGAACTGCTTTATACCCATTATTATGCCGATGGCGAAGATACCAAAGCGGCAGAATACGAAGAGCAGGGGATAGAGACCGTCAGGGTAAACCTGAGAAGCGAGGTTACAGGTACCCCTAAAATCGTATATTTTTTAATTGCTCAGCTGCTCTCCTTCGCTATTACGGTCGCCTTTATCTATAAAAGAATGTGGAGTCTTGGTGACGGTGACGCGAACCTTGTGAACTTTGGGCACAGAAAAAAGGATATGCTCAGAGGCATCAAAATAGGTATTATGGCTATAGTTCCTAACTTTATTACCTGGCTACTGCTCGTTACAGCTAAATCAGGTTTTATCGGCGCGGGTGTTCTGCCTATATACCGCTTTGCTAATTATCAGCTTTTCGCACTCATCAGTCTTATTTTCGGTGACTCTACAACGTCAGTCAGCGATGTATCATGGGTACAGATATTCTTAGGTCTATCGGTATTCGTAGCGCTTCCCGTAATAGCTCAGATAGGCTACACACTCGGCTATAAGCGCATTTCACTTAAAGAAAAAATGATTTATCAGAAAAAAGACAGAGGTTAATTATGGCAGGATTATTCGGCGGGTTATTTAATTATGATAAGGAAGGCCCAGGCCTCGATAAAAACGCGCCTAAAAAGAATGGCATTATAGTATTTTTTGAAATCTATTTCAAAAACTTCTGGAAGCTCGCTATAAACAGCGTTTGGTATTGGTTATTGACCGCTCTCGGCATAACGGCAGGTTTTGCCGCCGCGGGTATGACTAATCTGACACGCAATATGGCGGCTGATACCCATTCATTCGGCACGAGCGACTTTTTCTCGACCATAAAAAAGAATTGGAAGCAGGCACTACCGGCGGGTATTATAAACATAATCGTTATCGGCGTACTGCTTTTTGCCCTGCAGTTTTATATGTTCTCGACTGTTGATAGCACAATGCAGATAATCGGTATGGCTATATGTCTGTTTATGCTCGGCGTATTCCTTGTTATGCGGTATTACATTTGGTTTATCCTTATAACCTTTAAACTGAAATTAAAGGATATTTACCTTAACAGTTTTAAGCTGTCATTAGTCGGCTTTAAGAAAAATATTATAATTATACTTTCCCTCGTCGCTTTATACGCGGTTGTATTTGGTATTGATTTTATCGGAATTGCACTTACCCGTACCATTTGTGTTGCCTTACTTATATTTGTAGTACCGGGCTTTAGATTTTTGGTAATTCAAAGCTGTGTTTTCAGTAATATCAAAAAATATATGATAGAGCCGTATTACAAAGAGCATCCCGATGAGGATATCGAGATGCGCCGCAGACTCGGTGTATATGAGGACGATAAACCCACCTACACAGAAGCAGATTTGTTATAGCCAAAGCATTTAAACTTGAACCAGCCTTAAAGGGCGGTTTTTAGGCGGCTTTCGGCTCATTGTCACCCATAGGCGTTAGCCTCATGGGCTTCGCTTCACCAAAATCCACACAAAAAACCGCACCTTTAAGGTCGAAGAATTTTGTGAATAAAGAATTTTTTGGTGTGCGAGGCACAAAACGCAGTGAATCCTGACGGATTCACGAGTATTTTAACAAAGCCACAGCGAAAAATACTTGTTTCAAAATCTGATTCAAGTTTGAATGCTTTGGCTAAAGAGCGGTGGAAACACCGCTTTTAATTTTTGCATAAATTTCGTTTCTCCCGAATATAAATTAAACAAAAAGAATTTAAGGAGAAATAATTATGGATTTAAAGGTATTAAAGCAGGATGTCTCTCAGAAAAAGTGCGTTTTTAACCGTTCGGCGGAGCAGGGAATAGATGTCGATTTCACATTACCGGATTACTATCCGCCCGTAAATAAAATTTTAAAGTGTAAAACCACGCCCCGTATAGGCGCCGCTGCCATCAATGGACAGACCTTATCGTGCGAGGGCAGCCTTAATGTGTTGCTGATTTATGTATCGAGCGAGGGCGAGCTTTGCAGCTACGAGTATATTATGCCTTTTAGCAAAAACTTTGAGTTTGAGGGTGATAACAACGACTGTATGCCGAGCTGCTCGGTTAAGGAAGAGTATATGAACTGTCGGTTGATGAACGAAAGAAAGGTCGAGCTGCACGGTGCTCTGGGTATTACCGCTTGCATAATAAAAAAGAACTGTGAAAAAGTTATCTGCGATATTGACGGCGGTAATGTTGTAGTCAACCGCGAATTAGCCCCCGCTACGAGTGTGCTCGGTATTGCCGAAAAGTATCTGACCATCGAGGAGGATTTAGAACTCGGCAACGGTCAGCCGTCAATTCGGTATTTGCTACGGTATGATGCAAAGGCATTTAATACCGATTGTAAGACCATAAGCGGCAAGGCGGTGGTAAAGGGTGAAATGACGGTGTTTGTACTTTATTGCGGTGAGGGCACCGCCACTCCGCAGACCCTATGCAGTACCATACCCTTCAGTCAGATAATCGATATTGATGGCATTACCGATGAATGTGAGTGCAACTGCACCGCCGAGATAGCCGCACTCGAAATTAAGCCGAGAACATCGGTGACGGGTGAAACACGTAATCTTAGCCTTTGCGCGAAGCTTCGTTTCACTGCGACGGCGACCTGTAACGATGATATGCCGGTAATCTGCGACGCCTTTTCGACAAAATATAACGCCGATATTAATTTGAGTGATGTAACCATCGAAAAAATAGTTAAAACGGTGAACGATAGGTTTGTTTGTAAAAGTAATATCGATTTAAATGTAAGCGGCTTAAACTCGGTTATCGATGTATGGTGCGATCCGAAGGTGAATTCCTGCGATATTAAGGATAAGGAGATATGTGTCGGCGGAGTGATTAATGCCTGCATTCTCATAACCGATAATGATAACAATCCGCTTTATCTTGAGCGCAATTTTGATTTCACATATTCTCATCCCTTTATGAACGGTGACGAGAATACATACTGTAGTGCTTTAGTCTCGGTCAGTCGGGTAAGCTTTACGGTGCTGAGTAACAACTGTCTTGAAATCACGTCTGAAATAGGTATCTGCGTAACCGTGATGAGAAAACAAAAAATGTCGCTTTTAACCGATATCAGAATTGATGAAAAAAATAAAAAGGGAACAGAGCGCGACTGCGCCATGATTATCTACTATGCCGACTGTGGCGAGGAGGTCTGGAATATTGCCCGCAAATATAACAGTTCACCCGAGGAGATATGCGAAATCAACAGTATCGAGGGCAAATGCATCCCCAGTTCTCAGCCGCTTCTTATCCCCATAAAATAAATTTTAAAAAAATTAAAAATTTTGATTGACAATGCTGAATTTTGATGATATAATTATCAGCGTTGTATGCGAGTGTGCTGGAATTGGCAGACAGGCACGTTTGAGGGGCGTGTGCTCATGGCGTACGGGTTCAAGTCCCGTCACTCGCACCAAAATCCGAAACGAACCTTTTGGTTCGCTTCGGATTTTTTTGTTAATACGGGACTTGAACCCTCATCGTGCCTCTGTAATAACATTATAAGCCTTTAATTTACTGACAAACCTATTGAATTTTTTGTCTGCTATGGTATAATTTACTTGCATACAATGAACGCAGGGTACGGTTTTCTTGTGTTATATCAGTTGGGTTTCCATGCACGCAGCAAAATGAAATCGAGGATACAATAGGAGTATTATAATGGAGCAGCGAAAAATTGAAAAAATCGAACGATTTATTAATTATGGTAATAAATTGCCTAACGATACTATAGGGCTATCATTAGTCGTACAAATAGTAGTGTCTTTTTTCATAA
>JAZULY010000075.1:0-2419 GCA_045603355.1 Acutalibacteraceae bacterium | reverse complement strand
CTGCCCACGGAATATCCGAAATAGCGATAGCGGCAGAAACACCGATAGCGGCTGCAACCTCGGGGCTGCAGTCAGGGTCAACCGACATAACGGTTGCAACAACTGTACAGTCGTTTCTCATATCCTTCGGGAAGAGAGGGCGGATCGGACGATCGATACAACGCGACGCTAAAACCGCCTTATCGCTTGCCTTACCCTCGCGGCGGGTAAAGGAGCCGGGGATACGGCCGACAGAATACATCTTTTCCTCATAGTCAACTGAGAGCGGGAAGAAATCAACGCCCTCTCTCGGCTTAGCCGATGCGGTTACGGTACACAGAACCTGTGTTTCACCGTAGGTTGCGAGCACAGCGCCGTTAGCAAGCTGCGCCATTTTGCCGGTCTCGAGCTTTAAGGGTCTGCCGGCGAGTGTGGTTTCGTAAACCTTGTAGTTTTCGAACATAGTTTTTACCTCCTGTGTTTTTTGAGGTGTTTCCGTTTAGCAATAAATTCATAACCGGAGGTATCCGACTATCAATTTACCGCTAAACCACGAAAAACCTCATTTTAATTATAACAAAGCAGACCGTAAAAACGGTCTGCTTATGTTTTTCTTTACTTACGAAGACCAAGCTTCTTAACGATTGCACGGTATCTTTCGATATCGTTCTTCTGCAGATATGCGAGAAGGTTACGTCTGTGACCAACCATCTTCATAAGGCCGCGGCGGGAATGATGATCCTTAGCGTGAACCTTTAAGTGAGCGTTGAGCTCGTTGATTCTAGTGGTAAGAAGAGCAATCTGTACCTCGGGAGAACCTGTGTCACCCTCGTGAGTAGCGTAGGTTTCGATAACCTGCTGCTTTTGTTCCTTAAGCATTGTTTTCACTCCTTTTAATATTTTGTCGGCCGCAAACCCGGCTATTCGGTCGTGAGTGTTCCGACTTGGTCGGCAGACACCGAATGCTGAGTAAACGGTAGCTTTAGTATTATAACACAAAGCACTTAAAAAGTAAAGCACTACTTATTGTGTCCGAAAACTCCCGAAAAACTAAATATTGTGCGAACGCTATATCTTAACCTTGTCAAGCACTTTTGTTAAGGGTATGTATAGTAAAAGTGTTGTAACAAAGTTTGAAACGGCGTGGATAAGGTCGAACGAAAAGCCGCTGACTATCCAAGCTAGAGCAAAGGTAGGACCTTCCGCAAACCAATAAGGTATACTACAGAGCGCACCGAAGGAAAGTCCGTACACGCCTGCCGCTACAGATAACACGACTACCGCTATTTTTTTGTTGCCGATTTTGGTAAGCGGTAACATAAGAAGTACGAGCAGCGCCCACACATACAGATACATTATATTCCATATATTAATGCCGTGGGTTATTATCTCCAAAAAGGTATAAACGTATGCCGAGATGAGCGCACGTGAACGGAATTTGTAGGTGTAGACTATCAACAGCGGTGTTACAAGCTCGATATTCGGCAGGAGCGCGAGCATCCAGTCAAACACGTTAAGTATTATGCCGAGCATTACAAGAACCAGCAGCTCGGCGAGCTTTTGAAGAGAGGTTTTTTGTGCCGCCATTATTTAGTATAGGTGATTTCGTACTTATCACCGTCGGCAAGTTCAAGTTCATTCATACCGACCATAGTCATTTCGCCCGATTTGGTAACGCACCACCAAGCGCCGTCGGCATCATAGTCGGCGGTAATGCCGTTAACCGTTGTGTAGAAGCCGCCCTCGTCATAGGTGATAATGCCTTCGTCCGCTAAAGCGTTGGCAAGGTACTTTTCATCGGTTTCGAGTGTTACTGTTTTTGTGTCACCGTCCTTAACGATGTCAACCGTAACGGTTACGGGTACGCCGCTTTCGTCAGCAGGTTTTTCGGCACAGCCGACAAATGCGGTCATTACTAAAAGTAATGCTAAGAGCATTGCGGAAAGTTTTTTGATACTGAGTTTTTTCATATAAAAATCCCCTTGTTTTGGTATTACCGAATACATCAAAACAAGGGGAAACAATACTTTATTATGAATTTCTCATACCCAAAAAAGACATAAACCGTACAGTTGCCAATTACTCGTGGCTCCTTGTATTGACACTATACAGCAAGTCTTCCGACTGGGGACTTGTGCGCTCGGCTTTGCCTTCCCAAAAACACTTTCAGTGGCATAATAAAGCCGAGCTCGTCCGACACGGCGACGAGTTCGTCGGGGATTCGCACCCCGTTCCTATATTAATGTTGGCATTACACCTACAACTGCATAGCTTTTATTCAGCATTTTTATATTATCACTATATACAGGATATGTCAATGATTTTAGCATCAAGCAGTTCTGCCTCGGCGGTGTCGTGCGATACCATAATAAAGGTTTTGCCGCGCGTCGCGCTCATTATAGCCTCGGCGGTCAGTGCGATATTCTCTTTATCTATACCG
>JAZULY010000074.1:0-15970 GCA_045603355.1 Acutalibacteraceae bacterium | reverse complement strand
ACTCTTAGGCTATCAGATGAGAGATAAGGTTTGGTTCACTATTTACGAAGGTGATACCGCAATCAGTAACACACTTCAGTACAGCATTGAAACATATGCTTACAGACAGCAGAACACAACCACCAACGGACTCGGCGAACTTGTTATCGCTATGATGAAGTACGGTGACTCTGCTCGCACATACGCTTACGCTAACTAATTTTGGTTAGATGATAAGTATTCTGACTAAATAAAGGTACGGCTACCGAGAAATCGGTAGCCGTATTTTTTCATAAATGCCTCAAAATTTAATATTTTTTTATTATACATATTATGTCGCGCACTTTTTCAGTGATGTATTCATCAGAAGAATATATCGCATTTTGGTTAAAGAATTATACTACTTGAAATTTGTAAGATATTATGCTATTATTATAATGCGGAACTGACTGAATATTTTTCGTGAACTTTGGTGTGCCTTTTAAGGAAAAACCCTGCTTCGCGCTCGGTTGGTTTGGCGACTATCGGGGTATGCATTTTTGTGTGGCAGCTTCGGTAGCCGCACTTTTCATTTTATGGAGGAAAAGTAAATGAAAAAGCTATTAAGTGTTGTGTTGGCGTTGTCTCTCGTCCTCACACTGTTTGCGGGTATCGGAATAACCGCAAGTGCCGAAACGAGCGCGGATGACACCTCCACCGTTGCCACCAGCGAGGCAGAGATAAACTCATATGAAGAGTTCATCTACAATCTGGCGCTTCTGGAAGAGCTTGCAAAGGAATACGTAAAGCTTAATCCTGCTAAAGATCCTGTTGCACTTGTAATCAAGTACATTCGTACGGGCGTTGAGCGTTACAACTCAGGCTCCTGGGGTATTATGGCAGGTTATGAAGATGCTGATTTTGCTGAGTTTGTACAGCAGATGGAGGATGCCATTAACGCTGAGGTAACCGACGGTAATTATATTACCGTAACGGCTCTTAAAAACATTAATATTTTCGACCTGCCAAATGGCGACAGTGCCGACCTTGGTCACGTGTTCGGCGCTATGGATATCACATATCATAACAAGGAAAGCCAGAATCACGCCGATGTTTCGGGTTGGGCAGGCGACCTTGTTGACCTTCTTGAGGTATCAGACATCGTTGGTGTTGGTGGCGACTTAGAAGAAATGGTCGAGTATATCTCCGAAAATCTCCTTGGAAAGAGAATTGCCGATGCATCGGCTCCAAGTATGAATCAACAAGATATTGACGGTGACCTTGATGCTTATTACATAATGAATACTTTGCTTGCTACAGAGTATGAATCGGGTAAATTGACCGAAATCCTTATGACCTACTTCACAGAGGATTTAAATAATGAGCAGCGCGCCGCTTACTTTATGAATAATAGACTCGAAACCACGGGTACTCGCGCTCAGTTGCGCAATGCAGTTTATAATGCTTACACGGGTAACAAGGTGGTTTCCACGCTTGAAGGAACAAGAGAGTTCACATCAACCGACCTTTCCACCATGAGAAGGGCTGTTTGCTATGCCTTTGCAGATTATATCTGTGAGCTGGCAGGCGACTATGTAGATGTAACCGAAAATCCTTACTATGAGGTATTTGATTCATCTATATCTGTCCTTGCTCCCGGTATTACTCAGGAGATTAAGTACGCTACTTCTGCAGATAATAAGCAGATGGTGTATTATATCGCGACGGCTGACATTACTCGTAGTGATGTCAATGTCTATGCGAACTACAACAACAATGATCCTGCTGCAGGATGGGCTATGCAGCGCGTTCTGGATCAGGCAAATGCCGCACAGGCGAAATACGGCGACCCCGAGAGCGAATATTATATTCCCAATTACAATGTAATTGCAAGCACCAATGGTTCCGGTTATAATATGTCGACAGGTGAGCCAAGCGGTCTGCTGGTAATGAATGGTGTAGAATATCAAGGCATCAATGCAAGCGGCTTCTTTGGCATTTTAAAGGACGGCACCGCCGTAATCGGAACTACAGAAGAATACAACACGATTTATAAGGATCAGGTTCAGGAAGGTATTGCAGGATTTGGTTCAACTCTGGTTAAGGACGGAAAGATTTCTATCACCAGAACCGAAAATTACTACAGTAGCCGCGCTTCCAGAACAGCTGTTGGTATTACCAAGACCGGCAAGGTCGTATTAATGGTGCTTGACGGACGTCAGGAGCCTGTATCCTGTGGCGGTAGTATGGAAGAAATTGCTCAGATTATGTTGGAGGCGGGTTGCGTTCACGCAATTAATCTCGACGGCGGCGGTTCTTCTACCTTCGTTGCAAAACAGCAGGGAGAGGATGAACTTTCTGTTGTAAGCAAACCCTCTGACGGTGCCCCGCGTTCTGTAAGCACCTCTCTTATGATGGTTTCTACTGCGCCCAGCTCTACTGCATTTGACCATGCTAATCTCGAGAGTGATTACCGCTATTCCACTATTGGTACCCCCGTTCAGATCACCCCCGTGGGAATCAGTGCAACGGGTAATGTTGCCGAACTCCCCGAAGGATATACCTGGGCAGTATCTGATGAAAGATGGGGAACCATCACCGATGACGGTGTATTCACAGGACTCAGAAACGGCGCAGTTGACGTATATCTGATGCTTGACGATGCGATTATCGGCTCTAAGACTATGAATATCGTTACACCGGAAAGCGTATACTTTGTAAAATCCACTATGGATGCTGTATACGGCTCCTCGGTACAACTTCCCGTTGCCGCTGCATACGAGGGCAAGCAGGTTGCTATCAGTGAAAATGATGTTGTTTTCTCTATGAACAATGACGCGGCGGGCACGATTGAGGGCTTTGCATTTGTTGGCACCGAAAATTCAGGTGTTAAGAACGTTAAGATTACTGCAACATTAGCTACAAATTCAGAAATCAGCGGTTCTATCACCGTAAACCTTTATAAGCAGGGCGAAAACACCTTTGATTTTGATAAAGCAACGGGCGGCGACCGTCAGCTCGCTTGGGATCGCGTTGTTTCCAATGCAACTACCGACGACGGCGTATCCTATCTCGCCGTCGATACTAACGAGGATATGGTTACATCCTATACCTTCGCGATGGATATGACCCAGATTCCGATCCCTGCAAAATTAGAGGATCTCGTTTATATGCTCCCCGGAGCTGATATGGAAAACGCTTCCGCTTGGAACTTCCTGCTTCAGCTTGCAGAGCGTGTAAGTGTTCTTACCGAGGTTACTCCCGTTCTTCGCTTTGACCCCAACTTCGATGTGGACTATAGCGAACTGAAGATTATGACCGAGTATTTCACACTCACAGGTACGGATTTCGATGAAGAAACCAATACCTTGACGCTGAAACTCAATTGGATCGATCAGACACAAGCAATCGATTCTACCACCGCAAATCCGTTATGCCTTGTAAGCGGCATTAAGCTTACTCCTAAGTCAGATGCAAATTGGGATGCAAACAAGCGTCTGAATGCGGTTCACAGCGGTGCGATCAGCTACAATATTTATCTGCGTGCGAATGCGCTTTACTCGTTCGCTCAGAAGCCTGAGAATCAGGAAACCTATGGCTTAATGCCCTTCGTTAACCCCGATATTCCTTCCGAGTCTGGCGCATATTTCGGCGATGTTTATAAGGAATTTGAAGACTCCTATACACTCGTTAATGCATTAAAGAACGGTTGGATTGCTGAGGACGGCGGCTTTGCTTATTATGTTGATGGTGTGAAGATGACCGGCGGCGTTAAAGAGGTAGAGGGTTATTATTATTTATTTGACGATAATGGTATTAATATCGGTCAAACGAAGCACACGGGTGTTTTCTATGACGAAACTATAGGTCTTTACCGTTATTCTAAACTTGGTGTGCTGACCTCTGATTGGCAGATGATAGACGGTGAGTGGTATTATTTCCACCCATCGAATATGGCTGCTAAGGAAGGCAACTATAAGGTTGGTAATGTTAATTACGACTTCGAAGCAACAGGACGTCTTGTTAGCGGTGTCTGGGTAAACACACAAAACGGCGTTAGTTATTACTACGGTCCCTCTTATTACACTTCGGGTTGGCAGACTATCGATGGAGAAAGATACTATTTCAAAAACGGAGTCCGTTTGACGGGTTATCAGTATGTAAGTGATTACAATGCGATCAACACAAGAGTCAATAAATGGTTCAACTTCGGCGATGACGGTATTTGCCGTGAAGTTGAAGATGGTATGCACGTATTGGAAAATGGAAAAATATATTATATGATCGATGGCATCAGCCAGACGGGTCTTTATAATGTTGATGGGGATTATTACTTCTTTAACGGACCTGGCACTATTGCCAAGGGCGAATGTTATGTATGGGAAACCCATTGTGAGCTCCCCTGCGGTACATATTATTTCCGTGAAGACGGTACGATGATTCATACCGAAATTGTGGAAATGGATGGCGCGCTTTACTATTACAAGAACGGCGTTGCTAAGCAGGCAGGTATCGTAGAAATCGATGGATATTACTATTTTGTCGGTGACTACGGCGAGATTGCAACCGGAGAATTTTATGTTTGGAGAGGCAACGGAATAGTTCCCGAAGGAACCTATAGATTTGACGATAACGGCAGAATGCTTGGCATTAAAGTAGTTGACGGAACTGTTGTCAAGGGCGAAGTAGTTGAGATTGACGGTAAACTTTATTATTACAATACCGGTCTTGCTAAAAAGGCGGGTATGGTTGTAGTCGACGGATATTACTATTTTGCAGGTAACTATGGTGAAATCGCAACAGGCGAGTACTATGTCTGGAAGGGCAATGGGATTGTACCGGACGGCAGCTATAGATTTGATGACAACGGCAGAATGCTTGGCATTAAAGTAGTTGACGGAACTGTTGTCAAGGGCGAAATAGTTGAGATTGACGGCGAACTTTATTACTACAATACCGGTCTTGCTAAAAAGGCAGGTATGATTGAAGTCGGCGGATATTACTATTTTGCAGGCAATTATGGTAAAATAGCAACCGGAGAATTTTACGTCTGGAAGGGCAACGGTATTGTAGCAGACGGAACCTATAGATTCGATGACAACGGCAGAATGCTTGGTATCAAGGTCGTGGACGGCGAGATCATCAAGGGAGAAATCGTTGAAATCGACGGAGTGCAATACTATTACGATACAGGTGTACCGAAAGCGGCAGGTATAGTAGAGGTTGACGGTAAATACTATTACGCAGGCAAAAAAGGCGTAATTACAACAGGCCATATATTTGTAAACGGCGTTTGTTCCGACTGCGGCGCAGTAATAACGCTTCCCGCTACGCTCAAGTTCAAGAGCGCGTCGCTTTCCTTGCAGGATAATCTCAAGGTAAAATTCAAGGTAGAGGCGTCACTCTTTGCAGACGGTTTATATGAAAATCCGTATGTAGTATTTGAGTTTATGGGCGAGACTATTATCGTCACAGAGTATACTGTTAACGGTGACTATTACGACTTTACAATTGCGGTAGCACCGAACCAGATGAAGCAGAATATATCCGCAACCCTTTATGCAGAATACAAGGGAGTTCTTGTGGCAAGTTCTGAACAAAACTACAGTGCCGTAACATACTGTATGAATCAGTTAAGCAAGACTACCGATGACGACTTCAAGACACTCCTCGTAGATATGCTCAACTACGGAACACAGTTCCAGAAGTATCTGCAGGATGATAAGGCTGAAGGCTTTACAGCGGACGATTACATCAATAGTGTATTAACCGACGAACAGAAAGCATTCGCTACATCGGCGACACCTAAACTTGATGATTGTACAAATATCAAATACGCTGTTGTAGAAAATGAAACGGCGCTTTGGAGGGCGGCAAGTCTCCACCTTGCTGATTCTGTAAAAATGCGTATGAAATTTGATCTGGTAGACGGTGTAACGATAGATAATGTTACTGTTAAGGTAGAAACCGAAACAGGTGACGTTTGGTACTTCACGGCGGCTGATACAGATAACATTAAGCTGGTAGAGGGATATACAAACCGCTATTATCTCTATGTAGATACCCTCATGGGCTTCCAGATGAGAGAAAAGGTTTGGTTTACGATATACGAGGGCGATACCGCTATCAGTAATACTGTTCAGTACAGCATTGAATCATATGCTGAACGTAAACAGGATGTTACAACAAACGGTCTTAACGAAATGGTTATTGCTATGATGAAGTACGGTGACTCTGCTTACAAATATTGTTACTAATCGTCAATACTACTGAAAAAGTGTTCTAATTTAATAATTGTAGTTTAATTATGTTCTCGCGACACCCCGACAAGATGTTGTCTTGTCGGGGTGTTATGAAGGCGGGATATATAAACAAAAAATCGGCGCAAAACCTGACTAACTTACGAGGGAATTGATATGAAGGCTCAGAAAAAAATTAAATTTAATCTCATTGTAGGTATTTTAAGTCAGGTTATTACCCTGATTTTGGGCATTGTAGTTCCCAAATTAATACTCACAAATTACGGTTCTGAAGTAAACGGTTTATTATCCTCTGTAACTAATATTTATGCATATATTGCGATTGTCGAGGCAGGCATCGCAGCAGCGGCTTGTCAAGCCTTATATAAATCTATTGCGAAAAAAGACCGCAGTTCGACAAGCGCTATTTTATCTGCCACAAACAAATATTATCATAAGACGGGCTTTATTTATTTAGGCCTGATTTTAGTTTTTTCTATAATCTATCCGATATTAATCAATACGGATATTCCATATACTACAGTTGTTCTCGTTATCCTTTTTAACGGAATCGGTAATGTAGTTAACTACTTTTTTCACGGGAAATACCTGATTTTATTAAGAGCAGACGGTAAAAATTATATCCGAGCAGGTTTGGAGCTTTTTACGAATGCGTTTAAACAAATTTCAAAAATTGTTTTAATTTCTTTAGGATATGACGTGGTATTCGTTCAGTTTGTGGCAATGCTTGCAAGTTTTGCACAAATGATTTATATCACTTACTATATAAAAAAGCACTATTCGTGGGTCGATCTTACCGCTAAGCCCGATAAGGACTCGATTTCACAAAGCAAGCACGTTTTTATTCACGAAATAAACTATCTTATTACTTCAAACATCGGCGCAGTTTTACTGACGGTGTTCAGCACACTAAAAACGGTCAGCGTGTATTCAATGTACGTTTTGCTGTTCGATATGATAAACAGGGCGCTTCGCACGGTTAAGGATTCCTTGGAGTTTAAAATAGCGCACGTATTCCATACCGACCGCAATGCTTTTTTAAAGTTGTATAAAGCGTTCGAAGTATACATAATAACCTTTTCTTTTTCATTGTTTTCTATTGCAAATTATTTTATCTTACCCTTTCTGACATTGTATACGAAAGGTGTAACCGATGTTAATTATATTGATGAATATCTGCCGTATTTGTTTGTTTTCATTAATTTGCTTTCGGCGGGCAGATATCCTTTTGATGCTATGGTACATATAGCAGGGCATTTTAAACAGACACAGAACAGCGCTATAATCGAATCTGTCATTAATGTTGTAGCCTCGATTATACTGATTCAGTTTTTTGGCATATATGGTGCGTTGCTCGGCGCAGTCCTGTCTTCGCTTTATCGCACAAATTATCTCATTCTTTACGTAAATAAACACATTATCGGTAGAAGTCCCAAGGGAACTTATAAGTGTTGGGGCATCAATTTCGTGGTGTATATATTTGTGGCACTTGTTAGTCGGTACATAGTAGTTAATCTTGATTCTTATGCCCGAATTTTTGCTTTTTGCATACCGTATGCTGTCATTGTGGTGCTTTTGTACTTATTAGTTATTTCGTTATGCGAGCCGCAGACCTTCAAATATGCTTTGAATATAGCGAAAAATGCCTTGCGCAAAAAGCGTAAAAATCAACTCTAAAAACGGAGAGCAATAGTATGTATAATCCTTTAATCAGCGTTATTATACCCGTATATAATGCCGAGCAGTATTTAGACGAATGTGTTGGCAGCGTTGTTGGGCAAACGTACGCTAATCTTGAAATCATCCTTGTTGATGACGGGAGTGCTGATAACAGTCCTCAAATGTGTGATACTTGGGCAAAAAACGATTCCCGTATAAGGGTAGTTCACAAGGAAAACGGGGGAGCCTCTTCCGCCAGAAATGCGGGCTTGGATATCGCAAAGGGCGATTATATCGGCTTCGTTGATAGTGATGACTATATTGCAGAGGATATGTACGAAAGATTATTCGAAGCATTAAACGGTACAGAAATCAAAATTTCGTGTTGCTGTATGCAACGCGTTTTTGCCGTTGGTAAAATCAGCGAAATGGTAGCAACCACTTCAAAAAAGGTTATGGATACAACAGACGCGATAAATGAGTTATTCTTTACCGAATGTACGTCCGTATGCGATAAACTCTTTGAAACTTCGGTTTTTGAGGGCATTCGCTTCCCAAACGGCGAAATTAATGAGGAGTTTTCAATACTAATCCCATTAATTGCCGGTGGCGGCGGAATGGTGCGCATAGAAAATCCACTCTACTATTATCGCGCAAGAGAGGGAAGCGTGACCAATTCGCATAGATATTTGCAAGAATTCAATTCGAGAACGGTATATAATAATTTAATAAGGATAGAGGGACAAATAGAGAAATACGCGCTGTCATGTGAAAAAAGCTTTCGCTTTTTTTCGGCGAGCAGTGCCTATAATATGGCTATTTCAATGGAAAAACGGTACCCTCAGCTGAACTCAAAGGTTAAGGCTGATTATTCTATTTACAGAGGGCTGATGAAAAAGAATATAGTTCCGTTTCTGTTTTCCCGTTATAGTCGTTTTAAAGATAAAATCCTGTATCTGATGATTCTTGCTAAAATTTTGCGTCCAATGTATAAAATATTCTATAAGAATCATTTATAAAAGGAAAACCACCTTTATTGCAAACTCGGAAAGGGGTAAGCGGGTTGCCTCCACTGATTAGTATTATAGTTCCCGTTTTTAATGTGGAAAAATATTTGCCGGAGTGTCTTGACAGTATTTTAAATCAGACCTATTCTCATTTGGAAATTATCCTCATAGATGACGGCTCTACCGATACGAGCGGTCAGATATGTGACGAGTATGCAGCAAAGGATGAGCGAGTAAGGGTGCTTCATAAAAGCAATGAGGGACTATCTGCCGCGCGGAATTCGGGGCTCGACATAGCTGTGGGCGAATATTTTTGCTTTGTAGATAGTGATGATTATGTGTCTCGTGAATTGTGTGACCGAGTAATGAAAGCTTTTACCGATAACGATGCTCAAATTATTTCTTTTGGTTGCAAGCTTGTTGATGACGGCGGAAAAATTATAGGCTCAACCGAGTCTATTCACAATACGGTATTAAACAGGGAAGACGCTCTTCGCGAATTGGTAACGGGGAATATAAATAATTATTACTGGAATAAAGTATATAAGCGCCATATCTTCGACGATATTCGATGTCCCGCAGGGCGGGCGTGGGAAGATTTAGCCACAATGTATAAGCTGTTTTTAAAGGCAGACAGTATATACACTCTCTCGGAGGAGTTGTATTTTTACCGACAAAGGGAAGGCAGTATCTCATCGGTAATTACCGAGAGCGCATTGGTCGATATTTTTTCTGCAAAGCTTAATAGGTACGAGCATTTAAAATGCATTTATCCCGATATTGCACAGTTGTGTTTTATGGATCTCGCGAAAGAGGCGCTAAAATTGTACGACAGATCACTTTGGAAAGAAATTGATCGTGACTGGATCACTCGTGCGACGGGATTTTTGACGAACAATAAAGAAAAGATTTTATCCCAAAATCCCCAAAACGTATTTATAATCTATTTTTATTACCCGAGGCTTTATAAATGGATTAGAATCTTCAAGCATAATGCAGGAAACGTTTTAAAATATCTATATAAAATACTGCATAAATAAGTAAATATATTCACTATAGGAGGGGGACCATGCGAAGAAGCAAAGCAATTATATGCTTGTTTACTGCACTTTTTCTGGTTTTATCAGGATTAGTTTTTATGCTCCCTTTGGACGAAGCCAAAGAGGTTCCTTTCTCGGTTGTGTCATCATATAAAGGCGAAACACAAGAGCTTCAGTGCTATCAAAATGATAAAGATGAGTGCTATGTGTTTTTGCCGAGCTATATGGATTTATCTATACTAAGCATTAGTCTGAATACTCAAAATCCAATTAGCATCGACGGCGAGACGCTCCTTGACGGTATGTCTTGCGCTGATTTTAAGTTGGACGAGCGGTATCAGCTCACCTATAGCGAGTGGGGAAGTCAGGTAGAGCAGAGTATTACCTTTATAAAATCTGACGGTGTCGCTACTATGTATATTGATACCGAGTCGGGCAATATGGATTACATACACTCTGAAAAAGGCAATAAAGAATCGGGAAAATTAAGTTTATATACCCCCGATGGCACCACCGATTATATCGGCGATTTGGAATCTATAAATGGCAGAGGAAACGCTACGTGGGAGGACTTTGAAAAAAAGCCCTACAGCATTAGTCTTTCAAGTGAAGCGGATTTACTCGACATGGGCGCCGCGCAGGAATGGATCTTATTGGCAAACGCCTCCGATCCGTCAAATCTTAGAAATAAAATAGTTTATGATTTTGCAGGTGTGGCAGGGCTTCAGTATTCTCCTGATTCGCAGTTCGTTGACCTTTATCTTAATGGCGAGTATGCGGGTCTATATTTACTGTGCGAGCGCAACGAGGTACATACTCAGCGCGTTGATATTGAGCGAGACAGAGGCTTCCTTGTGTCTTTAGAAAAGGAAGACAGGCTGATAGCACAAAATTACACCCATATTTCTACCGATACAGGCAAGGCTTTGAGGGTGCATTATCCTAAAAACATATCTGACGAAACACTTAGCGCGCTTGACGCGACCTGGCAATCGGTTGAAAATGCTTGTATGGCTGAAAACGGTGTGGATTCGACAACCGGTAAATACTGGTCGGAGTTAATCGATATCGATTCTTGGGTAAGAAAGTATTTAATCGAGGAAATCTTCGGAAATCTGGACGGAGGTATTATCAGCCAGTATTTTTATTACGACGGCAATAGCGATTTGATTTGTGCGGGTCCCGTATGGGATTATGACCATGCGTTAGGAAACGATTTCGATTTGGCTTGGAATATAACAGACCCGAATGTGCTTGTTGTAAACCGCTTTAAATTCAATACGATTAACGATAATCAGTGGTTTGAATATTTATACCAAAAAAATGATTTTTATACCCGTGTTATCGAGTTGTATGAAACGGAATATCTTCCGTTGTTAAACGAACTTTTGAATAAGGATATAGATAAATATACGGCGGGCATTGAACGCGCTGCAAAGCTGAATGCGGTTCGTTGGTCATATAGCGGCGATTCGGCGGCGCAAACCGAAACAATCAAATCCTATTTATCGCAGCATATTGATTTTCTTAGTAGTGTTTGGCTGGAAGGCAGAGAGTATTGTCAAATTTCCGCTCAAAACAGCCAAGGCAATGATTTTTATTCTTCTGTGCAGGCGGGGGGATTTCTTACCGGTCTTCCGACTCTGGAGGACACCGAAACAGCCAAATTCCTCGGCTGGTACTATACAGATACAGATGAACCCTTTGACGTTACCAAACCGATTTATGAGGATACCGAAATCTATGCCAAGTGGCAGGATAATGCCTGGAATAAGGTCGATGATATTCTAAAACTCGCTCCAGTCGGTCTGTTTGCGGTGATGCTCATAGTTTTGTTTGTCGTAGCTGTAAAACGCGAGAAAAGGGCAGGTGGCGGAAAATGAATGAATTAAAACCTCGAAAATTCCGTCACGAGCTCAAGTATATTATAAGTGGGGCAGAGCAGCAGCTGCTAAAAAACAGAATCAACCATCTGCTCCAACTTGATAGCCACACAGATGTTTCCGGCATTTATAATATCCGCAGTCTGTATTTTGATGATTATTATAATCGCTGTATGCGAGAAAACGAGGACGGTACAGACCCACGTGAAAAATTCCGTATCCGTATTTATAATCATTCGTCAGAGCGAATACAATTAGAATGTAAGCGTAAAGAGCGCGGCAAAACGTTCAAAACTTCCTGTCCCTTGACCGTAGAGCAAACCAAAACTCTTATGAAGGGCATACCCTTGCCCAACATCGCAGAGCAGCCGCCGCTTTTGCAGAAGTTCACCTACGAAATGCTGCGGCATCGGCTTCGCCCCGCCGTTATCGTTGAATATGAGCGAATTCCGTATGTGTACAAAAACGGCAACGTTCGTATTACGCTGGATACTAATATTTCGTCATCAAAAGCAATTGATAAATTTTTGGATGCTTCTATCCCTAAGAGACCGATTTTGCCTGTTGGGCAGAGCATTTTGGAGGTAAAGTACGACGAGTATCTTCCGGATTTTATTTATCGCAATTTGCAGTTGAATAGTTTAACACAAACTGCATTTTCAAAGTATTATTTATGCAGAAAATATACATTATGAGGGGATAAATATGAGTTTTAAAGACATTTTTAAAAAATCATTTTTAGAGGGCTATGCAGGCTCTGAAATCACAATGGCAACGGTAGTTGTGGCGTTAGTTATCGCAAGCGCTTTGGCATTATATATTTTCCTGGTTTACCGCGCTTTAACACGCAAAACCTTTTACTCAAAGAATTTCAATATATCCTTGGCAGGAATCACTGTAATTACAACAGCCATCATCCTGACTATGCAGTCAAGCGTAGTTCTCTCACTCGGTATGGTCGGCGCGTTATCAATCGTGAGATTCAGAACAGCCATTAAAGACCCAATGGACCTTATGTTCCTTTTCTGGTCTATTTCCGTAGGCATAATCTGTGGCGCAGGTCTTGCTCAGGTGGCGGTAATTTTGTCGATAGTCGTAACGCTCGGCGTTTTACTTCTTAATCAGTTTCCCGTTGCAAGGGCTCCAATGATTTTGGTAGTCAATGCAGATGCCTTCGATATCGAAGAGACCGTTTTGAGTGTTGCGGGTCAATTCTCAAAACATCCTAACGTGAAATCAAGAAATATGACGGCAACATCTCTCGATTTGATTATTGAACTTCGCACCGCACAGGGTAGTGAGCTTGTAAAACACGTTATGGAGATCGAAGGGGTCGTTTCTGCATCACTCCTGTCTCACGATGGCGAGACTACCTTTTAATCAAACATTGTCGGCATAGGTTAAAAAACTCTTTACATTTTAAAATTTTGTGGTAATATATAATTACCGCGGAGGCATAGCTCAGATGGTTAGAGTACTTGCTTGACATGCAAGGGGTCACCGGTTCAAGTCCAGTTGTCTCCACCAAAAATCCCGTTCACGTAAGTGGGCGGGATTTTTACTTATTACCTTTTCACTATTCACTTTTCACTAAAAATTCAAGAACGGGATTTTTGGGAAGTAATAAGTAAGAGGTAATAGGTAATAAGTATGGTGTGGCTTCACCACGAATTATAAATAATGCCCCGCATTGATTTATTCCCGCTTTTATGCTACAATACACGTGAGGCGGTGATTATATGAAAAAGAAAATAATTATTATATTAGCAGGTTGCATTTTAATAATTGTTGCTTTTATAGGTATATTTAAATACTATCATCCCACCCATTTCGCCTACAACGATAGATTTATAATAGGAAGCACTCAAGACAAAATTGTAGAAAAATACGGTGAATTCGATGGCGCACGCGAAAACGCGGACGGGGATATAACCTGCGGAATTTATAAAATTCGGGACAATACTCATGAACTGTTTATGGGTTATGATGATTCTTTGTGGTATGAAATATACTTTGAAAAAGGCATAGCCGTTAAAGTTGAGCTACGAGAGGGCGAAATAGGGGGTTAATTATTAAGTATGCCCTCAACTTTTCGAACCATTTAACTGAAAAAGCACCCTAACGGAGACACTTCGTAAAGAAGTTGTCTCCGTTGCTTTTTTAATAAAGCGAAAATGGCACTTTCAAATCTTGAAAGTGTCATAGGGGGTTACTTGCCTTGAGAAAGGTAAATGCTCGTCAAAAGCAGCAGATCTTTTTCGGCTTGTAGAGTGAAGTTTTTGCTAACACAAAAGTGAAGTTGTTCGCCGTCACTCACAGTGAAGTATGGTCTTGCAGACCAAGTGAAGTTAAGTTTGCCAGCTTTGTCGTAGGCAAAACTTCACTGTCCGTAGGACAACTTCACTATTGAAAATAACTTCACTTGCCCGAAAGGGCAAACTTAGTTGTAGGCGCACTTCCCAAAGAAGAGCGCCCACAAAGGTGCGATTTATTACATAGTAAATAATATCACATTTCTAACTGCTTCTTATACTCTCTGGGTGTAATTCCTTTATATTTTTTAAAGACCTTACAAAAGTAGCTCAGGTCGTTAAATCCACTGTCAAATGCGGCGCGGGTAATAGGTTTCCCCTTTGCCGATATTTCATGGCAGGCGTTTTCTACGCGCAGCTCGTTAATGTAATTAATAACCGTTTTAGAGGTGTATTCTTTAAAAATACGGCAAAGGTATTTTTTATTAAGTCCCGAAAATTCAGACAGCATATCAAGTGTTATGGTTTCGGTAAGATTTTTTTCAATCCAGCCGAGCAGTCGGATTACGGTGTCGATTTTGCCGCTATGTGATGGTGTAGCCCCTGAAATAAATGTATTTTTTGAATATAATTGCGAGAACAGCTTAAAAAGCAGACTATAGGTTTCAAGCTCGTAATACTGCTTCTTTTCGCAAAGCGTGGCGAATAGGGAATTAACCGTCTTGTATATCTCACCGTCGCTTTTAGCCAAAATGCCGCTTATACCAGCCGAAGAATTAATAAGCGGTGAAATTAACCTTGCGGCGGCATCGTTTTGGCTGCGGCATAGCATATTAAGGTCAAAAACGATACATTCATAAACGCTGTCATCCGGCTCTCCTCTGTGCAGACAGCCGCATTCCACCAGGAAAACATCGCCCGCGCCGAGCCGATATTCCACATTATTCAAAAACACGCGGAATTCGCCCTCTAAGACGCGTATTATCTCAAACTCCTTATGCCAATGGGCCGCCATAACGTATTGCGGACTATCACTGTCTACACGGTAGTATTGTATCGGGAAATCGGGCGAGCCGCGACGCTTTAATTCAAAAAAATCGGCATGTTTCATCTTTTTACCTCAAAGGTGAATATTGTTATAGTTTTATGGTTAAATAACACAAGTATTATAACGGATTTTGAACTATAATTCAATATAGAAAATAAAAAAATATATTTTTTTGGAGGTATATTTATGGCAAAAAACAGATACATAGGAGATTATCCCGTAATAGGCATTCGTCCCGTAGTTGACGGACGCCGCGGACCGCTGAAATTACGCGAGAGCCTTGAGCCCGTAGTATGGGCAATGGCAAATGCCGCTAAGAAGCTTTTTGAGGAAAATCTTTGTTACTCAAACGGTGAACCCGTAAAGGTTGTTATGGCGGATACAACTATCGGTCGTGTTGCAGAGACTGCCGCTTGCGCAGATAAGTTCAAAAAAGAGGGCGTTGATATCACCCTTTCCGTAACTCCTTGCTGGTGCTACGGCTCTGAAACAATGGATATGGATCCTAACACCATTAAGGGTGTATGGGGCTTCAACGGTACAGAGCGTCCGGGTGCTGTATATTTAGCAGCAGTTTTAGCTTCCCACGCTCAGAAGGGACTTCCCGCATTCGGTATCTACGGCCATGAGGTTCAGGATGTAGATATGGTTGACACTATTCCTGAGGATGTAAAAGAAAAACTTTTACGCTTCGGTCGTGCCGCTATTGCCGTTGCCACTATGCGCGGTAAATCATATTTGCAGATTGGTTCTCAGTGTATGGGTATCGGCGGCTCTATTATGGATCAGGACTTTATGGAAGAATACTTCGGTATGCGCGTAGAGTCGGTTGACGAGGTTGAAATCCTTCGCCGAATGGAAGA
>JAZULY010000073.1:0-8525 GCA_045603355.1 Acutalibacteraceae bacterium | reverse complement strand
CGAACCACCGAAGTCAGCGACAACAGATTTACAGTCTGCCCCCTTTGGCCACTCGGGAACTCTCCCATATATTCGTTTTTTAACGCAAGCACTATTATAGCATAACAAAACTCATGTGTCAAGCGGTTTTTTAATAAAATGTTTTAAAAAATATCTTGACAATATTTAATGTATATGTTATATTAGTTTATGCTGTTTTGCTGGTGTAGCTCAGTTGGTAGAGCAGCTGATTTGTAATCAGCAGGTCGGGGGTTCGAGTCCGTCCACCAGCTCCAAATCCCAAGGTTTCACTTTGGGATTTTTATTTTAGGTTTGTTTCCGACGGACTCGAACCCTGAGAGGGCTGTCGGCGTTAAGAAAAATAGTCCGGGGGACTGTTTTTTAGACGACAGTTGCGAAGTAGGGTACCGAAGGCAACGCCTTGGGTCTACGAGCAGGAAGGATGCGCAGCAGACTTGTCCGTCCACCAGCTCCAAACCCTAAAGTTTTACTTTGGGGTTTTTATTTTTAAAATATGTATGGGCCTGTAGCTCAGTTGGTAGAGTATTCGGTCCGCATTCGAAAGGTCGAGGGTTCGAATCCCTTCAGGTCCACCATAAAATTCGACAAGTTTCGACTTGTCGAATTTTTTATCCATCGCGAAAGCAATGGTATATCATCACGCGCAGCGTGTATCTCATCACACCTTTAGGTGTGTATCAAAAACCGCTTTCGCAATGATGATATACAAAACTTCGTTTTGATGATATGCAATTTCTTTGAAATTGATGATATACACGGCTTTGCCGTGATTAAGAGTGAACTGTCGCTTTTAGCGGCTTTTTTCTTTTTTATAAATAATTTTTCTAAGAAAAGTGAACTTTTGTATTAATTTGCAAATTCTGTGCAAAACTATACATATCACTTTTTGGAGGAATTTTTTATGAAAAAGAAGTTTTTAAGCATTTTTCTGTGTTTGACTCTTTTGAGCTTGGCATTTTCCCTTGCCGCCTGCGGCAAAAAAGACGACGATGCTCAGGTTTACTTTTTAAACTTTAAGCCCGAGTCGGCAAAAATCTATGAGAAAATCGCAGAAGAATACTATGACGAGACCGGCATTCGCGTCAAGGTCGTTACGGCGGCTGCCAACACCTACGAGCAGACCTTAAAAAGCGAAATCGCAAAGCGAAATGCACCGACCATTTTCCAGATAAACGGCCCTGTGGGCTACAATACCTGGAAGGACTACTGTTTGGATTTGAAGGATTCAAAGCTTTATTCATTTCTTTCCGATAAAAGCCTTGCCATAACCGAGGGCGAGGGCGTTTACGGTATTCCTTACGTGGTAGAGGGCTACGGCATTATATATAATAAGGAGATTACCGATAAGTATTTCGGCCTGTCATCCCGCCAGACGACGGTAAACTCGATGGACGAGGTTAACAGCTTCACCGCTCTTAAAACGGTGGTAGAGGATATGACAAAGCACAAAAAGGAACTCGGTATCGACGGCGTTTTCGCCTCGACCTCAATGCTCAGCGGCGAGGATTGGCGTTGGCAGACCCATCTTATGAATATTCCGCTTTACTACGAGTTTATGGAAAATAAGGAATATGACAACCCCACCGTTGCGGGACTTAACACCACCGACATCACCTTTAAATATGCCGATAACTTTAAGAATGTTTTCGATTTATATCTTGATAACTCGACCACTGAAAAGACCCTGCTCGGTTCTAAATCGGTTGCCGACAGTATGGCTGAGTTCGCCCTCGGCAAGGCTGCAATGGTGCAGAACGGTACCTGGGCATGGGAGCAGATAGACGAGGTTGACGGCAACCGGGTAAAGGAAGAAAATGTTAAATTCTTACCCATATTCCTCGGTAACGAGGGCGAGGGAAATCAGGGAATTTGCGTTGGAACCGAAAATTACCTTGCAATAAACAAAAAGGCAAGCGAGGAACAACAGACCGCATCCCTTGACTTCTTAGAGTGGCTTTTCAGCAGTGAAAAGGGTAAAAAATACGTGAGTGATGAGCTTGGCTTCACCACACCTTTTAATACCTTTTCGTCTGAACAGTTGCCCGATGACCCGCTCGCCCTTGAGACTGTACGCTGGATAAATAAAGAGAATGTACAGACCATTCCGTGGATATTCACCTCATTCCCGAGCGAAAACTTCAAGACACAACTCGGCAGTATGCTGCTCGGCTACGCGCAGGGTGACAACACCTGGGAGGAAGTGAAGCAGGGGGCAATTAAATTCTGGAAGAGTGAGCGTTAATGAACCGACAGCTTCGCAAATATTCTCCTGTTTTCTTCTGGCCGCTGTTCCTATCCTTTCTTATAGTTTTTTTAATTCCGTTTGTGCTCGGAGTTTATCTTTCCTTCACCGAATTTACAACCGTATCGGATGCGGTATTTGTAGGGTTTAAAAACTATATAACGGTTTTTGAAACGGGCGGCGACTTTTTAAACTCGCTATGGTTTACGGTAGGCTTTGCGGCAGTTTCGGTTATAAGCATCAACCTTTTTGCCTTTGCATTGGCGCTGATACTAACCCGACCGCTTCGCGGCAGAAATTTCTTCCGCACGGTGTTTTTTATGCCGAATCTCATAGGCGGTATCGTGCTCGGCTATATATGGCAGTTGATAATCAACGGTGTTCTCTATAATTTCGGCTACTCGATTTTATCAAAGGCTCAGTTCGGATTCTGGGGACTTGTGGCGCTGATGAACTGGCAGATGATAGGTTATATGATGATAATCTATATCGCGGGACTGCAAAATGTACCGCACGACCAGATAGAGGCGGCAAAGGTGGATGGCGCGAGCAATACGCGGATACTTTTTAACATTACCATACCCGCGGTAATGCCGTCGATTACCATATGCCTTTTCTTAACCCTTACAAATTCCTTTAAGCTTTTTGACCAAAATCTTGCGCTGACCGCAGGCGCACCCGCCAAGCAGACCGAAATGCTGGCACTCAATATTTTTAACACCTTCTACGGCAGAAGCGGATATGAGGGTGTGGGACAGGCAAAGGCGGTTATTTTCTCCGTGCTTACAGCCGCTATTGCCCTTTTACAGTTATACCTGACCCGTCGTAAGGAGTATGAAAACTGATGGAAAAACAAAACCGTCTTTGGAATATTGTACTGACAGCAATTCTCATTCTTGTATCAGCTGTATTTATAGCGCCCGTATTTATAGTGCTGATGAACTCTTTTAAATCCAAGTTTTCCATCAGCCAGACGCCGTTTTTACTGCCCGATAATGATACCTTTGTAGGAATAGAAAATTATATCACGGGTATCCGCGATACAGATTTAATATCGGCTGTCGGTTGGTCGCTTTTCGTCACAGTCTTTTCGGTAGCGGCAATAATTATCTTCACATCGATGGCGGCGTGGTATATCGTGCGCAGTGGCAGCCGTTTTGCTAAGGTGAGTTATTATCTGTTTTTGTCATCAATGATAGTGCCCTTCCAGATGGTTATGTTTACAATGTCAAAGCTTGCGAACTCTTTGCGGCTTGACACCCCGTGGGGACTTATATTCATCTACCTCGGCTTCGGCGCGGGACTCTCGGTTTTTATGTTTGTAGGATTCATAAAATCGATACCCTACAGTATTGAGGAAGCGGCGACCATTGACGGCTGCAACCCACTTCAGACCTTCATACACGTTGTTTTCCCGATACTGAAGCCCACCACCGTAACTGTCGCAATACTCAATACTATGTGGATATGGAACGACTATCTGCTGCCTTATCTTGTAGTAGGCACAGATTATAAGACCCTGCCGATAGCCGTGCAGTATCTTAAGGGCGGTTACGGCTCGGTAGATATGGGCGCTATGATGGCGGTGCTGGTGCTCTCTATTATACCCGTCGTTGTTTTCTATCTGTTCGGTCAGAAATTTATTATAAGCGGCGTGGCTGCAGGGGCGGTAAAAGGGTAGTTTTTGATTTTCCACAAAAATTTTTAAGTTTCCTATTGAAAAATAGGAAAATATATGGTATGCTGATTGTGTATTAGATTATTTTCAAGGAGTAAATAATGATGGAGATCAAAAAATATTCCGATCCGACAATGGAAATTACCGAATTTGATATTTATGACATTATTACTAAAAGCAACGAAGAAGGCGCAGGCACCACCTCTAAGCCTATGGAAAAAGATGACGAAGAAGGTTTCATTGACGGTTGGGTATAAACTACAAATTAAAAGCGGTTGTCGTAAGACAACCGCGTTTTCCTTTTCTTTTCTTTCTTATATTTTTGCATCCCACAGACCGCAGAAGCTGTCAATCGGGTCACTGCCCTTAAAGGCGTCGGGGCCTGTAAGGAGATTATCCACCAGCGCGTCAAGGGTTGACGGCTTAGAGTCATAGGCATTAATGTAGGTGCGCACCTGCGGAATATCGGCGAGCATTGTCGGCGCGTTTACGCTGACAGCCACAACGGGCAGTTCAAACACATACCACGGAATCTCACCGCCGCCCTTTGAAAGACCAAAGCTCGGTCTGCCGTTTGCCACGTCGCAAAGGGTGATAACGAGGTCCTGCTCGGACACGAAATCTGCGATAGCGTTTTTGCCTGCGAAATAGAGGTTAAGGCTCGGTTTTTCGCCTGCGGCTATCTGTTTTTTCATTTTGTCAATCGGGCTTTCGTAGATAAATGCGTCAAAGCCCTTTTCGATAAGACGGTCTCTGAGCTGCTCGGCGGGGTTTTTCTGCGGTCCCGTACCGCCCATAGCCATCTGCACGAGGGCGTCCATCGCGCCTGCGGCACCCTTAACATAAACTATCATAATGCGCTTGTATTTTTCGGGTCTAATCGGCAGAACATCCTTGTCCTTATATTTTACGAGGGTGATGCAGTCCTTGCTGATATTTTCAGCCGCAGCCTTGTATTCAGCCTTGCCGATAACCGCCGATACATCAGCTGCACCGCCGAGTTCATCTGCCGACTTTTTGTTAAGTCCCATACTTGCCTTAAGTCCTAAAATGCGGGTGAGTGCTTCGCGCATACGCGCGTCACTTATAACGCCTGTTTTATAGGCATCGAGCATTGTGGCATAGTCCTCATCGGGGTCGTTAAAGAATAAGAACATATCACAGCCTGCATTAATGCTTGCAGGCAGCATTTCTTTACGTGTCACACGGTCGGTCATAGCAACCATATGGCTCGCGTCGGTAACCACCATACCGTTAAAGCCGAGTTTGTCGCGTAGCAGTCCCGTCATAATTTCGGGGCAGAGGGTTGCGGGCAGCAGTTCTTCGTCGGTAATATCGGGGTTTATCTCCCTCATATATTCCCTCATCATAATGTGTCCGCCCATAATCGCGTCGAGTCCATTATCGATAAGTGTTTTATACACATAGCCGTAGGTTGACATCCATTCCTCCTCACCGAAGGAGTTAAGGTTATTCGAGATGTGCGCATCGCGGAAATCCTGACCGTTTCCCGGGAAATGCTTAGCGGCGCAGGCAAAACCTGAAATAGTATGCGCGCCGTCAAGATACGCCTTGCTCATTTCGGCAACCTGTTTGCAGTCGGTACCGAAAGCGCGGGCAACAACCTCGGTATTCTCCCAATTATAATGGATATCGCAAACGGGGGCAAAAGCCATATTGCAGCCAACGGCGGCAGCCTCCTCGTTAGACATACGGCCAAGGTCGTGGGCGTACTGCGGATTACCCGTTGCGCCTATTTTAATGCCGCTGCCGATATACGTGCCGTCAGCGCAGGCACCGTTACCGCCAGCCTCGGTGTTGCAGGCGATGAAAAGCGGAATTTTAGCGTACTTCTGCAAAATTCTGTTCTGCATCTGAACCGCCGCGGCAGGCATATTGTTATAACGGCAGCCGCCCAAATGATATTTTTCCATAAGATTTTTAAGGTATTCTTCATCCATACCTGCGGTCAGCTGAAAAAACAACTGGCCAACCTTTTCTTCATCTGTCATACCGTCGATGGTCTGCTCGACCCACGCGATATCCTCATCCGACAAATTATAGGGCTTTGCTCTTAAATCAACCATTTGTGCGCCTCCTTTTATTTCTCTCCACCTAAATTGGTGATAAATTCTTTTGTTTTTTGCGACTGATAAACGCCGCCGTAGGTGCCACCCATTAATCGGTCAAGTGCTGTGTCCATAAACTCCTGCCAGCTAGCACCTTCGCGTCTTACGAGTATCGGGTAAAAGTAAACCCCGTTTTTCTCGGCGGCAGCCTTGTCACCGGGCGCGTCACCGCACATAACTACGTTTTCTTTTTTGTAGCCTTTTTTCAGTAATTCGCCGATACAAAACGCCTTACTGCCTGCATTTTGTGACAGAACGATATCGGTATGCTGTAAAATTCCGCAACGCTCCCATTCCTCGATTACCGCGTCATAATTAGCACTCGAAACAATAGCAATATCCGCTATACGGTGGGCGAAGCTGAGTGCCTCACCTACGAGAGGGAAGGGCTTTTTTTCACTGTCGGGGAGCCCATTTATGCTCTCATTCACCGCCGTACTCCAGCTAAGCGCCTTTTTAAGAGAAACGCTGTTTTCGTTTTTACCCAGCGCGCGGGTAAGCGCGGCATTCGATAGTTCGTCACTCGTCTCCACCCAATTTACGAGGGTATCGATATCGTCAATTTCGCAGTACAGCTCGTTTATTTCACTGAGCGCCAGCGCCAGCCCCTTAAAACGGTTGATGCCGCGGGTCAGTGAGTAAAGATTTATCTCGTTCCAGCGCGCGAGTATCTCGTCTGCCCATTTTTCGAGGCTCCACTCTTTTACCATACACGGACCGAAGCAGTGGATGTGCTTTATATCCATAGTATCCATAGCGCAGCCGTCGGAATCAACACATATGAGATATTCCTTTTGCTTTGTGAAGGCGGTCAGATTTTCAGCCATACTAATACCTCGTTTAAAAACTTTTTCCGTATTTTTTACCGAAAAATTTAGCCTTTAAAAAGCTGGTCCCCTTTTTCAGCCACTTTTCTTTTTCAGCAAAAGCAATAGGGCATTCCGTGAAGGAGAGCTTGTTTTTATTAATGTAAACATCTAAAAGCAGTTCGCTCACTCTGCCGTAAAAACGCGCCTGAAAGCCGTTGCAGGCAATATCGCCGCTGCGTTTCTCAAGCTCAAAGAGAATATCAAAAAGCCATTCGCAGTAGCTGTCGCACATTTCCTTTTTCATTATAAACATATTGAACATATGCGCGCTGCGCCGTTTCTTAAGGCGCAAAAACTCATCATAATAGGTCGGGTGTTTTTCCTTTATAATCTCGCCCGCAATATCGAGCGGCTCGGGGATAAGGGTATGCACATAGTGCGAATAAAGGTTTTCTATTATATAATTGCGCTTTTTCGGTAAAATTATATCGGCGCGGGAAAGCAGCTGCTCAGCCTCGCTTTTCGTCAGCACATTATAGGGGAAGGTTTCTCCGTTTTTACCCTTAAAATGGCGGCGGTAGTGTACAAGGCCCACATAGTCACAGTCTATATTGTGCCACGCGTAGTAAAGCCCCGTAAGCTCGCAAAAACGCGGATTTTTGTCACTTATATTATTGCCCGTATCGTCCCTTAAAAAGCCAATACCGCGTTTGCCGGCGGCACCGACATGAAGCGGAACATACATTTCGTCGTGTGGCATCGGGTACTTTTTATGCGCGGCAATAATAACCTTGATATCCATTTTCATCCCGCTCCTCCCATAAAATTTTCTATCCTTAATTATATTAAATTAAAAGCCGTTTGTCAATTAACAGAAAGAGCAAGAGTAAAAGGACTAAAAACCTTCTATTCTTGCTCTTTTTTTATAGATGAATAGAATTGCAACGAATATAATGCCCGCAGGGCAATTCATGTAGTTTACTGCAATTCATGACACACCGTGTCAATTCATGCAACGTCGTTGCAATTCATTAGCGTGTTCTCCGTGTGATAAGCTTTTCGGCAATTTCGGCAACTGCGTCAAGGGTTTCTATGGTCTGCTTCGTTTTTTCTTCGCCGAGTTCTGCCATAATTCCGTCGAGTAAAGCCAGTATTCGGTTATGCTGTATCATATAAAGGTCATCGTTGCCCTCGTTCAGGGTTACAAACACGCAACGCTTATCGATTTGCGAGCGTGTGCGGGTAATGATGCCCTTGTTTTCGAGCATATTAAGGGTGCGGTTTATCTGTGATTTTACCATTTTGGTCTCATTACAAAGCTCGGTCGCAGTTAAATTTTTCCCGATGCAGAGCATTTTGTTTCTGTAGAGTGCGTTACACACGAGCGCCTCGTTATAAGTAAGTTCGGACACCACGCGAGAATTAACTATTGTCGTAGAAACGCGCAGCCACGAACTCAGCAGCCTTTCGTTCATCTGTCCCATATTTGCCTCCAAAATAAAATAGTATCATCTGTGAGAACAATTCACAAATGATACTATCATAAAGAGCTTATATTGTCAATGTTTTCCTACAAATACTGCCTGATATCCACCGCCAGCTTCTCCTCAAGGTTAATAAGCCGTTTGGTGATATCCTTTGAAACC
>JAZULY010000072.1:0-6386 GCA_045603355.1 Acutalibacteraceae bacterium | reverse complement strand
TTTCCTGGGGTGCTCTTGCAGGTGCATTCTTAGCACCGTTCTTATTCGGTCTCTATTGGAAGAAAACCACCAAAGCATCGGTTTGGGCAAGCTTTATCTTCGGTGCAGGTATAATGGTTCTCAATAAGCTGGCGCGTTCTTTCTTCCCGACGATTTTACAGTCGCCCATCAACTGCGGTGTTATCGCAATGCTCGGCGGTCTTGTAATCGTTCCCGTTGTGAGCTTAATTACCAAGAAACCCGATAAACAATTGACAGAGGATATGTTCTCGTGTTATCATAAGGAAGTAGTTGTTGAGGCTCAGGAATCCTTAGGTGAATAACAATTACAAAAAATTAAAACAAAGGCTGACGGCTTAAAAACCGTCAGCCTATACAACATTGTAAAGGATGTATTAAAATGCCTATTACCGAGATATTGCAAAAAAATGCGGATTTTTATCCGAATGACGTAAGTCTTGTTGAGATAAACCCGCAGCTCGAAAACCGTTCGCGTATGACCTGGAGGGAGTATTCCCTAATTGAGGCCAACCCGAACGAGGCATACAGAAAGGAAATAACCTGGGGCGAGTTTAATAAGCGCGCCAACCGCTTTGCAAATCTTTTGCTTACCCGCGGTATTAAAAAGGGAGATAAGGTTGCCATTCTGCTTATGAACTGCATCGAGTGGTTACCGATATATTTCGGTATTCTCAAAACGGGCGCTATGGCAGTACCGCTTAATTACCGCTATTCTGCGTCGGAAATTCAGTATTGCTTAGAACTCTCGGATGCCGATGTTATCGTCTTCGGCCCCGAGTTTACGGGTAGAATCGAGGAGATATGCTCACGCGTTCAACGTGTTAAATTATGGCTCTATCACGGTGAAGATTGCCCGACGTTTGCCGAGAGCTACGACAGCCTTGTATCCTACTGCTCTTCAAAAAGTCCGCAGATAAAGCTTAGTGATGAAGACTATGCCGCCGTTTATTTTTCTTCGGGCACAACGGGTTTCCCGAAGGCTATTATACATAAGCATCAAAGTTTAATGCATTCCTGCCGTACCGAGCAGGACCACCATAAGCAGACCAAGGATGATGTTTTCCTCTGCATTCCGCCGCTTTATCATACAGGTGCTAAAATGCACTGGTTCGGCTCATTCTTAGTCGGCGGCAGAGCCGTAATTCTTAAGGGCATCAATCCCGAATGGATTTTAAAGGCAGTATCTGAAGAAAAGTGTACGATAGTCTGGCTTTTAGTCCCGTGGGCGCAGGATATTCTTGGTGCTATTGGCCGCGGTGATATTGACCTTAAAAACTATGGACTCTGCCAATGGAGACTTAAGCATATCGGCGCTCAGCCCGTGCCGCCGAGCCTTATTAAACGGTGGAAGCAGGTTTTCCCCGCCCACGCATATGATACCAACTACGGTCTTTCCGAATCCATAGGCCCCGGCTGCGTTCATTTAGGAATCGAGAATGAGCATAAGGTCGGCGCTATCGGTAAAGCAGGCTTCGGCTGGGAAACTAAAATTGTCGACGAGCAGGGTAATACGGTCGCACAAGGCGAGGTAGGCGAGTTAGCGGTAAAAGGCCCCGGTGTTATGACGGCTTATTATAAGGACGAAAAGGCTACAAACGAGGTCCTTCGCGACGGTTGGCTATATACCGGCGATATGGCGAGGGAAGACGAGGACGGCTTTATTTTCCTTGTTGACCGCAAAAAAGACGTTATCATTTCGGGCGGTGAAAACCTCTATCCCGTGCAGATTGAAGACTTTTTGCGCAAGCACGATAAGATAAGCGACGTTGCTGTTATCGGTCTGCCCGATGCGCGCCTCGGCGAAATAGCCGCTGCTATTATTCAGGCTAAAGAGGGTATGACGCTGACCGAAGCGGATATAGAAGATTTCTGTCTTGATTTACCGCGTTATAAGCGTCCGCGTAAGATTATTTTTGCCGATGTGCCGAGAAATCCCACAGGCAAAATCGAAAAACCCAAGCTTCGCAGTATCTACTGCGGTGAGAGTGTTGTAGCTCAGCAGAACGAAATAAAATAAGGGAAGGATATAGGAATGAAAAAACTTTTACTTGGAAATGCGGCTGTTGCCCGCGGTGCCTATGAAGCAGGTGTTAATGTTGTTGCTTCATACCCGGGCACACCCAGTACCGAAATTACCGAAGAAATAGTTAAGTTCGATGAAATTTATGCCGAGTGGTCGCCTAACGAAAAGGTAGCGGCTGAGGTTGCCATTGGCGCATCTATTGCAGGCGGCAGAGCTATGAGCTGTATGAAGCACGTAGGTCTTAACGTTATGGCGGATCCCGTATTTACCGTTAGCTATACGGGTGTAAACGGCGGTCTTGTTTTCTGCGTTGCAGATGATCCGGGTATGCACTCCTCTCAAAACGAGCAGGATTCCCGCCACTATGCTGCGGCATCTAAAATTATGATGGTAGAGCCGTCGGATTCGGGCGAATGTAAGGAATTTACCAAGGCTGCGTTCACCCTTTCAGAGGAGTTCGATACACCTGTTTTTGTGAGACTTTCCACCCGCGTATCCCATTCGCAGAGCCTCGTCGAACTCGGCGACAGAAACGATGTTCCGCTTAAAAGTTATGAGAAAAATCCTGCAAAATATGTTATGATGCCTGCGAATGCAGTTAAAAGGCACGTCGATGTTGAAAAACGTATCGCAGACCTTACCGATTTTGCCGAGACTACAGCGCTTAACACCACCGAAATAAACGGCAGTAAAATCGGCGTAATAACGGCAGGTATTGCCTATATGTACGCTAAAGAGGCGCTCGGCGACAAGGTCGATTACCTAAAACTCGGTATGGTATATCCGTTGCCCGTGAAAAAGATTAAGGAATTCGCAAAGAATTATGATACAGTATATGTAATCGAAGAGCTTGACCCGATTATCGAAACCCACTGTAAGTCTTTGGGACTTAACAATATTGTGGGTAAGGATGTATTTACTTTACTCGGCGAATATACACCCGCTATGATTAAAAAGGCAGTATTAGGTGAGGAAGCACCCGAGAGCGCCACTCTTAGCGAGGCAATTCCTATGCGCCCTCCCGTTATGTGCGCAGGCTGCCCCCACCGCGGTACGTTTTATGTGCTTAAAAAACTCGGCCTCGTGGTATCGGGTGACATCGGTTGCTATACCCTCGGCGCAGTAGCACCGCTGCAGTCGGTTGATACTACCATTTGTATGGGTGCTTCGGTAAGTGCGGCGCACGGTATGGCAAAGGCAAGGGGAGCCGAATTTAATAAGAAATTAGTTTCGGTTATCGGTGACTCAACCTTTATGCACTCGGGTATTACAGGCCTCGTTGATATCGTTTATAACAAGGGCAACAACACCGTTATTATCCTTGATAACTCTATTACGGGTATGACGGGCCATCAGCAAAACCCCACTACAGGCTATACCATTCGCGGCGAGGAGACCAAGCAGGTAAACCTTATTGCTCTTTGTAAATCTATCGGTATTGATAATGTAGTCGTTTGCGACCCGTTTGATATAAAGGCTTTTGAAAAGGTAGTTAAAGAAGAGGTGAATAGGGAAGCACCGTCGGTTATTATCGCTCAGCGTCCCTGCGCACTGCTTAAAACCGTAAAATACACAGGCCACTGTAAGATAACCGATAACTGCAAAAACTGTAAGATGTGTATGAAACTCGGTTGCCCTGCTATCACAATTAAGGACGATAAGGTAGTAATCGATAATACACAGTGTAACGGCTGCGGACTTTGTGTAAACGTATGCCCGTTTAGTGCTATTGAAAAGGAGAACGCAAATGACTAAGAAGATTATGATAGACGGCGTAGGCGGTCAGGGAACCCTGCTTGCGAGCCGAATCCTTGGTAACACCGTTATTAATGAGGGCTACGATGTAAAGGTATCTGAGGTGCACGGTATGTCGCAGCGCGGCGGCAGCGTTGTAACCTATGTTAAATACGGCGAAAAGGTGTATTCCCCCATAATTGATAAGGGCGAGTCTGATATTATTCTCGCTTTCGAATTACTCGAGGCATACCGTGCCCTGCCGTTCCTTAAAAAGGGCGGTAAGATAATAGTAAACGCCCAGCAGATAGACCCGATGCCCGTAATCACGGGTGCTGCAAAATACCCTGAAAATATCGCAGGCAAGTTAGAGAGCAGTTCTGATGCGGTTATAGTTGACGCGCTTTCCTTAGCCCGTCAGGCGGGCAACACAAAGGCGGTAAACGTAGTGCTTATCGGTGTTATGGCTAAAAACAGTGAGATACCGTATGAAAAATGGGTAGAGACCATTAAAACCACCGTTCCCGCAAAATTTTTAGATGTAAACCTTAAAGCCTTCGAAATAGGATATAATTCATAAAAGCGGTCGTAAGACCGCTTTTTTATTGACAATTAAAGTTGCCGATAATATAATAATACAAGGCTCTTTTGGAGGTACTGTATGATTTGCAATAATATTCTCGAAGCCTTAGGCGGCACTCCGCTTATAAGGCTTTCAAAAATGGCAGAACCCGATTCGGCTGAGATTCTCGTTAAATTTGAGGGACTCAACGTCGGCGGTTCTATCAAAACCCGAACAGCGTATAATATGATAAAAACTGCTATGCAGCAGGGAATTATAAATGAAAATACCGTTATCGTCGAGCCGACAAGCGGAAACCAGGGCATCGGTCTTGCTTTGGTCGGCGCAGTTATGGGGCTGAAAACCAAAATCATTATGCCCGATTCGGTTAGTGAAGAGCGCAGAAAACTCGTTAATCACTACGGCGCAGAGGTTATTTTGGTGCACGATGCAGGCAATATCGGGGACTGTATTGAGGAATGCGTAAAATTAGCACTCAGAATGCAAGAGGAAGACGAGCGGGTGTTTGTTCCTCAACAGTTCGAAAACCCTGCAAACCCCGAAATTCAGCGCGAACAGACCGCAAAAGAAATATTAGAGCAGGTGGGCGGCCCTATCCACGGCTTCTGCTCGGGTATAGGTACGGGCGGCACCATTACGGGTATAGGCGAAACCTTAAAGGCGGCTAATCCCGATATCGAAATTTGGGCGGTCGAGCCTGAACATGCGGCAATACTGTCGGGCGGCTCTATCGGCACACATATTCAAATGGGCATCGGTGACGGTGTTATCCCCGCAATACTTAATCAGAATATTTACAGCGATATATGTATCGTTAAGGATGATGAAGCCATTCGCACTGCTAAAGAGCTCAGCTGCCGAGAGGGAATTATGTGCGGTATTTCGAGCGGCACTAATGTAGCGGCGGCTATAAAGCTTGCCAAAAAACTCGGCAAGGGCAAAACGGTCGTAACGGTTCTTCCCGATACCGCCGAAAGATATTTCTCAACCCCATTGTTTGAATGAAACACACAATGGAAGTTAATTTGGGTATGGAGATAAAATTATGAAAAATCTTATAACTACCGATGAAAGGGTAATTTGTGCCACAGGCATTAAAAAGCCTTTTAAGACGCTTAAACGCGCCTCTTTTGGTAAAAAATATCGTGACATATATGTAGCGGGGGATGACAGCTTTGTTTGTGACTTTGTGCTGAACGCCCTTGCCGATAACAACGCAAAACTGCCGCTGTTTAATAGCATTAATTATGTCAGAACGGGAGACGAAACTGCCGAACGCGAAACCGCTTTGCAGCAAAACGGCAGAACGGTTACCGATATACAGTCCCTTTTGTCGCTTAAAAAAAGTAAAAACGCGGTGTTTTTCTTTGCCGACTGTATAGATGGGCTCCTTTGCCGCGAAAATACAGTTTCGGCTCTTAAAAATATCTTCCGTTTTATGAAGGCGGGCAAAAGGTCGCGTATGGTAGTTACCCTTCTAATGCCCAAAATCGATCATTTTTCGGATACAGTTACAGCGCTTTCCGAGCGTGAGCTTAACTTTTATCTTGAAAAAATGTGCGATAAAACCCCCGAACTCGAATATTATCTTGAACTCGAGAAGCTCTGCCGCGAGGCTGTGCGCGACGCGGGTCTTGATATCACACTTCTTCGCTTCGATAATATCTTTTCTGCTTCGCGTTACCATACCCCGTCTATCGACCTTGTAAAGATGGTAAAAGAGTGTTTTGAAAAAAGGGAAGTACTAATTACCGATGACGACTGCAGAAAGGTAACCACCGTTACGTATATCGAAAACGCTGTTCGTCAGATTTTCGGCGCGCTGCAAAAGGCAAAAAAAGGGCATATTTATAATATGTCCGAAGCGCGTGTGTCGGCAGACGATATCAAGCAGGCGATATATGCGGCTAATAAAAATGAATTTTCGCTCAGCCGTACTATATCGGCGGGTGCGGCGAAAAAACGCGAGTACAACTGTATAGATTCCCTTAAATTCAAAAAGTTGGGGGCAAGCCTGCCTTCGAC
>JAZULY010000071.1:0-19799 GCA_045603355.1 Acutalibacteraceae bacterium | reverse complement strand
CTATCATTCCTCGCCCCGGCAGTTTGCGCATATAGCAAAAGAACTTCGCGGCGGCGTGCTGGTAGCCGCCCATTTCGGCGGACAAAAGCAGTGGGACGATGTTGAAAAACACCTTGTGGGGACAAGCGTTTATATAGATACCTCAATGGGCTTCGAGTACTACCCCCACGACCAATTCGTGCGCATTGTAAAGGCACACGGCTCGGAGCGGGTGCTATTCGGCTCGGATGCGCCCTGGAGCCGCGCAGGTGACGAGATTGTAGCTCTCAAAAGCCAACCACTCACAGACGAGCAAAAAGAAAATATACTTTATAAAAATGCGGAAAAATTATTGAAAATCAGGTAAAAGAAAAAGCAGTCGGTAAAACCGACTGCTTTTTGCTATACATTTTCGCAATATAAAAATACTTCTTCTATTAGGGATAGCTCGCTCTCTTTGTTTTTTGCGGTCCAGTGCTGACGATACTTGTTTAACCAATTTTTCGTATCGGTAACCCTCGTCTCTTCGTGTCCCGACAGTTTTGCAGATAATTCAGCTATAACACAAACGCCTTCGACACACAAAAGCAGCTCTTTTCTGAATTCATCCTGTGCCCAGTTTTCTTTTGAGAGTTTTTCTGCGAATGCGAGATATCCGTTTTGAACTTTTTTCAGAACTTCACTATCAATTGGCTCGAAATTCTCACGGTTTTCATAGCGAACGCTGAAATAATTTTTTATAAAGGTCATCCAATTCACGTGACTGTGCAGTTCGCTCGCTTCACGCAGATACTGAATTCCGTTTTCATTCTCATATAACAGATGATTTACTGCGTTGTAAAACTCTTCATCGGTGGCGGTAGCAACACTCCAGGATTTTTCTGCGCCGAGCACTAAACCGTAGAGCGCGAGTTCTATGCTACACGGGTTGCCCCAGTCGCCCCAGTTGGTGTTAAGAAGACCGACCGCCCCGTGACGGTATCCGTACTCTGCCATAAGAGAAATATTAGGCTCCTCTACTGCAACGTTTTCGCAGAAGCGATTCCAGGTGGTAGTACCCGGGCAAACGATTTGCCGTCTTCCAAGCTCAGAGAACCGCTTAATGTCAGCCTCCTTCGGGTCGGGGTCATAATACCAATTAAGGAAATATGTATCCTCGGGCAATTCGTCGATGCATTCGGGATGCTGCAGTAAAATATCAGCCCACATCATAATTTTCTTATTTTTCGATGTAACGCAATCAATAATTTTCTTAACGAAATCTACATACAGCTTGCCTTCGTCTTGACCTTCGGCTGCATATCTTTTTAAATCGAAGGTCTCATCGCAACAGATATTGAAAAATTCACTCTTGAAATTCGGCGCATACTGATCTATCAGGCTCTTAACAAGCTCCATGCTTTCTTCCTGCAGCGGGTCTATTGTATGATGCTGCATTCTCGAATGCCAGAAGTTTTCTATCTCGTCGAAGTCATTTAACACGCGCAAATGCTGATATTTTTCCTGCTGAAGAATCTCATACATATGTCCAAATGTGGCAATAGAGGGTATAAACTCGATGAAATTGTCACGACAGTATCTGTCAATTTCTTGGATTTCTTGCTTTGTTAAATAACCCGTTTTTTCGTTCAGTTCTTCGCACTCTTTAAATTCAAACGTATGCTCAACATACAACTGTAATGAATTTAATTTATAATAAGCCATATAGTCGATTAACTTTTTAAGCGACTCGACGGTCGGCACCTTTCCGCGGGTAACGTCGTGATAAAATCCACGGTATTCAAAGTCGGGTTTGTCCGAAATATGTAGGCAAGGCACCTGCTCGTGCTTGAACAGCTGGCGCAGGGTCTGAATTGCATAAAACGCACCTGCATTACTACCCGCTACGATACGGATATTATATTCATTAATATAAAGCTCGTATTCTTCTGTGCCGCTGTCTCCTATACAAATATCTACTTTTGTACCCGCCGCGTCAAACTTAAAAGCCGCTAAAGCATTCCGAAGTCTGGGGTCTGACAAGGACTCATCATAAAAAACAGATTTTGTTTTTAAAAAGCCTGACCCTTCCTCTAACTTCTTTACCTTAGGTATTAAATGAATTTTATTGCTACTCATATTATTCACTCCTATTAAGCCATGAGTTTTTAATAAATTATACTATACGCGGCAGAATATGTCAAAGAATTTAGAGCCTCTGTCACAAAAATTAAGGGTGTGTCTTTGCGACACACCCTTACAAATTACATTAACTTAAGATAAAGCTCTTTGATTTCCTCAACGCTTGTGTCACGGGGATTACCGGGACGGCAGGCATCGTCGAAAGCCGACTGAGAAAGGAAGTCGATATCTTCCGTCTTTACGATTTCTTTGAGGTCGGCAGGAATACCAACATCGGCAGACAACTTCTTAACAGCATCAATTGCAGCTGTTCTTGCATCTTCAAGGCTCATAGCGTCGACACCGTCTACACCCATAGCCTTAGCGATATCTCTGTACTTTTCGCCCGTTTCGGGAGCATTGTATTCCATAACGGTAGGAAGAATAATAGCATTAGCCACACCGTGAGGAGTATCATATAAAGCACCGAGCGGATGAGCCATAGAGTGAACAATACCGAGACCTACATTCGAGAAGCCCATACCTGCGATATACTGACCGAGAGCCATACCCTCTCTGCCTTCATCGGTATTTGCAACAGCGCCGCGGAGGCTCTTTGCGATAATCTCGATAGCCTTAATGTGGAACATATCGCTCATTTCCCAAGCGCCCTTGGTGATATAACCCTCAATAGCGTGGGTTAAAGCGTCCATACCTGTAGCGGCAGTAAGACCCTTGGGCATAGAAGCCATCATATCGGGATCAACAACAGCAACGACAGGGATGTCGTGAACGTCCACACAAACCATCTTGCGGTTTTTCTCGGCGTCGGTAATAACGTAGTTAATTGTTACCTCTGCTGCTGTACCTGCAGTTGTGGGAACTGCGATGATGGGTGTGCAGGGCTTCTTGGTGGGAGCAACGCCCTCTAAAGAGCGAACATCGGCAAACTCGGGGTTTTGAATAATAATACCGATAGCCTTTGCGGTATCCATAGATGAGCCACCGCCGATAGCTACGATGCAGTCTGCACCGCTTGCCTTAAAAGCAGCAACACCGTTCTGAACGTTTTCAATAGTCGGATTCGGCTTAATGTCGCTATAGATTTCATAAGCGATTTCTGCCGCGTCAAGAATATCGGTCACCTTTTTTGTAACCTCAAACTTGATAAGGTCGGGGTCTGAGCAGACAAATGCCTTTTTGAAGGCTCTTGCCTTGATTTCGGTTGCGATTTCATTAATCGCACCCTTGCCGTGATAGCTGGTTTCGTTGAGTACAAATCTGTTTGCCATTTTGCGTATCTCCTTTATAAAATATTTTCAAATAAATTATACCATATTGTGAAATATTTGTCAAAGTTTTATGATTTTTTAGCCATATCCTTAAGTACATTTTCTACGAAGGAGCTTTGTTTTTCGCCGTATTCCCTGTACTCTATTTTTTCCGAAGACACCTTATTAATGATGTTTTCTACTGCGGCTTTTAAGTTACCGTATGGCTTTGAAGCGTATTTTTTCTTTTCAAAGGTAAAGCCGATTTCCTGATTATAATCATCAGCTTTTTCGAAGTTTTTCCCCGTCAAAAGTGATAATTCCAGACGGGAGATAAACCTTTCCCAGCGCGGCTTATAAAAATCATTAAGCATTCCGTGCCATTCACGGGCAGCATAATCGCGCAAAAATTTTGAAGCCTGTTTATTGCCCCAAAGTGTAATCTGCGTGCGCGCATTCCATTCAAAATAGGTCTTCTCCGCTTCGGTTTTACCGAATCTTCTTGCCTTTTTAAGCCAGGTACCGAGCATTCGGTTTTTATCACACGCCATTAGAGCGGTCTGCAGGTCATAAAGGCTTAAAAGCTCATCTCCCCAATGAGACAGGCTCTCTATATCCTTCGCTTTATACGATTCCTTTATCTTCTCAATATAGTACCACGAAAGATTATTCAGTATTTGTCGCGTTGCTTCTAAAAGGTCTGAGCGATAACCGCCGAGGCCCTCCATTTCGTCATAATGGGCAAACATCGCCTTAACATAATCCACCAGAATAGTTTGGTCAAGATAAGGCTTTGCGGGCGTAGACCAGGCAGAAACGCGGCATACATCAAGCGCAGGACGCGAACACAAGCCCGATTCACCGCCTAAAGGACGGTCTATATGGAAGGACACAAGGAACACCTTTAATAATGTATCAACAATATCCTTTGGATTATTTCCATATCGGTCTTTTGTATAGGTGTGTAAAAAATCTTCAACCGTACTAAAGCCGTCACCAAAAGCGTTTTCAACATTTATTGCATATAAAATTTCATTACAGTTTACAGATTCGGACATATATCCGATACCAACGATTTTGCTTGTGTCGTTTTCCAAGTGACGGAAGGGATTTAATAACTGCTCCTTTGCAGCACCGTGCATTGCATATTGACCGCCAAATGCATTCACGGCACAATAGCACCACGGCGAAATATCCTCTTTGCTCGCAGTGGTAGGCTTAGTATCACCTTGCAGCGATAACAGCAATATGCCGCCATCCTTAATATTTTCAACGATTTCGGTATGAAGGTCAATCCACTCCTGCAAAACCCAGACTGCGCCCTCGTAATGCTCAATCATTTTTTTGTAATTGCCAAGCGCGTAAGATTTTATATCTATTCCGTCGGTGATTCCGCCCTCGTGGAAGGGGTCTGCCGAGAAATAGCAGACTTTATCCCCGCCCTCAATTTTGCGGCATTCTTCATAATATAAATCTGCAATTCTGTCATAATTCGGGTCGGTAGGCATAATAAAGCCCGGGCGTTTATATGTCAGCCAATGTCCTTGGTCGGCAATTTCAGAATCGGGGAAATATTTACAAAAATCGTCAGGCACCATACCTATATATCCCGCAAATACAGGAGCCGCTCCAAAGCTTTGCAGACGTTTATTTATCTTTCCCGACAGTTTAATACGGTAATCATACCAGTGTTCGGGCGCACCGCCTGCCCAACCGCTCATATTCGCCATCCATTGCCAGGCATAAAAGGCAGGTCCGCACAAAAAATTATTTATATCTTTTTTACTGTAGTTGAGTTTTAATAAAACATTACGCCATATGCTTTCAATACCGATTGGATTTAAAATAAGATTATATCCCGAAAGGAGAAGATAATCCAAAGTTTTTTCCCAGTCTGCCCAGTTATCAAAAGCATATGTATAACTAAAAGTGCAGTAGTTAAAGAAATATCTGTATAAAAATTTACTCTTGCGTTTTATTGCTTTTCCTACAGCGGGAGGATTCTGGGGCAAAGTTCCGCTTGAAGACAGCACACCGACACTATAGTGGCAAATATCTTTTAAATAACGGTTAAAGCCAACAGCCGCGCTTACTCCCGTATTAGCGCGAATGCATATTTTATCATCCTTATCTAAAACCTCGGAGCAGTCGAAACCGTTCGATTCTATCTTTTCGAACATAAATTTCTCGGCATATTTTTCGCCTGCAACACGCTTTATTAAAGCCCGTATCGCCTCGGGCTCAAAAGTGTCCTTCATATTATGTTTTTTAACTTCAATATAAGTCTGTTTAATTTTCATAACATCACCTTAAAATTTAATAATGCTGATTATTTGATTTTTATACATAATCATCGTTAACAACATACCGTGCGACGTTGAAATCGACATAATTATAAATTCCGTCCACCCTGCCCTTGCAGGTATACTGCCACATCATAAACGAGCCGTCAAAGCTCGTATTGGCGGTATAATGCGCCAGCCAAAAATCATACCCTGATATCGGTCCAAAATCCCAATATGCCGATACTGCACTTTTACTTGCATACAGCATCGGGATATAACCTGCACCATCGATAATATCGAGAAACGCTACGGTGTTCTCGGTGAGCTGCTCGCGGGTAAGCCCCCCCGCGCGGGTATACTCGTCGTTATAAAACTCCTCAAAATCGTAGGCTATGGGATATGTAATTTTAATACCGTTTTTCTCGTGCTTGCGAATTTCGCTGCAAACAAATGCGGCCTCCTCCTCAGCCTCCTCGGGCGTTACGGCGGTAGAATAAAAATACACGCCTATCGGAATGCCGTTCTCGGCGGCACCCTTAATATTATTATCAAACTGAATATCCTTGACTATTTCACCCGATACACATCCGCGATAACCGCAGCGTATCATAACAAAATCGATACCCTCGGCGGCGACCTTTTCCCAGTCTATTCTGCCGTTGTGCTTTGATACGTCAATTCCGTAGGAAGCCTCATTCCAACCCGCAACCTTAACACTGCGCGCATCATCTGCGGTATAAAGCACGGCGCCGTCGTCACCGTTTGCCCAACCTGTCGTAACATAATCTTCGAAGGTGGTGTATATAAGCAGCGGGTTTTTTATAAAATACACCATAACCGATGCCAAGGCAACAACCAAAACAAGGCAGATGCTCGTCACCGCAGTGGCTAATTTATTCTTTTTACAAAGGGTTAAAAATTTTTTCATTGGTTGCTTGATTCTTTCCAAAATGGACATCCTTTTATTCTTGCGCCGCTATTACGAGCAATCTTTTATTACCTCCGCCGCTGCGGCAGGTGGATAATGTGAGCAGTTTTGTACCGTATTCGGGTCTTTCCCCGACGGTATAAAGCGCCTTACCCTCTAAATAGTTCATGGCGAAATCATATGCCGCCTCATCAATAAATTTTCGTTTTGAATACCAGCCGTCACCGCTGTCTGTGCTGAGCACCGCATAAATTCGGTATTCTTTAAGACCGCTCTCGGTAGAGAGATAAATTTTATTGTTCTCAGCCGCAAAACTTTTGCTTGTATACTTTTTAAGTCCCCAGAACATAGTGCCGTTTTTCATATTGTGGCCATAAATAAAGATATTGTCTTCATCTGCAGTCTGATAACCGTCAAGAAAGGGTGTGCCCGACCTTGTTTCCTTGCCGTAAAAATCGCGGTGCAGGTACTCCTCAGGCGTAGAGGGTGTATGCATTACGGGATAATCGATATTAGTGCCGGGTATATTTATCCAAAAAACGGCATCGCTGTTGAGTTTTTTAAGCTCTCTTATATCTACCGCACCGTCGTCTTCCGTATCTGCCGCGCCGCTCTCTGTCTCAGAGGACGCGGGCGTATCTGTTATAATCTGTTCGCGCAGGTCCTCAAAGGTGTTTTTCTCCTGCTCACCGTTAATAAAATACAGCACCAGCGCGCCTGCCGACACCGCAAAAATAACCGCAAAGACCGCACATAATATTTTGGGGAGATGTTTTTTCATTTCTCTAATACCTTCATCCTATAAAAATAGCACCAATGGCAAAGGTGCCGGGGCCGCCGTAATGGATGGTAGCGGTGTGCTCGCTGTCCGACAGACCGCTGAAGACAAACCGCTCGACCTCGTTATATGCCGACTTTTCAGCCAGCCTTACGGTAGTACCGTCGACCGTTACGGTGACGTTAGCATTCTCTTTACAAACAACGCCCATACCAAAGGTATTGCCCGAGAATTTCAAGGTAAGGGTTGCGCCCGAAGCCGATGGTAAAAGCGCATTTTGGCATCGCATAACCGATTTTGTACCATCTATCGACTCGGATAACTCCCATTCTTCATTCGCCTTTATATCCTCAGCATATAAAGTGGTCGTGTCATTATCGGCAGCCATACTCAGTTGCTCAGGCAAAGCGTGCGCCTTAGCCTCGCTCGGATTTTGCGGTAAAAGGCTGTCAAGCACGGGGATAAGCGCAGCGGCATACACCTTGTAGCCTTTATCGGCGGGATGAACGATATCGGTAAGATATTCCCGCCATTTTTCGTCCTCAGCCGACTCACCGCGGTAACCGTTCAATTCCTTGTAAAGCGCGGCGCCTAAGTCGATATTCGGTATATCGTAATGCTCTGCTACCGCCTTATGGGCGAGAAGCGCTTCGTACTGTGTGCCGAAAACAAACCAGTCGGTAGTAAAAAGCATAACTATATCAGCCGTCGGAAATTTGCGGCTTATTTTACGGATTATAGACTCGGTAGAGTACATCGCCTGCTCTTTAGTGTAGCCCTGATAACGGTCATTGACCGCAAACTCAATAAACACGAGGTCGGGACAGTATGGCAAAACATCGCGCTCGCTTCTGAAAAGCCCTAAATACGAGCCCGTACCACCGATAGCGGCGTTAGTAAAATTTATCTGTGCCTCTGGGTATTTGTTGCTAAGCCAAGCCGAAACACGCGCCGCCCAGGAGGTGCCCGTTTTAAGGTTCGGGTCACTCGCGCCCTGCCCGTATGTTACCGAGCCGCCGAAATAGACGACATTAAGCTTCTTATCAGTCAGCAATTTATATGCCGTATTATTTAATGTTTGCATCTTACCACCGCCATAAAGTTTCTTTCTCCATTATATATTATTTATTTGTGTTTTACAATAGAAAAGACGCAGGAGAACCTGCGTCTTTTTAAGTTAGCCTATTAAGAATGCTCCGATAGCAAATTCGCCCGAGCCGCCGTAGGTGATTTCTACGGTATGCTCGCCGTCACGAAGATTATCGAAGATAACCTTGATAATCTTTTCTTCGCTGCTGCTTTCTACCATTTTAGCGGTAGTCACGCCGTCAATGGTAACGGTTACGTTCTGGCTATAACCCGGCTCAACAATCATACCGAAGGCAGAGCCTGTAAACTCGTAGGTAAGTGTAGCACCCGAAGTCGACGGGATAAGCGCCTGACTTATCTTGCCGTATCCTCTGAGCGAATTGGTCGCCGAATTGGTCGAGGTTGTGGCAGTTAAGTTCCAGCCTGTCTGCGCGCCGATTTGGTCGGCAGTAACCATCGTAGCGTCTTCGAGTAAATTAGTTATATACTGCTTCGGCAGATAATGGGCTTCTGCCTCGGTCGGTGATACAGGAAGCAACCTATCGAGCACGGGTATAATGGCATCTGCATAAACCTTATAGCCTGCATCGTTAGGATGCACCGAGTCACCCGAATATTTACTCCAGCTATCTCCTGCGCTTATCTTTTCACCTAAAGCCTCACCGACGTTGATTACGGGTATGCCGTAATGATTAGCAACCGCCTCGTGTGCGAGAAGATTTGTATAATCCGCGCCGCAATGCGCCTCGTTGGTTACCAGCACCATAACGATATCGGCGTCGGGGTATTTCGCCTGTATATTGGTAATTAATGATTCCATAAATACCGTAGACTGCGCCTCGGTATAGCTCTGATACAGGTCATTAACCGCAAAATCTATAAATATAAGGTCGGGATCACTCGGATATACGTCCCTGCCTAATCGGTGGAGACCGAAATATGAGCCCGTGCCGCCGATAGCCGCATTGTAGCCTTTTATAGTAGCATCAGGATATTTTTCCATTAAATGCTGATGAACTAAAGCCGCCCAAGAGGTACCTGTCGTAAGGGTTGAGTTGCTCGCGCCCTGACCGTGGGTTACCGAGCCGCCGAGATAAACGACACTGAGCTCATTCTCTACCGCCGCCTTATACGCGGTGTTATTAAGGGTGCGCGCAGGCGCCGCAGCATTACCCGTTAAGGAACGGGTTGGAGCATTTACGCCGCCGGAATCGAGCATAGCTTTCGTGTCGCCGAGAATAGACAGAGCTTCGTTAATCTGATAATCGGTACTGTGCGCCCTGTAACCTTTGTCGCGTATACCAAGTCTGAGGATGCAATCCTTACTTCCAACTGCATAGTGGTTGCCCGAAAAGGTCGGGATATAGGCATTATTGTCGGCAGAATTCATAACAATAAGACCCTGTCTCGCTCTGTCAAGGTAGTTGTTGGTTACTGTAAAGTTGCTCGCCTTATTGTCCTTTGAGCCAATGCCTTTGATGTTAGAGCCAACCTCATGGTCGATAGCGGGACGCGAATACCAACCGAAGCCGTAACCCGAGAAACGAACGATGTTACTGTCGAAGGAAATATTCGTCATACTGTCGCTCGTATCGCTTGTAGTATTAAAGTACTCAAAGCCCATAAAATTATATTCGATCAGATTATTGCTATATGTGATGTTATCGAAATTAGCAGTTGTATCAGCCGATTGGTCGGTAAACTGGTGGGTCACAGCCGAGTCGTAGCACTGGTATACATAGCAAGTGTCTATCGTTGCATCGGTTGTACCGTTCCAGAACTCTATTCCGTTTCCATAGTATACTCCTGCCGTGCTGGTTGCAGCGCCGCCCATAAAGCCTACCTCACAGCCGCGGATAATAACACCGTCGCTGTCGTTTGCCTGAATACCGTGGGCACCGCCGAACATTACCTGCAAGTTTTCGAGGGTGCAGTTATCGTTTATAACGAGTATTGCTCTGCCGCTTTTATAACTTAGTTCAATACTCTGGCAGATTTCCCCCGGATTTCCCGCATTACTGTATACATACAGGTTAGTTCCGTCGGCATAATAGTCGAAATTGTTTTCGAGTGCTGCCACTGAGTCTCGGAAGCGGCCTATCGCCTGACCGTAGTTGAACACAACATTTCCTACATTATCATGACTGCAGGCTACCGAGTAAACATTCTCGGTTGCGGTCTCATTCCAGTTAAGGTCTGCATAGTTTTTGTCAGAGCCCATTATTACAGGCTTGGGTAGTGATTCATCGCCATAAGCGCCGATGCTTACTTTTGCAGGGATAGTAAACTCGCCTCGTATCACCGTACCGCGTTTTATCAAAATCACAGGTTTGATCCATGACCAGCTTGTGGCTTTATCAATAGCCGTCTGAAGATTATTATACGGCGAACTTTCGGTACCGCTGCCGTTGGTGGTAGCGCTTGGGTCTACGTAGTACTTGCGGGTGGAATTATCCTTGAGGGTATCTGAATTAGACTCAATTTCGCTTCTTAAGTCTGCCGCTTCTTCATCGTATACACCGTCAGGCGTTTCCCATACGCCCTGATTCGTCATCGAGTCGTATGTGATATCGAAGGTGGAAAAATCTGTAGCGCTGAAATCGGGATTTATAACATCGAGCGGATAAATACCGCTGATGGCTTTCTGTGTATCATAGAAGTTACGAACGAGAGTATCTGAATAAACGTACTTGGTTTCACCGCTCGCATAATATGCAATATATGCGCGGAAGGCTATATCGACATTCTTATATTTTTCGGGGATATCCGTGAGGGTTATTACCGTTTCGGCATAATTTTCATTTGCCACGGCATATTCGGTTATGGGGGTATCAGCGATGTCGGGGTCAATGCCGTGCACTAACTCGTTGCCGCCGAGCAGAGCCTTCGGGAGCAAAATCGCGCCGTAACCCTGAACGGGATACTCCTTGCCGCCAACCGTTACCGTATCATCGCTGAGCACTGCGCCGTCAGATAACTGCAGACTGTAAACACGCGCGCCGAAGCGAAGACCTGCGGTAGCAGCCGATGTTTCGGGACGTATGGTTGCGCCGAGAGCATCTACGGGATTTATCACGGTAGCGTGGGGTAATTCGTCGGGCGCGTTATTAAGTGCTACCGCGAAGCTATCAACCGATGCCCATGTATGTGAATAGCCTGTCGATGCGCTGCCGTCAGAAATAACGCCTGCAAATACACCCACAGAGCCCTTGCCGTCTGCCACCTGCGTAGAGTAGTAGCCTGCTGATTCATCATCAGGGTTCCAGAAGTAAGCGGTGGTACCGTCGTATTTAAGGGCATATCTGGTATCAGCACCGTTGTTATTCGAGTCGCTCGATTTCTTGGAAACAGTATTCCAGTTTGCCCAGGCTTTGCCTGTATTTGTCGTGAGTGTGGCAATACTCCAGGAAGGGGTAGCAGCATTGAGCGTTTGCTTTTTAACGGTCATAGTAGCGCCGTCCCCCACAGAATTAAGACCTGTGCTGGTATTAATATTGTTAGCCGAGAAAGCCACAACGCTGTTTGTAACATTTCTTGTGAGCAAACCGTTCTGCGTTACGGCGCGGCCAAAGAGACCCGTACCTGCGGTATTCCAGTCTTCGCTAGTCCAGGTTTTACCTTCGTAATAAATGGTAAAGTCGTTAAAGGCAGAGATAGCATCGGTCGTAAGGGTAAAGTAACCGCGCGCGGTATGGTTATTCGAGTTACTCCAGCCGTAATTATACGGGTCGGTGAACGGGAATGCACCGTCCATCGGGATACTCTGATCATCCAGATATACGTTCTGAGCGTTATAGTAGCTCATATAAGGATACTCTAAGAAGCCGCTTGCCCCTGCGCTCTGAATAACCGCCTGAGATTTCCAGTTATCAGGGAACTCATTTTTGTAACCCATTTTATATTCATCGTAGTCATCGGTGAAACTCTCGTTATAAAGGTACCACATATCGTCGTCAATATCCTTGACTACGACATAAGCGGTAGCAGAAAAGCCTTCACCCTCTACGGTTATGGGGTATACACCCGTCTCATACGCATAGATAGCGCCGCCGACTATCGAAATCCCCTCGTTTTTCGAGGTAACGGTTACTTCTGTATCGTAATAATCTATACCGTCGACAGCAAATGCAAGGTGCTTGAGCTGAACATATGTATTGGCATTCATCGGTATTGCGGGTGTTCGCTCTAAGTCAACCCTGTATAAAGTGGTGCCATCATCGGCTTTATCGTTCTGGGTGTAGGGCGGACACTCGTATGCGGCATTATTAAGATAGACATTAAAGTTCTTAACAACCGCATAGTTGCCGTCAGCATAGCCTACGTATATACCTACGTTACCCGTTCTGTCAGGTAATGTTATATTTTCATATGTAGCCGTGTCGCCTGCCGCTTCACTCAGCGTCGCGGTAGTGCCGTCAAGCTTTAAAGAAAGGCTGAGGGAGGCGGGCATTACAGCACCCGACTCGACGCTACACCTATCTACAGTAGTCCACTTATAGACATTGTCCTGATTTGTAGCAAGGGTTGCCTTCATAAATTTATTAAACTTAGCATAACCTGCATATCCGCCGAAGGTATCATCGGGATTTACGTTTACCGCAAAAACATCGGTATTAAAAGTGGACGAAGAGCCTACGGTAAACTTACCGTTTGCATCTGCACCTACGGCGCGAACAAAGAAGCCTACACCCATTGTGCCGTTTCGCGCGGTGAGCGAGGCAGCAACAGAATCTACGTATGCGAGCATATCAGCCTTGACAGTATAGTCACGGAATGCATTTACACAGGTGTTATTAAGGGTAAAGAATGCGCTGGTAGTATCATCAGCGGTTTTGCCCACCTCTGCTACGGTAGGAGCATTACCCGTAACGAGAATACCGTTCTCGTCCAAAGAAATGCCTTCGACGTTAGAGTGCTGCACGGCAGTCGTCTGCTGAAGCACGGTAGTCAGTCCTATTTTCTGGCCGCCTATCTGATATACCCAGTCGTCAGGCAGAGCCTTAGAGGTAGCATCAGCGGGATTCCATTCTGCAGAATCAAAATCGGCAGAATAAAGAGTCCATTTTGTTTCGTTCTTCGCCTTTACAACAATATAAACCGTCATTTCATCGGAGCCACTTGTAACTACAGCTTCATATACGCCCTTTTTACGCGCAAGAATAGTAGCACCGTCTATAGCTACTTTGTCGTTATCAGCCTCGTTTACTAAGGAAATAGTAGCCTCGGCTCCCGAAATAACAGTACCCGAGCTTGTTTCAAATTCTAGGCTCTCCATAGACACAATAGTACCCGCCGTCATCGGTATTGCGGGAGACGTATACTCTACGGTATAAACGCTCTCCTCTGCGAATGCCGAGAAGCATACCGAAACGGTTGATAAAACCATTAAAATTGCCAAAATGGCGGCCAAAAGCCTTGCTGACCTCTTTGCTGTAAATTTCATTAACAGTGCTCCTTTGCTATGGGATAATTATACAGTTTAATTATACCATAAAATACAGTAAAGTCAATTATTTACGCGTATATCCATAAAATATGCCTTCCCCTTGAGGTAAGCGCAAGCGGGCGTAGCGGTAATGAATAACAGTCCAGTGGACTGTTAGAACCGCGGAGGGACCGAGCACCGCAGTGCGAGAAAGCTGTCGAGCTGTAGCGAGACTGATGAGGTGTTTAACCGTGACTTTCTCTTTCTTCACCGCCACCTCATCCGTCTTTTGCTTTGCAAAATCCACCTTCCCTTCAAGGGGAAGGCTTGTTTTGATCAGACCTCATTTTTGAATAGAAAAAAGCCGCAGGGGTTACCTGCGGCTTTAATACTGTGTTTTGCTTGATTATTTGTTAATCAAGTGTGGCTTAGCCTACTAAGAATGCACCAATGGAGAATCCGCCTGAGCCGCCGTAGGTAATTTCTACGGTGTGCTCGGTGTCAGCAAGATTATCGAAGATAACCCTGGTGATCTTCTCTGCGTCGCTGTTTTCTGTCATAGTGGCAGTAAGCATTCCATCGATTGTAATTGTTACATTCTGGTCTGAGCCCGGCTCAACAAGCATACCGAATGAGGAGCCTGTGAAGGTGTAGGTAAGGGTAGCGCCCGAAGCGGACGGAACGAGAGCAGAGCTCAACTTACCGTAACCCATTACACTGTTAGTGCTGCCTTCAACTCTTTCGGTTGTTACTGTCCAGCCATCCTGTGCACCGATCTGAGCGGCAGTGATTAACTTCGAGCCCTCGAGCAGATGTGTAATGTACTGATCGGGGAGTTCGTGAACTTTTGCCTTAGTCGGAGAAGCAGGGAGTAATGTGTCAAGTGCGGATGTGATAGCATCTGCATAGATCTGGTAACCTGTATCGTTCGGGTGAACGGTGTCATCAGAGTATTTACTCCAAGTGAGCCAGCTTGCTTCTGCAGCCAGAGCTTCACCTACGTTAACTACCGGTATACCGTAATGCTCAGCAATAGTTCTGTGAGCTACGAGATTTGTATACTCATCACCCAAGTTGCTTCTATCGGTTACGAGTACCATAACGATATCGGCATCAGGATACTTAGCCTGAATGTTAGTAATGAGAGATTCCATATATACCAAGGACTGTGTCTCGGTATAATCCTCATAGAGGTCATTAATAGCAAAGTCGATAAATACGAGGTCAGGATCGCTCGGGAATACGTCTCTCTCTAAGCGGTGGTTACCGTAGAAGGAACCTGTACCGCCGATACCTGCGTTGTGACCGTTAACGGTAGCGTTCGGGTACTTGTTGGTGAGGTACTGATGAACCTTAGCCGCCCATGATGTACCTGTTGCAAGGTTTGCATCACTTGCACCCTGACCGTGTGTTACTGAACCACCAATGTAAACTACGTTGAGTTCACCCTCAACCGCTGCCTTATAAGCAGTGTTGTTAAGGTTGCGGTCAGCAGCAGCAGTGTTACCTGTTAATACACGATCGTTAGCTGCGCCCTTATCATCGTAAACTACCGTGGGATTTGTTTCGCCAATGAATGCGAGACAGTCATCTATCTGGTAGGTACCTTCATCATAGTAACCGCTGTCGCCTCTGTAAACTCTGATTCTGCCTGTTGTAGAATCAACGTTCTGGATTCTGAAGAATGCCTGGTCTTTACGGATACCGTAGGTATTGCCTGTGAAGGTCGGCAGATAAGAATCATCCTCTGCGTTGTAAACAGCAGTGTACTGTCTTCCGAAGTCAAGGATATTGTTTGTGATAGTAAAGTTGCTGGCTTTATTATCGGTTGCAGCAACGCCCTTGACAGAGGCTGCAACAGACTGGTCGGGACGAGAGTGCCAACCGAAGCCGTAACCCGAGAAGCGAACAATATTGCTATCGAAGGAAATATTGGTCATGCTGTCGCTATTACTGGTAGTAAGGAAGTACTCGAAGCCCATGTAGTTGTATTCGAGCAGGTTGTTGCTATAGGTAATAGAATCGAAGTTAGCGCCGAAATCCCCAGTCTGGTCGGTGTACTGATGTGTAACAGCCGAGTCATAGCACTGGAATATGTGACAGGACTCTACGGACGAATCAGATGTATCGTCCCAGAACTCGATACCGTTACCGAAAGGAACTGATGCATCACTATCAGGATCCTGTATCGAGCCGCCGATCCAGCCAACTACGCAACCGCGGATGGTGATGCCACTTGTCTTCTTACCCTGAATACCGTGACCGCCTGTGAACATTACCTGAATGTTCTCAACAGTGTTGTCACCATTTAATACAATCACACCGTCATTTTTACCGCTGTTATCATATTGCCAACCGATTTCGATACTCTGGCAAATGTCGCCCGGATTACCTATGTTACTGTAAACATAGAGCTTAGAGCCATCTGCATAGTAATCAAAGTTGGTTGTAACTTCTGCCAGGGAAGCCTTTTCCATACCGATTGCCTGACCGTAGTTGAATACTACGTTACCGATGTTGGTTTTGCTGCAAGCAACCGAGTAAACGTTACGTGTGCCTGTCTCTGACCAGGTGAGGTCAGCATAGTTCTTATCAGAACCGAAGATAGCAGGCTTCGGACCTGTGCCGTAAGCACCGAGGCTGTCACCGCTAGCTAATTCAAAGTAGCCACGGGTAACTGTGCCGCGCTTAATAAGGATTGTCTCATCGTAATATGACTTACATTTGCTAATAGCAGTGGCTAAACTATTATAAGGTGAACTCTCGGTACCGCTACCGGTAGCAGTAGCACTCGGGTCAACGTAGATTATACGTGAGTTGCCCGTCATAGTATCAGCGTAATTATCAATTTCATTCTTGAGAGCTTCAGCTTCACCGTCAAATGCACTTTCGGGTGTTACGTCCTTGCCCTGATTTGTCATCGAGTCGTAGGTGATTTCGAAGGTGCTGAAATCTGTAGCGCTGAAGTCCTCATTGATTACATCGAGCGGATAGATACCGCCGATGGTAGCTTGAGTGTCGTAGAAGTTACGAACAAGTGTACCTGAGTATACATACTCGGTGGTGCCTTCGTTATCGTAAGCGATATATGCGCGAGACGCGATATCGAGAGTCTTGTATCTCTCGGGGATGTTAATAAGCGTCATAGCGAAATCGGTGTAGTTTTCGTTAGCACTGATGTACTTGGTAACCTGAGTATCAACGATGTCTACGTCGGCACCGTGCACAAGCTCCTTATCGCCGAGAAGAGCCTTCGGGAGCATAAGTGTACCGTAGGAAATGATGTCGTAATTGATATTGTCAATAGTTACTGTATTGTCACTTACAACAACACCGTCGGTCATTCTGAGAGTATGAGCACGTGTACCGAAACGGATACCGTAAGAGTACTGGCTGGTCTCAGGACGAATTGTTACACCGAGTTCCTCTAAGAGGTTAATATCGAGTGCATAGGGAAGCTCGCTTGCAGTGTTGTTAAGAGCTACTGCAAAGGTATCAACAGAGCCCCATGTGGTGGGATAGCTGTTACCGTTTTCGTAGCCTGAGCCACCGAAGCAGCTTGCATACACACCAACGCCGCCCTTGACAACGGGAGCAGTTGCAGTGTAAACGCCTGCAGCCTCATTTTCGGGGTTCCAGAAGGTAGCTGTAGTACCGTCATACTTAAGAGCATATTGGGTATATACACCTATGTTCTGACCACTGCCTGAATCGTTGTTTGAAGTGTTCCAGCCTGCCCAGGTAGAGCCTGCGCTGTTTGTAAGATCTATTGTTCTTACGGGTTCTGCTGTATTGTAGAGGTGTGTGCAAACGCTCATTGCATCGTTCTCGTTATTTACCGAGAAGGCAAGGAGGTTATTATTGTTAGCTGAATAGTCTAACATACCGTTTGCGTCGGTCACACCACGGCCGAAGAGACCGATACCTGCCCAGTGTCTGTTATCAACCAGGTGGGTATAAACTTCACCTGTATAGTAGATGGTGTAGTCGGCAAAGTTTTCTACAACGCCGTTTGTATATGTTGCGTAACCGCGAGCCATATGGGCATTGTAGTAGTTGTTGTACGTATAGCCTGCCTTGATGGGGTCCATAAAGGGCAGCCAACCGTCAGCAAATACGCCGTCCTGATAGTAGTTAGCGGTTGTAAGAAGGGTCTGTGAATACTTGATTTGACCCCAACCATTAGCATACGCATAAGGAGCACCATAGTTTACAACCCAGTTTTCGGGATGCTCGTTTTCTTCACCTGTGCTAACCTCGGTGTAATCGGCTGTGTAATCCTCGTTAACAAGGTACCACTTATCATCGGTAATATTCTTAACAACAACAAAAGCGTCGTAAGAAGTGCCGCCTATTGTTACGGTTACAGAGTGAATACCTGTCTCGTAAGCGTAGATATAGCCGTCGATTACAGATACTGCATCACTGTTAGAAGTAATGGTAGCATCAGTACCGTTATAAACAGTACCGTTTGCGTTGAATGTAAGGTATCTGGTACGGGTATAGGTGTTAGCGTTCATCGGGATTGCAGGAGCATTGGTTAAATCAACCTCATACTTCTCGATGCTCGAATCAACACCATTGATAGCGTAAGAATCCGGCTTTTCGTCGGGAGCGTTATTAAGAGCAACTGCAAAGGTATCAACAGAGCCCCATATGGTGGGATGGCTATTAGTAGGATATCCTGTTTCACCGAAGCAGCTTGCATATACACCAACGCCGCCCTTGACAACGGGAGCAGTTGCGGTGAATACGCCTGCAGACTCATTTGCGGGATTCCAGAAGGAAGCCGTAGTACCTTCGTACTTAAGAGCATATTCGGTATAAACACCTATGTTTTGACCACTGCCTGAAACGTTGTTTGAAGTGTTCCAGCCTGCCCAAGTAGAGCTTGCGCTGTTTGTGATTTTTTCGTTTCTTGTAGGATCGCTATTGTGTAAGTGCGTAGAAACGCTCATTACATCGTTCTCGTTATTTACCGAGAAGGCAAGGAGCTTACTAATGTTAGCTGAATAGTCTAACATACCGTTTGCGTCGGTCACGCCACGGCCGAAGAGACCGATACCTGCCCAGGTTCTTGTCTGGTGGGTATAAACTTCACCTGTATAGTAGATGGTGTAATCAGAGAAGTTTTCTACAACGCCGTTTGTATAGGTTGCGAAACCTCGAGCTACGTGGGAGTTAGAGCCTGTGTAGCCTGCCTTTACGGGATCCATAAAGGGCAACCAACCGTCGGCAAATACGCCATCCTGATGGTAGTTAGCGGTGGTGTTAATATTATTTGCATACTTGATTTGACCCCAACCGGAGGCACCCTGTGCGGGAGCACCATAGTTTACAACCCAGTTTTCAGGATGATCTATTCCGTCATCTGCGGTGTTTTCGTTGTAATCTGCGGTGTAATCCTCGTTAACGAGGTACCACTTATCATCGGTTGCTTCCTTAACTACGATATAAACGGTCTTTGTACCGGCGTCGCATGTTAAGGTTGCGGTATATACACCCTTTTCGTATGCATAGATAACGCCATCTTCTACCTTCAGCATATTAGAATACTTTTTATCTACTGTAAGTGTTACGTTTTTACCCTTAACAAAATTATCTGCGCCGATTTCGAACTGAATAGTGCTAACCTCAACCGCGGTGAGTACGTTCATCGGGATAGCGGGAGCCTCTTCGTATACAGTGTAAGTAATTTTGTCAATAGCGGGGATAGCGTAAGAAACAGGCTTCTCGTCTGCTGCATTATTAAGCGCAACGCTAAAGCGCTGGATAGCTGACCAGGTAGTTTTTGCTGCACTGTTTTCGCTCATTTCACCAACGAAGATACCTACGGCACCTGCGCCAAGGTAATTAGCATCGTTGCTTGCATAATCTGCTAAATTCTTTGTAGCAGTTGTGTTGCCTACTGTGTATGTAGCTGTTGCGCCCTCTAATTTAAGGG
>JAZULY010000070.1:0-6009 GCA_045603355.1 Acutalibacteraceae bacterium | reverse complement strand
CTCGATAGCGTGCTCAATTTCCTCCTTACGGGCGGGCAGTTCTTCCATACCTCTGCGGTATACTATGTACACCTCGGCGCCGAGCCGCTTAGCACAACGTGCGGCGTCCATAGCAACGTTACCGCCACCGACTACGGCAACACATTTTGCCTTTTGTACGGGCGTGTCGCTATCCTCTTTGTATGCCTTCATAAGGTTTATACGGGTTAAAAACTCGTTTGCAGAGTAAACACCCTTGCAGTTTTCACCGGGTATGTTCATAAATTTCGGCAGACCCGCGCCCGAGCCGATAAATACCGCCTCGTAGCCGTTATCGTTCAGGAGTTCATCTATCGAGAATGTTCTGCCGATAACGGTATTGGTCTTAATTTCAACTCCAAGCTGTTTTAGTCCGTCTATTTCCTTTTCAACAATGGCTTTCGGTAAGCGGAATTCGGGAATGCCGTAAACGAGTACACCGCCTGCGGTGTGAAGCGCCTCAAATATCGTAACGCTGTAGCCCATTTTTGCTAACTCACCCGCGCAGGTAAGTCCCGAGGGACCCGAGCCTATAACCGCTACCTTGTGTCCGTTGGGCGTCGGTTTTTCGATATTGGTACTATTAAGCGAGTTGTGCCTGTCGGCAACATAGCGTTCGAGTCGGCCGATAGCCACGCTCTCGCCCTTAATACCGCGAACGCACCTACCCTCGCACTGGTTTTCCTGCGGGCATACTCTACCGCAAACCGCAGGCAGGGCAGAGGCCTCGGCTATGATTTCATAAGCCGCCTCAAACTCTCCCTCAGCCACCTTTTGTATAAATTCAGGTATATGTATTTTAACGGGGCAGCCCGCAATACAGGGCTTGTGCTTGCAGTTAAGGCAACGCTTTGCCTCGTCTATAGCCTGCTCCTCGGTGTATCCGAGAGCCACCTCGTTAAAGTTTTTATTCCTTATGTCGGCGTCCTGTACCGGCATAGGATTTTTATCTTGACGCATATTAGCCATCTATTCTACCTCTTTTTTAAACAGATTGCAGGTGTCAGTGTGCCGTTGACGCTCAAATTCACTAAATGCCGACGAACGCTCGATAGCCTCGTCGAAATCTATTAAATGGCCGTCAAATTCGGGGCCGTCAACACAGGCAAACACCGTTTTACCGCCGACTGTAAGTCGGCAGCCGCCGCACATACCCGTGCCGTCTATCATAATGGGATTCATCGAAGCCACGGTCTTAATACCGTATTTTTTGGTTAGCTCGCATACGAATTTCATCATAATAAGCGGGCCAATGGTGATAACCTCGTCGAACTCTTCGCCGCTTTCAATCAAGGTCTTCAGCGCATCGGTTACAAGACCCTTTTTACCTGCCGAGCCGTCATCGCTCATTAAAACGAAATTTGTGCTGACTGCGCGGAATTCATCCTCTAAGATAACAAGGTCTTTATTTCTAAAGCCCGTAACAGCCGTTACCTCACATCCGAGGTTATGCAGCTTTTTAGCAACGGGGTAGGCAATAGCGCAACCAACACCGCCGCCTACAACGGCTACCTTACGAAGGGAGTCGGTATGGGTAGGACGGCCGAGCGGACCTACGAAATCCTGCAGACTGTCCCCCTCACGAAGGTGATTTAACTTTTCTGTAGTAGCGCCTACTATCTGGAAAATGATGGTAACAGAGCCTGCCGTTCTGTCAAAATCGGCAACGGTCAGCGGTATTCTCTCGCCCTTATCATCAACCCTTAAAATTATAAATTGACCCGGCTCTACCTTTTTAGCCACCTCGGGCGCATTTATTTCGAGCAGAGTAACCGTCGGGTTCAGTTCTTTTCTTTTTAAAATTTCGTACACTTGAGTGTCCTCCCTAAAAGGATAAATCATTCTATATTATATCATTAATTAATATAAAAATCTACTCATAAAGTATAAAAAATCCGTAGCTGTGAGGCTACGGATTTTGTTGTTATTAGTTAAATATCAAATTTGTAATGCCGAGTGCCTGCAATAAAATGAGCAGCAGCATAACGGGTGCTACATATTTAACGATTACGGTGTAAAGCGCCTGCTTTTTGAACTTGAAGCCGCCTACCTCCATTTCCTCAATAACGGTCTTGGGTTTTAAAATCCAACCGATAAGTATGCAGGTGAGGAATGAAATTGTCGGCATCAGTATACTGTTGCTCAGATAATCCATTATATCAAGCAGCTGCGCGGTTGCGCCGTTCGGCAGGGTGTATTCAAAATAGAATACATTGTAGCCGAGGCTGATTACAATAGACGCTACGGCAAATATAGCTGCAATAATCAAGGACACCTTTTTGCGGCTGGCACCAAAGCGACCCATACAGCTTGCAACGATGGTTTCCATAATAGAAACGCTCGAGGTCAGCGCTGCGAATATAACCATTATAAAGAAGAGTATACCAACGAATTTACCGAAGATACCCATAGCCTCAAACACCTTAGGCAAGGCAACAAACATAAGACCTGCACCGCTGTTTGCAAGCCCTGCTTCACCCGAGAAGATAAACACGGTCGGAACTATCATAAGACCCGAAAGCACAGCCACGGCGGTATCGAATACCTCTATTTGGGTTACGCTCTTTGAGAGATTTACATCCTTCTTAACATATGAGCCGTAGGTAATCATAATACCCATAGCAACGCTCAGTGAATAGAACAACTGACCCGTAGCATCGAGTAACAGTTGGAACATACCCGTAACGGTAATATTACTGAAATTGGGCACAAAGTAACGGGCTAAACCGTCAAGGCCGTTTCGGGTAATTCCCGCCTCATCGGTATGAGAAAGGGTCAAGGTAAATATAGCAATACCGATAATCAGCACGAGTAGCATCGGCATAACGAATTTTGAGAACTTTTCAATACCCTTTTCAACGCCGAAGAATACGATAATGGCAGTAACGGCTAAGAAAATAAAGGTATAAACAACGGGCTCGGTGTAGGAGGATATAAAGTTGCCAAAATAGTCAGCGTCGGCCATTACCGATATATCCTTTACAACATAATCAACCGAATACTTGATTATCCAACCGCCTACTACCGAGTAGTACGAAAGGATTATTGCAGGCACTATAAAGGAAAGTAAACCTAAGAATTTCCACTTTTTACTAAGCTCACCGTATGCCTGCAGAGCGTTTTTGCCTGTCCTTCGACCGATAGCAATATCGGTAGTAAGCAGAGCAAAACCGAAGGTAAGCGCTAAAAGAATATATACAAGGATAAATAATCCGCCGCCGTGCTTAGCCGCAAGATAGGGGAAACGCCAGATGTTTCCAAGTCCAACCGCGCTACCCGCAGCAGCCAGCACAAAACCGATAGAGCCCGTAAACGAGGCCTTCTTTTTGGTTTGTACGGCAGTATTTTGTTCGTTCATTTTAAAACCCCCAAAACCGTTTATTATGTACCAACTAATTATATTATCACAAATGGCGGTTGTCAACTAAAAAATAGCCTCTACACACGGCATAGAGACTATCGCGCGCCATAAAATGTTGTTTACATTTTTTATAAGTTATGGTACGATTTATATATATTAGCAAAGGGGAGTGCTTATGGAATTTTTGTATTTTCTCGAAAATCTTCGAAATCCCGTGCTGGATTTTATTATGTCGACCGTTACCCATCTGGGTGAGGAGATTATCTTTATTGTGCTTGCAGTTATTCTGCTTTGGTGTGTCGATAAATATGAGGGATATTATCTTTTGTGTGTCGGCTTTGTCGGTACGCAATTAAACCAGTTGTTAAAGGTCACCTTCAGAATAGAGCGCCCGTGGGTTAAAGACCCGAATTTTAAGCCGATCGAGAGTGCTATCCCCGAGGCTACAGGCTATTCTTTTCCGAGTGGACACACACAGGCTGCCGTCGGCAGCTTCGGCGCGATAGCGAGGTACACTAAAAAGAATTGGATTCGTATAGTCTGCGCGTGTATCGCCGCTTTAGTAGCCTTTTCGCGAATGTATTTAGGTGTTCATACACCGCTTGATGTAGGCGTTTCGATACTTTTCGCCACCGCCCTTGTTTTCGCCTTTTATCCAATCATACAAAAGGCTAAGGAAAACCCCAACGTTATGCGAATTTTCCTCGGTGTAATGATAGTGTGGTCTGTTATCCAGATTTTCATAACCGAGCCGATGTATAACAGCGACCCCGCTAATGTTAATTTTCTCTCAGCTGCCAAGAATGCCTATAAAATGCTCGGTGCAGTCCTCGGCTTCGCGGTAGTGTATGAGCTCGATATAAGATTTATTAGGTTCGATACAAAGGCAGTATGGTGGGCGCAGATAATCAAAATAGTGTTAGGTCTTGCTATAACGCTTGCAATACAAGAACTCGGCTATATCGTATTTGATTTATTCTTAAGTGAATTTTGGTACCGCTGTGCGACTTATTTTTGTATGGTACTGTTTGCCGGTGCCGTCTGGCCGCTGACCTTTAAATTCTTCTCTAAATTGGGAGAGAAAAAGTAATCCATATATCAAAAACACCCGATTTCGGGTGTTTTTTTGTGTATGTATGAACGCTCGCACATAAATTAACTTCTTCACTATTACTTATTACCTCCAAAAATCCTTTTTATAAAAGCGCAGAGAACAGTGAAAAGTGAAAAAGTAAAATCCCCATTCTTACGAATGAGGATTTTTGGTGGAGGCGGCGGGAGTCGAACCCGCGTCCAAAAAACTATTCCTAACGTTTTCTCCGGGTGGAGTTGCTTAAAAAGATTCCCTCTTTAACAAATTAAGCAACAATTCTGTTAAATCGGTAGCCTTTAGTTCATGATGTGTTACAAGGCGCTCACACATTCACGTTCACCGCTAAATGACGCCCCTTACCTGTCCGCGGTACTACCGGCAGGGACGAGCCGCCTTAATTAGGCAGCTAAAGCAACTGTATTTTTGTCAGTTAATTTTAAATTTGTGGATTTTATAGCGGTTCCACACCGCTACCCGCTTGCGTTAGTTCAAGATCCCTGTCGAAACCTTTACGCCCCCGTGTTTGAAGTAATAGGTAATAGTGAAGAGTGAAGAAGTGAAAAGTAAATTAACTATGAGTTGCTTTCCTTTATTGCACGCTGTATATCGCGGTTGGCAGATTTTTCAGCCGCAACTGCGCGCTTATCATACAGCTTTTTACCCTTGCAAACGCCGAGCTGCACCTTTACGAGCGAACCCTTAAAATAGAGTGATAAGGGGATAAGGGTGACACCCTGCTGTTGCACGAGACCGAGCAGCCGCATAATCTCCTTTTTATGAAGCAGCAGCTTGCGGTTCCTCGTTGGCGGCTTGTTGAATATATTGCCCTGCTCGTAGGGACTTATGTGCATCTGCTTGACTATCATCTCGCCGTCGTCAACACTGCACCACGCGTCCTTTAAATTAACGCCGCCGCGGCGGATTGACTTGATTTCGGTGCCCGAAAGAGAAATACCGGCTTCGTAAGATTCCAGCACAAAATAATCGTGAAAAGCTTTTTTGTTTGTTGCTATTGTCTTGGTGTTTTCCATGCCGATTTTCCTCCTTTCAAGTGGATACTATAATATAACATAAAGCATTTTTTCTGTCAAGGAGAATTTTAGCGGGAAAACATTAAAAATATGCAAAAATCGGAGAAAATAATGCATATATGCAGTCTTTCAGTTTGGCGGCGGCAGAATTTAATGCGAAATGCTTGCATTTTTATACAAAAGATGTTATATTTAAAATACCAAAAAATTTGGAGGTACATAAAAATGAAAAAGATTATAGCATTAGTTATGGCTCTGGCGCTGTGCGTTCTCTGCTTCGCAGGCTGCACCGCCAAGGACGAGGACAAACTCATAATGGCAACCAATGCAACATTCCCGCCCTATGAATACAAGGATGGCAACGATTATGCAGGTATTGACGTTGAGATTGCAGGTCTTATTGCAGACAAATTAGGTCTTGAACTCGAAATCGTAGATATCGAGTTTGGCGCAATCATCGGCGGTGTACAGACCGGCAAGTACGATATGGGTATGGCTGGTATGAC
>JAZULY010000069.1:0-18349 GCA_045603355.1 Acutalibacteraceae bacterium | reverse complement strand
TCTTCCACCTTTTTAGTGAGAGAGCCGAGTTGTACGAGTGCCTCGGCAATAGCCGCCGCGCATTTATCGGCAAAGTCCTCACTAAGAATTATCGGCACATCGGTTTTGGAATCCATAAAACCGCATTCGAGCAGTACTGCGGGCATTCGGGTCATCCTGCATTCGCCAAGATTCGCACTAGCGAGCGGATTCGCACGGTTGCCTTTAAGGCCTGTTTTAGCAATTAAATTATTATATAAAAGCTTCTGAATATTTTTTGTCTTTTCATCAACCTTTAAATAAGTATATGCCATAATTCCGCCGCCGCTGCCGCCACCGACGCCCGCGTTATGATGCACCGAAATATAAACGTCGGCACCGAAATCATTTGCCTTTCGGGCTCTGGCCGAAATGCTTAAGTCGGTTTTACCCGTTGTATCATCGATACGAAGTAATGTATAACCCGTATAATCGGCGAGCAGTTTTTCAACCTTATCGCAGATGCGGTTATTAAGCGTCCATTCCCTTGTTTCGTTTTCGTCGAGGGCTTTCATACACCTTTTACCCTCTGTGCCGATATAATGGCCTGCATTAAGTGCAATTTTATACATCCTCGCCACTTCCCTTCAGAGACTTCAAAAATTCATCAGCCTTGCGCGCATTCTCGCTGAATGAGTTATTATACCACCAGGAAACGACGATAGTCGCAATTTCAATAACGGTTTCTACGCAGGACAGAACCTGACTCTCGCTCACATCGATAACATCGATACCGCACGCCTTTAAAATCATATTTAGCACTACTATAAGCAGCATAACTGTTCTTACAACAGTCCATTTTGAAATTTTCATTTTTATTTCATCCTTTGCTTTATATTGTTATATTGTTGTTTGTTAAGTTCATTCTCCGAAAACAGCGATGAGTAAGAAAAGAAGACGAAACCACTGCCGCCATTTTCACGTATTAAATCTATCTGCCGCGCGATAATATCGGTATCCTCTCCCCACTCGGCACTATCAGGCTCTGAATCGGTGCCTATTTTATAGTTGGCAAGACCGATATACAGCTCTACCCCTTTCCCATCGGTTAAATCGAGCCATTTTATGAGCAGATTTTCGAAGCGGAAACGGTCAACAGGATACTCAAAGCCGAAATACAGCTGCGGTATTATATAATCGATATATCCGCCGCCTATCCATCCCTCGATATCGGCATAAAGGGTATTGTAGCAGCGGTCAAGGTCGGCAGCAGGGCTGACACCGAAACGCAATTTATTATTGTGCGCCTTAACGGTGCAGTAGATAGGATTTACAAGACTGCTGACATTTTTGCGCCGCCAGTGTTCGAGAGGTATAGGCTCGGCTACCGACTGCGCATACTCGCTATAAAACGCCTCATCAATTATGGCTTCGGTCGAGGGATAGAAGTAGTCATCTATATGTATGCCGTCGACCTCGTAATTCTCTATTATCTCGCGCACACCGTCTAAAATGAGTTTTTTAACGTCGGGTGACGCGGGACTGAGATAAATGCCGCCGTCTGTTATGCAGACGTTTTTATCGTTGTCGGGTTCTGTATCGGTCATCCATTTTTTTGCGGGACTGCCTTCATGCAGCGCGGTTATATCGGTCACGCTCGTAGATACCCTGTACGGATTAATCCACGCGTGAAGTGTGAGCCCATTTTGGTGCGCTATAACTGTCATTACCTCGAGCGCATCTATGCCTGCCTCGATATAAGCAGCAGACGGGAAAATATCACTCTTGTAAACCGCATCGCAAAACGCCCTTGTATGTACGAAAAGGGTATTTATGCCGCACTGTTTTGCTTTTTCTACCGCCTCGGTAAATGCGGCAGTAAAACCCTTCTCTGACTGCGACATAGCCGACAGTTCGCTATAGGTTATCCACATACCTACCGTTTCGGGAATTTTTTCATCCTGTTTTTTTGCGGTATCAGCACAACCGCAGCAGAAAATAAGACACAAAATAACCGACAATACCCTTTTCATACAGCACCTCTACTTAACAGCCGATAAGGCTTTACAGAAATATACGGCACCGTCTATGTTCGTCTTTCCGCGCGTGCGCAGACGAAGGCCTATACTCGGCGCTTTGATAAGCGGCAGCATACGGTAGGCGCGACAGTGCTCATCTGCGTTATATTCTATATTTATTACCGAGGTTTTAAGTGTATCACCCTTATTATTTATAAAATCTACGAATACATCATTTTCACTGTAGAGCCGCAGATACAAATCAGTATACACTTTATTAATATGATCGCCTATCTTATCAAATAAGAGCACCTCGGTTTCCACCTCAACCTCTCGTGATACATAAGAGGTGCCCGAGTGCGGGATATAATTATCTGTGCCGCCGTGCTCGTCTAAGTCGGATATATAGAAGAGTGAATCGCGGTGTAAACCTGTCGTGCATACGAGCGTCAGTTTTGTTTCTCCCTCAAAGGCAGACAACACCGTCGTATCTTTCGGGAACTCCCACACAAACCATTTCACCGATTTCACGAAATCGGCAGTATTGTGCTTGGTCGCATCAGCATAGTCCATAACATATACGCGGTTTCCGATAAACAGCATATACATATCTTTAAAACTGCAGGCAGTACGGTAATATGCTCTTGAGATTTCCTCAGAGGGTATTATCGATGAAATCCTGTAAACGGCGGTAACACTGTATTGGCTAAGTGTTGCGAGCTGATAAACCTCGCCGCCCGAGTTAGTCCATACAAGACGGTTATCACACATTGCCACGGTCTGCGGTATATCGCAGCCGATGGAAGAATGGATATTGGTAACCAAAAAGTTTCCCGAACTATAGTAAGCCGAATATATCTCCTTTTCTTTAAAGATAACGACCGACTTGTTCTGCCTGCCAAGTGCCGTTACACGCTGCGACGGGTCACCGACAATGAACTGATTATTATCAGGGAAATACAGGGGATTATCTGCCTGACTTATACATACGAGCGCGGGATAATGACGGTTACCCGCAAGGCAGAGTCTTGCGCCCGATGCGCCCGACGCATACCACATAGACTGGGTCATACCCGCGATTTTTGCAATATTCTCGTTATTCTCAATGCTCACGGTAACCTTTATATTGTTTACGTCGCCGTCCGAATACGGTATAACGTACCCGGAAGGAGTACTATAAAACCTGAATATACCTGTATCAGCCTCTAAGTATAGCGAAACCGAATATTCATCAATCTGCGCTGTATCGTAGGTAGCTTCATCCGTGACAGTCCACTCTACCTGCTCTCCGTTTGGGAGCGTAACCGTGAAGTATACACGGTCTCTCGGACCGAGCTTGAAGTTTCTTATCGGAAGACGGTATATATTTGAAACTCCGTCACTTGTAAAATAACAATTAAACTTCGGATTGAGCATATTTATCGGTTCTTTATACTGGGGTGCAGGTAAAGAATACTCACTTAAGGTATACGAAGTACCCCTGCCGTTTATATAATAGTCGGGTATATAGGTATCGGTGGTTTGTATTCTGATCCACTCATCGCGAGAACTGTTTAACTCATATATATCAATGATTGCCTTATCCTCATCGTCCCTGCCGCCGAAAATCGCATAAACGCCGCACCCTTTGTTTGGGAAACCGGAAAATACCGTATAGTTTTGCGGCACAATAAAAAGATCTGATGATATGCGGTTGAACTGAATGCTGCCTGCATCCCGACACCTGCCGCCGCTGCCGAGTAATTTGAACTCATAACACATATACGACATTTCGTCGGTGCACTCTGCAACGGCTATGGTATTATACTCACCGTCGCCGAAAAGAATGGTATCGGTAAGTTCAAAACAGAGACCCCTATGCTGTTTATTATCAAAGAAAACAGCGGTATCGGTAGCGCTCATGGCGGGTCTTGCGGTGAGTACCCCATCCTTTCGGTAAAGGTTTCGGCAAACGGTTATTTCACCGTCTTCGGTTTTCCCCACTCCGTTTTTAAAGTCATTATAGAAATAGGCCTTTTTATCATTCTGATTAATTTTAGGATACATTTCTTCTCCCCCTATTTCGGCATAGTGTCTTTAATATAGCCGCTGCAGGATTTATAAGCCCTGCGCTTTGCATTGTATATTTCGCAATAGGCATTTTGCTTGGCGGCATCGCCCTCAATGAGGCTGAGCATCATCGCGACACCGTAAAGCAGCGCATCGGCGCACCTATCCCCGCAAGGCAGCTCATCTGACAGGGTTTTAATGCCGCCACCCTCCCCCTCAAGGTCAAGCAGTATACGGTTTATCGCCATAAGCGTGTTCTTGGCTAAAATATCATTAGAGCCGTTAAGCACGGGAGTCGGGTCGTAACCGAGAAGCCCTACGCTCAAAAGGTAAATATCACGCCCCGTCATTGTTATCATCCTCCATTTCGTTTATGAGCTTACCGATTTCAGGTATAACTCCCTCAGGCATTCGCGAAAGGTACTGTTTCGGATTAATTGCGCCCTTGTCAAGCAGCTTATCGAGTATGGAAATGAGCTGATTATCATTTTCGCTGCTTTTTTCCACACCGCTTGCCTTTACGGAGATTATAAGGTCTTTATAGCGTTCACCGTTGAAATCAAGATACCAGGTTCCGTTTTCGTCACAAATTTTTATTTTGCGCTCGCCGTACTGCATTACCCAGAACTCGGCCCATATGCGGGTTATTTCTTCTAAGAAAGCAAGGTAGCGCTTTTCAAGGAGAATAAGCGGCATACGCGAAGCGTTTTTAAGTTCGATTATTGCCGAAGTGTTACTCGGGTCAACGTCACCGAGCGCCGCAGGACCTGCACCGTTCTGGGCAAGTGTTGTATTAATAAGCGGCTCAATAACACCCGAAAAATTAACCGAGTTATCGGGAGGAGAAATATATCTGATAGCACCCGCTACGTCCTCACTGCTACCGAACACCTTGATTATCTGACCCGGGTCATTTGTTATCTCACCATCAATAATATCGCCGTTTACAACCATAGTCGGCATACCTGTAGTCATAGTAGACCACACGCCCGAGGTTATCATACGGTTAATTGCTATCTGATTGGGGATAAGATATGTAATTTCACTGTCGCCATATGCAGAGTTTCTTCTGCGCTCCCAACAGAATTTAGCTATCGGGTACATTCGCACGCCGATATCCCATTTATCCCTGATAACAACACCGTCGCAAACTCGCTTAGCGTAGACCTTGTATTCACTGCCGTCGCGGTTATATTCCTTCCAGAGTCTTGTCAGCACCGTCACCTTTTCATTAGACGTTACACCCGAGTCGGCGCGTATACCCTCAATGGTTTTCTTGCTTTTAGAAAACCGCTGTGCCTCGCGGCGAGCCTCGTCAAGGGTAACTCGGGTAGCGAGAATGATATACGGCTGACTCTGTACATCATCGTTATACGGGTCACCGAAATAAACATTCTCGATACTTAAGGTTTCGCACTGTATATCACCGTTTATCGGGGACAGCCGCTTGTCATCCGCATAAAGTCCTGTGCGGATATCTGGGTCCCAATATGTATAGACTATCGCGGTGCCGCCGATATATGCGTTTCTCAGCGCCTGCTCTGCGAGAACATCGAAATTCAGTCGGTCTGCCGTTACCCTGCGATAATCGTTAAGTGCCGACATAATAAGGGATATTTCGTTGTTATCCCGCTTATCACTAAAGCTGACAGGACTCTCCACCGCCGTTTTGCGTGCCGCCTTTACGTCGTTTTTCATATCGATGGTATTAGGCACACCCTCGGCAGAAAAGTTTATCTCGATACTGTTTGATAACAGCGCCGACATTTTATAGTCGCCTATGCGCTTGATAATATTGTGGCGCACAAGCGGACGGTCATTACCAAACCGCGCGCCATACCACTGATCACCCACGAAAAAGCGTTCATTGGTCTTGTTTTGTTCATATAATCCCTTGGCGCCGATAGAAGATTTAAAGCCTATGCCCTTTTTGTATTCTTCAAAAATTTGTTCGGGACTGTAATTCATTTTTTAAACCTCCTTTTAAAGCAAAGGCGGCATATAGCCGCCTTTAACAAATTACTCGACAGTTACTGTAGCAATATCGGAAATAATGCTGCCCGCACCGTCAGCGGTGATCTTAACAAAGAAATAGTGCTCACCCGAGCCTAATTCTTCGGGAAGTCTGAGGGTTGCAGCAGTAGCGCCTGCTACCTTAACGGCTGCACTGCCGTCTTTATCCTCAGCCTTATACCACTGATATGTAAGAGCAACGCCTGCCTCGGCTGTAACGGCTACGCTGATAGACTCGGTAATATCACCCTCTGTTACGGTGATATCCTCAGGCTGAGCGGTAACGGTAACCTCGGGGGATAACCAAGCCCAGACTGCATCAAGGCCGCTCTTCTTTACGAATACATCATAGTAAATTCTGTAATCGAACTTGTAAGCATCGGCATCGAGATTCTGCTCGGGTGTGAAAATGCGCATATTCTCGGTCTTGCGAACGAGGTGCGCGCCCTTCTTCGGGCAGACCATCATATAGATTTCCTTGGCATTTTCTGCAGGTTTGAAGCCGCCCGCTTCACCCGAACGGAAGGTATAAGCGGTCTTCATACGCTCGCTTACCACGGGGATTAAAGCGACGCCGTTAATGGAATTTACGCGAAGATTAACATCGCCCTGCTTGAAATCGTTTACGATAATTTTCTTGGAAATTTCATCCGAATTCTGCAGTTTTGCATAGATGCCGCCGTTTACAAAGGCTACGAGTTCTTCATCATAGCCGACAGTCTCCTGAACCTGACGGATAAGCTCGCAAAGCGCTTCATAAGGCTTGTTGATGTCACCGTCAACTGTGTTACTGCGGGTAGCCGCAAGACCTGCGAGCTTGGAAACTACATACGCGTCACACTCGGGAACTACCTTTGTGCGAACATATTCGCCGAGTATTTTGCCTGCAAGATTTGCAACACCTGTTTCGTCCATATCCTCGCGGTCAATCTGCAAGGAACGGGCGCGGTCCATCTGCATTGTGTAGGATGTGTTGGAAACGGTGATGGCGCCGCGTGTAAAACCTGTATCACGGTCATAATCGGCAAGTCCCTGGAAATTGATATCGGGGATGATTACCGTTTTCGCACCTACAAACTTTTTGGCGAGCAGATTATCGGCAAAGAAACCTGTTGCACTCTTCTGCGAGAATAGCTTATCTAACTCGTCCGAATACTTTTTCGCTGTTTCTACTGAATTGATTGACATTTTTGTTTTCTCCTTTTTGTTTTAAAATTTTTAACTCCAGAGTCCTTTTATGAACTCCTCTGCCGACGGCGAAATTCCTTCGCCTACAAATCGGCTTTGTGAACCGACGCTTGCCGCGCGGGCAGACTCGTTTTGCTGTTTTGCTTTAATAATTTGCTGCTGCTGACGGTGAAGATATCGCAAATACTCATCGAAATAGTTGCTCTTTTTCTCTTCAGCGGCGGCTATTACCTCACTCGGCAGGTCCTCTTTAGACCTCAGCTCAGGAAATTCCCGCAAGACCTCATCGAGTCCTTTTACTGTTTCCTCGGCATCGGCGGCTTCCTCGTTCCCGATTGACTGATTTTCTTCATTGTGGGCTGTGTCGGTCAGTTCGTCGGTTTCCTCGGTTGCCGCTGCGCATACCTCGGGCAGCTGCTCATTCTCTGGTTCTTCTGTTATAGATTTCTCCTTTATTTTTGCAGACATTACGCCTGTTCACTCCCATCATAATTTAAAAAATTTTTATAGTCTTTTGAAAGGTAATCCACTGCGTTGTGGTTACCTTTCTTGACACTCTGACACCTTGTGCGGCGACTGCCTTCTGCATACATATTGCCGCAGATGAAACCCGCAAACAAGGCGGCGAGTCCCGTCATAATAATTGCTAAGGCGGTCACAGTGACCACTCTCCTTTCATATCTTTTCCGCTGATATCCGCAGTCGTTTTTGCGGCGTCGCGCTCGGCCTCGGGACGAAAATATTTCACATCCTGAAAGGCATAGCGCATAGCATCCATCAGGTGATTATCGCGGTCTACGGGTATATTGCGGTTGCCCTCGCAGTCCTTATCCCATACATAGGAACTCAGTTCCTTATAGGTGTTTACACACGCGGGGTTGACAAAAATTTTATACTCGGAAATATTCATAATTCCGTTTATCACCGAGTCCTTACCCTTATTGCAGGGCAAAATACGGGAAATACCGAGACGGCGCAGGTCTTCGTTGGATTTCGGCTCTGCCGCATCGGCGCGTATTTTTTCCTTAGCATAGCCTCGCCGCTTAATTTCTTCAGCGATATCGGAATTGAGCATACGCGTTTTATAGAACTCGTCGTAGATATAAATTATCTTATCGACGGGGTTTGCCATAAAGGCGATAAATGCGGTCGGGTCGTTGGTATAGCCGTAGTCAAGGCCGAAATAGTGACGCCAACGACTTTTTTCGCTTTGCGGTATTTCGGGTATTCCCCAGTCAAAGTTCTCGAAAACAAGTCCCTCTGCTACGCCCCATTCACCGAGGCCTGCCACGGCATATTTTTGGGGACTGCGCTTCTTCATTTCTTCAAACACCGAGAGGTCTGTGGCATCTAAAAACTCGTTGCAGGTGTAGTTGGTGGTGTAGCGTGATACACCCTTTCTTGCCGTTTCAAAAAAGCGTTTTTTGAGCCAATGCTTTTCACTCCACGGGTTAAAGGTTATAGTGGTCTGCTTAAAAAGCGGCGGCGGCACTGCACCGCGCGGCACCGATAAATCAAATTTTTCGAAATCGGCTTCATCTGCAATTTCAAAGGCTTCCTCAAGCCAAACAAAACACAGGTAACCTTTGTTGACTGTGGTCGACGCGAGCTTCATAACATCGTCAAAACCGCGGAAGATTATTTTTTGCCCCGTCGGCTTATAGACCATCTCCATCGGAGACACGGTATTGTGCCACAGGTGTGATACACCGAGTTTTTCCTGCGCCCATTTAAGCTGAGCGAAGGTTGAATCTCTGTGTGTCGCCATAACCGCGCGAACTACGAGCAGGTTGCTGTTTTCATATTTCATCAGCCGATATATGAGATTCAGCGCGGTGGTCGAGGATTTCTTACTCCCCTTGCCGCCCTTTAAAACCCTGTAACGGCTTTTGTCGTTTCAGAACTCATCGTATCCGCCGCCAACGACCTCGGACATTTTAAGACTTGATGTCGTCAACTATTGTCACCCCCTGTGCTGCACCGATATCGGAGGAACCGTCTCCGATTATCATTCGCAGTTCTTTAATGGCACTCAGGTCCCCCGCGGCAGCCTTTTTATACAGTGCCGCCATAAGCACCGTCTGCCGCGTGGGATTTTTAACAGTAAATCCTAATTCCGTTAAAAATTCACGTTCACTTTCGCTTGCCTTTTGACGCAGTAGCGACTCCATTATTCTCTTCAGGCTTTTACTGTTTTTCATTTGCTTGCCCTCCTGACAGTGCGTATTATAGCAAAACATTTTGCGACATTCACCGACATCTTTTTATTTTCGCCTAAAAACAAAAAAAGACCTTACTTAATGATAAATCATTAAGTAAGGTCTGATTTTTAAAAATTTTTATTTTTGTCCGTAATATGCGTTCGGACCGTGCTTTCTCATATAGTGTTTATCAAGTAAATACTGTTCGATGGGGGTAGCGTTTCGGTTTATCTGCTCAGAGTGGTATGCGGTGCTCGCAACCACCTCAAGAACGACCGAATTGTGTACCGCATCCATAGGTGTTTTACCCCATGTGAAGGGACCGTGCTTGTAAACGACGACGGCGGGAACTGCCATATAATCGGTACCGTTTTTCTCGAATGCCTCGATAATAACCGTACCCGTTTCCTTTTCATATGCACGCTCTACCTCGTCGGGTGTTAACTGACGGGTACAGGGAATGTCCCCATAAAAAGCGTCGGCGTGTGTAGTGCCGTATGCGGGAATACTTCTGCCCGACTGCGCCCACGAGGTTGCCCAGGAAGAATGGGTATGAACAATACCGCCTATCTTATCAAAAGCCTTATATAACTCGATATGGGTGGGGGTATCGGAGGAGGGATTTAGCTTTCCCTCTACCACGTTACCCTCAAGGTCTACTACCACCATATCGTCAGCCGTCATATTTTCATACGAAACACCGCTCGGTTTTATAACGATAAGTCCCTTTTCGCGGTCAATTCCGCTTACATTTCCCCAAGTAAATGTTACAAGACCGTGCTTCGGCAACTCTAAATTCGCTGCGAACACCTCTTGCTTTAACTGTTCAAGCATTTTTATTCCCCTTTAAGCTCGATTCTATCCTCAACAACCCTTTTGAGCCCCGTAACGAGGTCTACCGTCGGCTGCCAGCCGAGGCTCTCGAGTTTGCCCGAGTCCATAACTGCGTTCTCAATAAGCGAGAAACCCTTGCGCTCAGCACTCGTCGGGATATCGAAAATAACCTTCAATCCCTTTTCGGGATAGGAATTTACGAGGGTCTCAGCAATACCTGCAATACTTGTTATGCAGAGCTTTGAAGCGATGTTGTATGCCTGTCCCTTTTCGCCGTCAAGCAGTACGGTAAGCAGACCCGTGATAGCATCTGCAATATAGGTGTACGAGCGAATCTGCTCGCCCTTGCTCTTCATAACGATATTCTCGTTATCGGCAATACATTGAGGGAAAACCGCAACTATCTTAGAATCACCCGGTCTCATTCCCGGTCCGAAAATATAACTGAGGCGACCTATTTTAACCGGTACGCCGTACTCGTCAGAATAGCTGACACAAAGCGTTTCACAAGCCTTTTTGCTAAGCGGATAGCAGGAGCGCACCTGCAAAGCATCAATTTCACCGTAAACATTCTCGGCGATTTTATCTATGCCGTGTGTAGTGCCGTAAACCTCAATGGTAGAAACATAAAGAAAACCCTTTGCCCCGACCGCTGCAGCATAATCAAGCATATTAAGCGTGCCGTAGACATTGGTCTTCATAGTCTCCACGGGATACATCGAGTATTCCTTCGGTGCGGCATTTGATGCACAGTGGATTATATACTGCACCTTCTTATCGGTTTTTACAGGGTTGCAGACATTGCCTTCGATATACTCAAAGCTGCCGTCGGCAATATAGTCGGCAAACATAACTTCGGCGTTGTTCGGGTCCATTACAACCGCAAGAATTTTAATACCGAGATTGTCTTTTCGGCTGCGCTCGAGCAGAGCGCGGACTATATATGAACCGATAAAGCCTGTGGCACCCGTAATCATTACGGTTTTGTTTTTCAGTTTATCCCACGACAGGTCGGCGGTTATGATATTCTTAATTTCGTTATTAACTGTGTTAGTCATTATTTATCCTCTGCGTTTAAATAACCTTTCATTAAAGCAATATGCTCGGATGTGGTAACCTTGAAATTAGCCTCGTCACCCCATACGATATGCACCTTTTCACCGAGTTCTATAAGCAGCGTGCAGGTAGCAACGGTATCAACAATACCACGCTTCATAGCCTCTTCATGCGCCCAGACAAACTTGGAAAGACGAAGGGACTGCGGCGTTTGTGTTCTGGCGATAAGATCGCGGTCAACAACCTTGCGCGACTCAACCATATCCTCACTGTAAAGCAAAGCTTCGGTAGCGTGTACGCAGGTAATGGCTGTGCCGTGCTCCTTAACACCCTCGATATTACTGTTGATTATCGCATCAGACACAAGCGGACGAACCGCATCGTGAATGACGATTATATCGTCTTCACCATAATGCTCTTTGAGTGTATACATACCGTTTCTGAGCGAGCCCATACCGGTATCTCCGCCGGGGACAATATGTTTGAGTTTGGTAATGCCGTACTGCTTTGCCCAGTCCGACATTTTGTCTATCCAATCCTTAAGGCAGACAACAACTATCTCATCGATATTCTCGTTGTTTTGAAAAGCCTCAAGAGTATATATCATTATCGGCTTGCCGTTAACTTCAATAAACTGCTTAGGCACGCTCATATTCATTCGCTGACCTACGCCGCCGGCAATAATCAGACCAACATTCATTACGAGAAACCCCCGTTTATGCGTTTTTTTGCGCACTAATCCATAATGCTTTTTGCATTATATCACAAATTTCTACATATATCAAGTGTTTTGTTGCCAACGCGTATTCAGATACAGAGTATAGGATTGTCAAAAGAGCATTTTTGTGGTACAATATTTCAAAATAAAAGTGAGGTTGCTTATGGAATATATTTTAGCGTCGGCATCGCCGCGAAGACAAGAACTTTTGAAGCTCATAATACCAAAATTTTCCTGTATCCCTGCGGATATAGAAGAAAACGTACCTGCTACGGTATCAACTACTGCCGCACCCGAGTTTTTAGCAGTACAAAAGGCTATGCATATTGCGCATTCACATAAGGATAGCCTCGTAATAGGCTCGGATACGAGCGTTTTTATCGAGGACTTTATGCTCGGCAAGCCGACAGACGAAAATGATGCCTATAAGATGCTCAGTCTCCTGTCAGGTCGCACACATAAGGTAATAACGGGCTGCGCGCTCTGCTATAACGGCAAGACGTACAGTTTCAGTGAAACTACACTTGTCGAGTTTTATGAACTAAGCCACAAGGATATTACCGACTATATTGCCACGCACGAATGTATGGACAAGGCGGGTGCATACGGTATTCAGGGCTACGGCTCTACCCTTGTAAAATCGATACACGGCGACTACTTTAACGTTGTAGGTCTGCCCGTCGCAAGACTAAAGAGAGAAATAGAAAATTTCAGGTGTTTATATGAACAAAAATGATGAAATAATCCTAAAAATCGAAGGCACCTCCTCAGACGGTAACGGTGTCGGAAGGTATAACGGTATGGCGGTTTTCGTACCGCTGACCGCCGAGGGCGATGAAGCACGGGTAAAAATCGTTAAGGTGAAGAAAAACTATGCCTACGGAAAATTAATCGAACTTATTACCCCGTCACCCGACCGAGTCGACTCCGACTGCCCCGTTTTCGCGCGTTGCGGCGGCTGTGTTTACCGCCATATAAACTACGAAAAGGAATGCGAAATCAAGAGAAATAAGGTGCAGAATAATATGGCTCGCATCGGCGGTTTTTCACTATCCGCAGAGCCTATAATCGCGGCTGAGCGCCCCTGCCGCTACCGAAACAAGGCGCAGTATCCTGTATCGTCAAACGGTGCCACGGGCTTTTACGCCGTGCACTCTCACCGTATAATTGAGAGCGATACCTGCCTTTTGCAGCCCGAGATTTTTGAAGATATCTGCCGAGTATTTACCGCCTGGATAAGGCAGTACGGCATATCGGTCTATAATGAAGAAACGGGCCGCGGACTTGTGCGCCACCTTTATCTGCGCCGCGCGGATAAAACGGGTGAAATTATGGTCACCGTTATTATAAACGGGGACTCTCTGCCCTATTCCTCAGAATTGACCGACGCGCTTTTAAAGACTCTCGGCGAAAATCTTCGCAGCCTGCAAATTAATATAAATAAACGGGACACCAATGTAATTTTGGGGGATAAATGCCGCACTATTTACGGGCAGGATTATATCACCGATATCCTGTGCGGTGTGAAAATCCGTATATCTCCCCTCTCCTTCTATCAGGTAAACCGCGATATGGCAGAAAAGCTTTATGAAAAGGCGCGCGAGTATGCCTGCCCCGAGGGCAAAACGGTGCTCGATTTATACTGCGGTGCGGGTACGATAGGACTGTCAATGGCGCACGAGGCTAAGCGGATAATCGGTGTCGAAATTGTTCCCGAGGCCATAGAGGATGCCAAGATAAACGCCAAAGAAAACGGCATAAATAATGCCGAATTTATCTGTATGGACGCGGCTACTGCCGCAAAGCAGCTGTCCACTCGAGGACTCTCCCCCGATACCGTAATTGTAGACCCGCCGAGAAAGGGCTGCAGCGAAGAACTCCTCAGCACTATAGCAAATGATTTCTCCCCCGAGCGCCTCGTCTACGTTTCCTGCGACTCAGCCACCCTCGCACGCGACTGCGCCATTCTTCGCGAACTCGGATATGATTTAGTGGAGTACACCCCCGTGGATATGTTCCCGTCGACAGCGCACGTTGAAACTGTCGTTTGTCTTAGCAAACGATAGTTTCAACAACTAAGTTTGCCCTGGCGGGCAAGTGAAGTTGCCGTTAGCAGTGAAGTTCACTGCGTGAGTGAAGTTTCGCCTAACGGCGAAGTGAGAGCAAACTTAACTTCACTTTACCATAAAAAGCAAAACTTCACTGTGAGTCTGGCGAACAACTTCACTTTTGCAAAGCAAAAACTTCACTAAAAAGGAGAAAAATTTATGAAAGATTCTGAATTACGCACAAGAGCAAAAACTCTCGCTTTACATATAATTGCTATTTGCGATGAGGTGGACACACGTAAAGGCAGAGGTGTTCTCGTAAATCAAATTATTAAAAGTGCAACATCTATCGGAGCAAACATTCACGAAGCTAATTATGCAGCAAGCAAGGCTGACTTTATTAATAAATTCCATATTGCCCTTAAAGAATGTGGCGAAACTGAATATTGGATTGAAATCCTCGTAGGTTCAAATGCAATAAATGAGCAAATATCAAAAGAGCTTTTGCAAGAATGTGGTATAATCCGTCGTATGCTCGTAAAATCCATCACCACCGCGAAGAGTAACGGTTAATACCCACGTTGCCGATATATAATTAAAAACATATTTTAAATTGACAATTCATTTTTTCTGTTGTAGTATAGTAATTGTCAATTTTATATGCGCCCGTATAGTTCAACGGATAGAATAAGGTCCTCCTAAGACTTAGATACAGGTTCGATTCCTGTTACGGGTGCCAAAAACCGTCTCGAAAGAGGCGGTTTTTTCGTTTTTACAAAATGTTGATTTTTTGCCGTTTGGATGATATACTGATTATGTATATATTTCCATTTTGAGGAGAAGTTTATGGATAATATTACCGTACAGTCGCGGCAGACTATACGCGACTACCGATTCGATAACGTTAAAGCCTTTTTAATACTGTGTGTTGTTATCGGTCACCTTGCTGAAAATCTTGTCAGCTACGCCGATTTTTCGGGCGGCACACCCGCATATATTCAGGTGCTTTTTAAATCGATTTATATTTTTCATATGCCTGTATTTATGATAATTTCGGGGCGGTTTGCCAAGGGCAGAATTGACAGACGCGACTGGCCTGCGGTTATAAACAAAGTCGTTATCCCCTACGTTATCGCGCAGCTTGTAATGCTGCTGTTTTACAGTATTACGGGATATGCCTCGGTATCGAATTTTTCGTTTTTTAATCCCCTTTTCGGGCTTTGGTACCTCTTTACCATTGCCATTTATCAGCTTATTACCCCTTATATAGCGCGCTTCCGTTGGCTTTTGCCGCTGAGCATTATTTTAGCCTTAGCGCTTGCCTTTATACCGCAGAGGCTCTTTGGTGGCTTTCAGCGGGTTATAAATTACTACCCGTTTTTCCTTTTCGGCTACTATACCGCTACACACTCCTTTGAGTACTGCAAAAAGGCATTTTTCAGGGTAATCAGCCTGCTCGCTTTTGTGGGACTTATAGTTTTTATAGCCAACTTTAAAGAGTTAGCACCCGTTTCCCTGCTTACTTTAAGGCGGGTTTACTCGGACGTTGCCGAGTCACATGCGCTCAGTGCGCCGATGTTTTTACTCTTCTTAATTGCGCGTTATGCCGCAGGTTTTGCATTTTTCTTTTTCGTGATGGGTATCAGTCCCTGCAAGCAGCACTTTTTCTCGCGACTTGGGCAGGACTCACAATACGTTTATGTATTGCATCTGTTTTTGATAGTGGCTATGCGCGCGCTTGACACACGGTACGGTTTTATGGATATTTTTGGCACGCCGATACTATCCGTACTTCTCTGCCTTGCGGGTATACCGTTGGCATTTTTGCTGACAACACCGCTTGTCAAAAAAACTACCGCCTGGATGTTAGCGCCGAAATTTGATATTAAAAAAATAGTTAGGAAGATTTGTGATGAATAAGCTATGCATTATTGTCCCCTGCTATAACGAGGAGGCTGTGCTCGGCAGTACCGCCGAGACGCTGATAACTCTGCTTCGCGATTTATCATGTAAAGGAAAGACGGCGAAGGATAGTTTTATTCTGCTCGTCAACGACGGCAGCCGCGATAAAACCTGGGATATAATATGCGATTTACACAAAAAACACAGCCAGATTAACGCAATTAATTTAGCCGCTAATGTCGGTCATCAGAACGCGCTCTTTGCAGGGCTCGAATATGCCGCCGATAAGTGCGATATGTCGGTCAGTATTGATGCCGATTTACAGGATGACATCGGCGCTATCGAAAAGATGGTAGATAAATATATAGACGGCGCTGATATTGTTTACGGCGTTCGGGAGGACCGCAGCAGTGACTCCTTCTTTAAGCGCAGCACCGCACAGGGCTTTTACAAATTTATGTCGGCGATGGGTGTTAAAACGGTCTATAATCACGCCGATTTTCGCCTTATGAGCCGCCGCGCTATGGAGCAGTTAAAGTTATACCCCGAGCGCAATTTATTCCTGCGCGGAATTATCCCGACGCTCGGCTACAAGACCGACACGGTTTATTATGCAAGACTGGTGCGCACGGCGGGTAAATCAAAGTATCCGCTGAAAAGTATGTTAAAGCTCGCCTTCAACGGTATTACCTCGTTTACCACCCGTCCGATGACCCTTATAGGCGGACTTGGCATTGTTATAATAATACTGAGCATTATAGCCTTTATATATACCCTTATTTCCTATTTCACGGGGAATGCTGAACCCGGTTGGGCTTCGCTTATGATATCCATCTGGTTTTTGGGCGGTGTTCAGCTCTTTTCTATCGGTGTTGTGGGTAAATACGTCGGTAAAGCATACTTCGAGACCAAGCAGCGCCCCAGATACAATATCAGCGAGGAATTAAAGCACTAAAAAATAACACACGTACTTTTTTCAGAGGTGTTAAAATGACCTATCAGGAACTAAAAAACAATAAAGAAATCGCGGCCTATATACAAAAGGCAGACGAGTCGCTCTTAGCGCTCGGATATACCGAACACAGCTTTGCACACGTAGGGCGCGTTGCCGATACTGCAGCATATATACTGCGCACGCTCGGCTTTTCGTCGCACGAAATTGAGCTTGCCTGTATCGCGGCATATATGCACGATATCGGAAACCTTGTAAACAGGGTTGACCATTCGCAGAGCGGCGCGGTAATGGCGTTCAGACTGCTCGACCATATGGATATGCCCGCTGCCGATATTGCGACGGTAATCACCGCCATAGGCAACCACGACGAGGGCACGGGTGTTGCGGTAAATCCGATAGCCGCCGCTCTCATACTTGCCGATAAATGCGATGTTCGCCGCAGCCGCGTGAGGAACAACGATTTTGCCTCGTTCGATATTCACGACAGTGTGAATTACTCGGTTGAAAGCTCGTCACTTGAAATTGACGACGGGCACACCGCTATTACACTCACGCTTCATATCGATACCAAATACAGCTCGGTTATGAACTACTTTGAAATATTTTTAAACCGAATGAATATGTGCCGCGAGGCGGCAAAGACATTAGGCCTTCAGTTCAGCCTCGTAATAAATGACCAACAACTTTTATAAAGGATATAATTAAAAGCCGTATGCAGCAGCATACGGCTTTTAATATCAGATATCCTTATGGAATAGCTTTGAAATTTCCATTGCGGGGAACGGCACTAAGATAAGTGCGAGACCTATTAAATACATCCACCAATCGAGATAGATAAGACCGAATATGGAGGATAGCGGAGTAAACAGAACAACCAGCACTAATAGAAGAGATACGAGCGCCGCTTTATTGAGCTGCTTATTGCCGAAGAAGCCGAGTTTGAACAGCGAATGGCCCGAGCGCATATTAAATGCCTGAACGATTTGCGAAAGCGCGAGCACCATAAACGCAAGGGTTTGACCGCCTTCATCACTGCCCGTAACCTTCCAACCGATATAGAAGGCTGAGAGTGCCAACAGACCGAACATAACGCCCTGAAGTATTACACGCACACCGAAGCCGTTTGCGAAAAGTCCTTCCTTTTTGGGCTTAGGCTTATTCTGCATAATATCCTTTTCAACCGGCTCCATACCGAGCGCAATAGCCGGCAGCGAGTCGGTAACAAGGTTTATCCAAAGCAGCTGCATAGAAAGCAGCGGTGACTTATGGAAAAGTAACATTGCTATAAATACCGTAACTACCTCGCCGATATTAGTACCGAGTAAGAACCCGACAACCATTTTAATGTTGGCATAAATGCCGCGACCCTCTCGTACAGCGTCAACAATGGTTGCAAAGTTATCGTCTGT
>JAZULY010000068.1:0-6061 GCA_045603355.1 Acutalibacteraceae bacterium | reverse complement strand
TCACCCTTACGAGCTATTCACCCTGCTTCCGTAAGGAGAAGGGCGCACACGGTATTGAGGAGCGCGGTATTTACCGAATCCATCAGTTCGAAAAGCAGGAAATGATAGTTATCTGCAAGCCCGAAGAGAGTATGGAATGGTTTAATAAAATGTGGAGTTATTCGGTTGAACTCTTCCGCTCTATGGATATTCCCGTGCGCACACTTGAGTGTTGCTCAGGCGACCTTGCTGATTTAAAGATCAAGTCCTACGACGTAGAGGCTTGGTCACCCAAGCAGCAGAAGTATTTTGAGGTTTGCTCATGCTCTAACCTTGGCGACGCGCAGTCGCGCAGACTCGGTATTCGTATAAAGGGTGAGGATGGCGATAAGTACCTGCCCCATACCCTTAACAATACCGTTGTAGCACCGCCGAGAATGCTCATAGCATTCCTCGAAAACAACCTTGAGTTTGACGGTGAGACATACACTATCCGCATTCCCGAAGCACTCAGACCCTATATGGGCGGCAAGAGTGAAATAAAATCTAAATAAAAGGCAAGATAAAAAAGAAAGCACTTGATTTTAAATCAAGTGCTTTTAAAATTTTCGGTATGACAAAATGGGGTTATAAGGAAATCTTTTTAATCTCACCGATTCTTCCCGTTAAGGTGAAATCCTTGTTGCCATAAGTGATTGTGACGCTTTCCCCAAAACCTAAAGTCACAGAAATTTCTGTTGCCTTGCCATTTTCCCATTTAACGTCTATGGTGTGACCACCGGGAATTTTGATGCCGCAAAGCTCACCGTTTGACCAAGCATCGGGCAGGGCAGGGAGAATGTGTGCTTTAGAGTCGTAATATCCAACAATCGCTTCAATAACCGCCGCAATACCGCCAAAGTTACCGTCAATCTGGAAAATTCTCGGCGGATGCAAGTCAAGCAATGTTTCTGTCGCAAATTCCTTGATAAGCTCGGTGTAATGGTTGTAGAATTCATTCGGGCGCTTAATTCGCGCAAACAGGCAGGCGCACCACGCGCGACTCCAACCCGTGTGACCGCCGCCGTGCTTCATTCTGTAATCGAGTGAGCGAATAGACGCATCATACTGCGCGGCAAATTCATCCTTTGTGAAAATATCCGACGGATAAAGTCCGTAAAGGTGGGATAAATGTCTGTGACCCGGCTCGCCCTCGGTGTATTCCTTATCCCATTCCATTAGTCTGCCGTCAGACCCAATGCGGAAGTCAGGGAGATTATCAATTATTTCCTGCCAACGCTCAATTCTGTCACTATCCACGCCTAAAATTTCAGCCGATTTTATAGCGTAGCCAAGCAGGTCGTAAATCAGCTGTACATCCATAGAAGATGAGGTGCAAATGCCGACGGGCAGGGTGGGCTGCTCGGCAATCGGTGCCTCGGGTGAGTAGCTCGGGCAAACCTGATAAACGCCGTCATCGTCTTTAAATAAATAGTCCTCGTAAAACTCGGCAACCTCGCAGAAATACGGGTAGGCTTCTTCCTTTAAAAAGTCCTTATTACCCGAGTATATGTAGTGCCACCATACGTGCTGTGCCAACCACGCCGCGGCTCCCGTCCAGACTGTCCAGCCATAAGTGCCGCAGTGTCCACCCCAAATATCAGTGGACAGCGGCAGGAAGATTCCTCGGCATCCAAAAAGATTTTGCGCGCTTTCGCGGCCGGCATCGGTAATGGAGTTAAGGTATTTTATAAGACCCTTTGCAGCCTCGGGCATATTAATTGCTTCAGCCGCCCAATAGTTCATTTGAAGGTTTATATCCAAATGATAGTCGCTGTCCCAAGCGGGATGAATTTTGTTATTCCATTTGCCTTGCAAATGTGTGGGCAGTTCGGCATTAACGGTAGCTGAGAGCATTAAATATCTGCCGAAATTAAAGTATAATTCGCAAACGCCGTTATCATCAGCACCGTTTTTCATAAGCTTTACGCGCTCGCTTGTGGTAAGAGAGTCGAGGGACGCGTCCTTGTCCCCGAGAGTGAACTTCACGCGGTTCATAATGCCGCTGAATTTCTTTATATGGGCAAGCTTTGCCTCTTCCCAGTTTTCAGGTATTTCGCAGGGATTTTCTTCTAATATTAACTCTTTATTTTTGGCCGAGGTTGCTATATTGATAACAGTATAAATGTAGGTAGCGTTTGTTATCTTTATGCCTTTTTCGGTATATTCTATCAGTCCGTCTGTTTTATATACCAGTCTGTTTTCAAATTTAACCGCGCCGTTTCCGTTATTATCGGTTAAAATACCGCTAAGCACTATTCCATTTTCAGTGTGGCAGAGTGCGTCTAATTTGCAGTAATTGTCATCGCACTTTTTCGGCTCCTTAAGGGAAGACCATTCGGGTCTTCTTGTAAGGGTGAGTTCGCCCGAAAAGCAGCCGTTTCCAACCCAAGAAAAGCTAAGCAGTCCGTTTTCGCAGTTGGCGAAATAATTGCTTTGAACAATTACGCCGTCAATTTCACGCTTGATGGCAGCAATTCCGCTTTCAAGGTTTAGTCGGCGTTCAATGTATTTATTGTTGTCGCATATATAGTTAAAATCGATTTCTGCCGCCATTGCGGGACACTGCAGTCTTTCGGGGTTATCTTGCAGAATATCGATATCGCCTGAATATAAAAGGTTTGCAAAGAGCGCACCTTCATAGTGCTTACCCTCTTTAAAAAGCTTTCTCACAAATGGTAGATACTGAGCATGGTGCTTAGCGTGTCGTTCTTTAGTTCCGCCGGAATATAGCCACTCGTGGTTAAGGGTGATTTCATCTGACAGGTCGGTTTCCTGTACCATAGCAGCAAGACGGCCGTTGCCGATAGGCAGACCGTTAAGCCAGGTATTTGCAGCAGAAGTGTAATATAATTCCATAAAATACCCCCAAGGTTTTAGTCTATGAATATAATATATCATATATACCGCAATTTCAATCTAAAAAGTGCAAATGATCTGCAAACATTAGCATTGGATGTCATCGTATTGATTTTTTTGAAATTTTATTTTATAATAGAGTCGCAAAATTACTTTTGGAGAACTCGTTCAGGCAACGGTTATCGATATATATTAGGTTCTGAATTTTATGTCGAAAAAGAATGCCTCAATGCGTTCAAGACATTATAGAGAGGTGTTACTATGATTAAATTTGATAAAAATGAAGTTATACTTTTTCAGGGCGATTCCATTACCGACGGACTTCGCGGCCGAGATTATAATGACTTAAATCATGTATTAGGCCACGGCTATCAGTATATATTGGGCTCTGAATTTTATGCTGATAATATAGGGAAAGATATTAATGTAATTAACAGAGGTGTGAGCGGCAACCGAATTGCCGACCTTTATGGCCGCTGGAATGAGGATTGCCTTGACCTGAATCCAACGGTACTCAGCGTACTTGTAGGAGTTAACGACGCGTGGTTTTCTTATAGTAATCGCGGCGGCTCAAATCCTGATAAATACGAAAAAATTTACCACTATATGCTCGACGAAGTTCTGGAGAAAAATCCTAACACTAAAATTGTTATTATGGAGCCGTTTTTTGCGGTGTCTAAAGATGTTACGTTCTACCAGTATCTGAGCGCTAACGTTCCGCTTTATGCTGAAAAAGCAAGAAAGGTAGCCGAAGATTATAAGGCAATATTCGTGCCGCTTCAGGATATGTTCGACGAAAAGGCAAAAGAGACAGATTCTTTTGACCTGATCTGGGACGGAGTTCATCCCACCGCGCTCGGTCATCAGCTTATAGCGCGCCGCTGGAAAGAATATTTTCAAAAGGGTTAACCTACATAATTCGTATTCCCGAAGCATTTAGCCTTTATATGGCAGTAAGAGTGAAATAATAAATATTATAAAGCCCGCAAGCGCATCTTGTGGGCTTTATGTTTTATAATAGAAGGGTAAAAATGAATTTTTTATCCTGCTTAATTCGCTTGACAACAAGCAAAAATAATAGTATAATACATATCGTGCCTAAGAAAGCGACAAGTTCGCTTTTTTATAAACTTAATATGCGGATGTGGCGGAATAGGCAGACGCGCTAGATTCAGGTTCTAGTGAGAGCAATCTCATGTGGGTTCAAGTCCCTTCATCCGCACCATAAACAAAAAGCACTTGATTTTAAATCAAGTGCTTTTTTCTTTTATATCATTTTATTTTATATAGCCTGTGCCAGCATTACAAATACCGGCATTGTGAGAATTGATAAGAGGGTAGAGAAGGAAACGATTTTCGATGCAAGGCCCGAGTCGAGGCCATATTTTAAAGCAAACATAGCCGAAGCTGCCGCTGTCGGTGCGCTGGCAGCAACTGTGCAGGCAACAAGCGGAATACCTGTAATGCCAAAGAGGAACATCAAGCCGATGGCTACCGCCGGCAAAATCACAAGTCGCAGTACGCTCGGCCAATAGATACGTTTATCGAGGAATATCTCTGCCATCTTAATGGTCGATAAATTAAAACCTATTATAAGCATAGGCAGCGGTGTGTTGAGATTTCCGAGATTCGTCACAGCACCCGCCAAAAAATCGGGCAACCTTATTTCAAGAGCATATAGTAATATAGATACCATAACACAGATAATTGTAGGATTAAGAAGTATTTTTTTGGGCTCAAGGCTGCGTTTATCCCCACTTGCGAGCAGTGCGCCGTAGGTCCAAAGGAACACATTGAAAACAGCTACAAACATAGCGCCGTAGAAAACACCTATATCACCTAAAATCGCCTTTTGCAGAGGGAAGGACATATATCCGCAGTTTGAAAAAACAACGGCAAACTGCATAATGCGGCGCGCACGGTCATCTTTATTTCGCACGGTAAGGTGCGCGGCAAGAATAAATACTGCGTGTATAAGTATTGCAGCGAGGAACACGAATATAAGATTTCGTGTCGTTTCTGCCGTTCTCGGCTGTGTTGTGAAGGACTGCAGAATAGCCGCAGGCGTAGCAATATACAAAACGAGGTTTGCCATACCCTCTACCGACTGCTCTTTTATTAACTTTGTCTTGCCACAGATATAGCCTACAAGTATTATCACAAAAAGCATTAATACTTGTCCGGCTACCATTAAAAGATTATCTAACATAAAATCATCCTACAAACAGTGTATTACTGAATTATGGTCTGTAATAAATAAAATATCTCTGAATTTATCGCACAGAACGTTTTTCAGCGGCTCGATAACAATATCCTCGGTGTTAAAATGACCGCAATCGATAAGTGTTATGCCGAGCCTCGCCGCATCAAGAAAAACGTTGTGCTTAACGTCAGCTGTTACGTATGCATCAGCACCTGCTGTCACTGCATCTGCCAGCATATCGCCGCCGCTGCCGCCGCATACGGCAACCCTCTTTACCGCCTTTTTACCAACGGTAAACCTCGGCGAGAAATTAAGTTTTTCACCCGCATATTTTGCAAAATCAGCAGGTGAGTGTTCGCGGGACAAAGAGCCTATTCTGAAAGAAAAACCGTCATCACAAACTACTTTTTCTATTTCTGTAAGTCCCAAGGCGGTAGCCAAACAGTCATTAACTCCGCCGTCGGCTATATCAAGGTTGGTATGCGCGCTGATTACCGAAATGCCGCTTTTCACAAGGCGGTAAACTATACTGTCGCTCATCACTTTCTTAATACCGCCGAAAATTACGGGATGGTGGGTGATGATAAGTTCTGCACCTATCTCGCAGGCTTTATCGATAGCCGACTTAGTGCAGTCAAGCGCAATTACAGCCTTTGTAACGGTGGCGTTTTTGTCACCAATCAGCAGACCTGCATTATCGAAATCGCTTGCCGTATCAAAGGGGCAAAAGTCATTCAGAAAAAGATAAATATCATTAACAGTCATTAAAATCAAACCTTTTTAGCAAAAGAATCTTTAAGTGCTACGGTGCGGTTGAAGATAAGGTTATCGCTGCTTGACTCCTTATCAAGGCAGAAATAACCCTGGCGCATAAACTGGAAGGTGTCCCCAACCTTCGACTCGGCTAAATCAGCATCAACCTTGCAGTTTTCGAGTACAACAAGGGACTCGGGATTAAGGTTATCCGCAAAGGATTCCACA
>JAZULY010000067.1:0-2455 GCA_045603355.1 Acutalibacteraceae bacterium | reverse complement strand
TTGGCCTCCGACTTGTTGATAGCAGTTCCTTTGGCGCTTGTACTTCTCCGCAAAGAGAGTATAATCGAGCGCTTTAATCTCAGACTTCCTTCCATCGGCAGTTTTTTCTCGGCGGTGGTTCTTATGCTTGGAGCTACCATGTGGGAGAACGCGGCGTCCTATATCTACGTTGCGATCTTCGGTATGCCCGAACAAAACGATATGACCTTTCTTGAAAGCTATTTTTCGGACGTAAGTCCAATTATCGTGCTTGTTATCATAGGCGTTATTCCTGCAGTCTGCGAGGAGCTTTTGTTCAGAGGATATCTGTTCAGCTCCTTTAAGGGTAAAAAGAGTAAGGTCGCGGCGGTTATCATTACGTCCGTTCTTTTTTCCGTGATACATTTTGATATGTACAAGATGGTACCCATTTTTATTATGGCGCCGGCTTTTGGTTATATTACCGCAAAAACCGATTCCGTGCTTATTCCGATGATATTCCATCTCGTAAACAATTCTATGGCGGTGGTCTCCTTCTACGCTCTTCGGGGCGAGGACACAGCTACAGCCGCCGAAATAATAATATCGGATAAGGCATATTTGTGGTATGCCGTAGCAGCCTTTGGTATGGGTCTTGTGCTTGTTTATTTCGGTACGAGATTGTTGTCCGGTAAGCCCCGTAAAAAAGTGTTCAACATTCTCGTTCCTATACTCAGTGCAGTACTGGCTACCGTAGGTATTATCGGCCTTATTGCGAGCACGGTAAGTATACCTTACGTTCGCAACTACAAAAATGCAATTTCTGAGGAAACAAGCTTTACCGAGAGCTTTAGCATCGAGGAGGATACCTTCGGTGTTATCTCCGTAAGCGTTCTGAGCTCTGCCGACAGTGCTTGCTCGGTTACCGTAACCGACCCGAAGGGTGAGGAGATATATAATTCCGCAGATTCTCCAAGCGGTGTGGGAATAGATATGGAAAAAGGAGATTATAAGGTAACCTACAGCTTTGGATATACCGAAAATCCGAACAAGGTCAGATTCTACGTCAAGGCTGACGTTACCGTGGTCACGGTTGGAGTATATGAAAAACAGCAAAAGTCCGCTTAGGCGGACTTTTTTAATATATAGGAAATTGCGTTGCGGCGTGTGATACTGTAGGAGAAGCCCCTACCCTACAGAACGCAGTATGGGAGGTAACTTGCCCCTTTTGTATATATCTATATTTGATAACTAGCGAAACGCATTTAAGCAGGGAAATTCCCGATCATAGAACCGTGCAGATTGTTTTTAATACGAACGATTTGCTATTCAAACAAATAACAGCGATTTCGACAAATATGCGAGAGCACAGTTCTGTGCATTTGTGCATTTTTGAAAAACTGTTGACTAATTACCAATAATCTGTTATAATATTTAGTAGAAATATTGTACAATAAATTCTATTATTACAATTTGGAGGTTTATCATGAAAAACGTATTGAGAAAAGTCATCTCTTTAACACTTGTCTGTCTTATGCTCTTCCCGGTATGTGCAATATCGGTAGGTGCGATGACCGCGGACAGCGATCTTGGCACAAGCTGGACCGCTATGGCAGCCAAGTACTCTAACACGTCGAACGGTATCATTGCTCCTATGACCGATGGATACCAGATCAAAACAGACGGATTTGATTTCAAGGCTACCGAAGAAGGCGGCATCAAGGTTGTAACACCTGATTACGAAACCTTCCCCGGAGTTTACGGTGTTTCTGCTGTAACGAGTAATGCAACTACACCGCTTGACGGATTGTCCGTTGTTATCACTCCCGACGAATTTGATTCCCTCAACGACAATGCCAATGTCGGTAATACGATCGGTATTCTCTGGACTGAGGAAAAGATAGATGCGATCGCATCCATGAGCGATCCTGCGTTAAACGGCTATGACCAGGGTCTTTACCTGTCGGGCTTTGCGTCAGGCTCAGGCTTACAGAACCTTATTCCTAAGCTTGACAATTATGAGATGTATATTCCCGCAAGCAGCACCAAGAATCCTACCAACGGTAAGGCGCTGTACATCTCCGTAAGCACCTCTTCCTCTCCCAGCCGTGACAACGGTGCTCCCGTTGCAAGTATAGTGACCATTGCTTATTATGACGGTTACTATGTAAACGACGATAAGCTTCCCGGATACAAGTGGACGTTCAGAGCACGCAATATGGACAAAACTACTTATTCCGATGCTACTCGTATTTCTCAGGATTGGGAATACATTGATCTTTCCGAGGGTCTTTCTGTTTCCGTAAGAGCTGATGCGACCCACGGCTTTATCGTAAACGTTAACGGTTACGATTACTACAAGGGCGAAGATATAGCTTATTTCCCGGATGCAAGACAGAAGAACTGGAAGGGATACGCTATAAGCGGTATGAACGAAGCCAACATTCTCGGATTGAGCGACGTATGGCTTGAATCTATGACCTATGCCCGCCAGGAT
>JAZULY010000066.1:0-11325 GCA_045603355.1 Acutalibacteraceae bacterium | reverse complement strand
GGTAGTAGCAGAAATTACAGATGGGAAAATTGCTATTATAGGAAAAACGTCAAATTATAAACAGTTAATGTCGCTTAGTGAAAAAATCACGGGTTAAATTTTTTATAATACGTAAAATCCTCGGTTTTCAACCAGTTCTTTTTCGGACACGAATGACAAAAAGAAAACCATCCCTTGTGGATGGTTTTTCTTTTTGGCTTTTTAATATGGTTTGTGCTCTGTACGACCACGGTTGCCGCTTTGCTTTACCGACGCAAGCTAAGCGAAGGAGGTAGTTTACGCCTGAGCGCATCCTGTGGATGATACAGCGAGAGGCGGAAAGACGCAGCGGTCGAAACTTATCGGCGCACCAAGCCGAAAAAGTTTCGGGCCCCGCAAGTGTCGCTTGTATAAATTACCATTAAGATAAAAACACCGAAGTCTGATAAAACAAAAATTCCCTTTTTAATTTTGTTATGTAATAGTTTTTAAACACCTCTGCATAGAATTAACGGAGGTGTTTTATAATGAATAAAAAAATTCGTTCCTATATAATTGCAATAATTATACCTCTGGCTGTTGGTGGGTTATCCGCACTTCTGACAAGCGGTAGTATGGGACTTTATGAAACTATAGTGAAACCGTCGCTCGCGCCGCCTGCAATAGTTTTTCCGATTGTCTGGACTATTCTTTACACGCTTATGGGCATAAGCAGCGGGATAATTTACAATAGTGATTCGGGTACACAAGCTGCTCGCAACAACGCCTTGGCGGGATATGTTTTGCAGCTTGTAATAAACTTTTTATGGAGTATCGTTTTCTTTAATTTAAGAGCGTTTTTACCCGCCCTCATTTTAATTTTGGTTTTATGGGCACTAGTTGGATTAATGATAATTAAATTTTATAGAATTGACAAAACTGCCGCCCTTTTGCAAATACCATACTTTTTATGGGTAACCTTCGCCGCATACCTGACGCTGATGATTTACCTGTTGAATAGATAAATTGAGTATTGATTTTTACCCCTCTGTCGCAAACTCTTGCATCCACATCGTTGATGTGGTATACTGTGTCACAAAAATGGGGTAGAACAATGAGTGAGAAAAAGAAGGAGCTGCTTCGCTCTTTAAAATTTGTTTTATTTTCAATAAGCGCGGGACTGATACAGGTTATCAGCTTTACCGTAATGGAAGAATTACTGCAGCTGACGCATTGGGTATCGTATATGATTTCGCTGATACTGTCGGTTGTGTGGAACTTTACACTAAACAGAAAATTCACCTTTTGCTCGGCGAATAATATACCTATCGCTATGCTGAAGGTAGCTCTCTTTTATTTGGTATTTACTCCCTTGTCTACCTGGTGGACGGCGGCTCTCACAGGAGTGCAAGTGGGGTGGAATGAATACTTAGTTCTGGCGCTTACAATGTTAGTGAATTTTGTTACCGAGTATTTATTTGACCGTTTCATTGTATTTGGCAAAAGTATCGATACCGCAAAGAAGAAAGACTGATTAGAATTGTTGCGGGTAATATTAAAAAACCATCCCTTGCGGATGGTTTTTCTCTTTTATAACCCACCTCAAAAACAGTCGCAAATTATAGAAAGCGTATAAAAACAGCAAATCTTATACTGAATTTTGGTGCTTTTTTGTTAATGTTGTCGAAAATCATCAGTAATTATGTGTTGCTATTTTTGGACAAGGGTGATATAATTAACAATAAGTATACAATTACAGTGGGATTATTATGCCTTAATACCATTTCGCTGTAGTAAATACATATAGCATTAACGAAAAGCAGAATAAAAGTTGTATATTTATATAAACTTTGATTCGGTGGGGGAGTAGAAAGTTTTATGGAAAATAATGAAAGAAAGTCAAACGAGTATTATACCATTGACCTATTACATATTGTAAGAACATTATGGAGAAAGATATGGGTGGTTGCGGTAGCAGGCGTTCTTGCTGCTGCTATAGGATTTTCAATTTCGTCATTTGTAATCGCGCCAAAGTATTCTTCTTCAATTATGTTATATGTAAATAACAGTTCTTTTTCACTGGGCAATACAAGCTTTAGTATCAGTTCTTCGGAAATCAGTGCAGCGCAAAGTCTTGTTAAGACATATATTGTTATGCTGCAAAACCGCACAACGTTAGAAGGCGTTATCGATGAAGCGGACTTGTCCTACACTCATGAAGAATTGGCTGAAATGATTGAGGCGACTTCGGTTAATGAAACCGAAGTAATGCAGGTGACGGTTACTGCGGAGGATCCGTATGAGGCATCTAAAATCGTTAATGCTATCGCCGAGGTTTTGCCGAGCCGTATATCAGAGATAATCGACGGCGCGTCGATGGAGGTTGTTGATTCAGGTGTTCCTAATCTGCAAAAGGTTTCTCCAAGCATAACCAAGCACACGGTTGTCGGCTTTATCTTAGGCGTGCTGCTTGCGGTTATCGGTGTTATAGTCGCTGCTATGCTCGACGATACTATTCATGATGAAGAGTACGTGCTACAGAATTATGATTATCCGATTTTGGCAAAGGTACCTGACCTCGTTAATTCGGGCACGAAACCTTACGGATATTATTATCAGAAAAACAAGACAACAAGGTAAAGATGGGTGACAAAATTGATAAAGTTAAATAAGGGACGAAATACGGCAACGTTTTCTTTAGACGAACAAAAAAAGACGTTGCACAAGAATCTCGAATTTACTGCTACCGAGCAGTATAAACTCCTTCGAGCAAACCTGTCATTCACATTACCCGAGGACCAAAGTTGCCCCATTATCGGCGTCACCAGCTCAATGCGAGGTGAAGGAAAGAGCACCACGGCGGTTAATCTTTCATATGTTTTGGCTGAAAACGGCAAAAGGGTTCTTTTGATAGATGGGGATTTACGAATCCCCAGCGTAGCGAAAAAAATGCAGATATCCGGCACGCCCGGTCTTACCGATTTGCTGATGGGACAAGAGGCGCATGATTTAAGCACCTTTAAATCCCAGATTCTCAGCAACTGGTACATATTACCGTCGGGTGACCTGCCGCCAAATCCGTCTGAGTTATTAGGCTCGCGCAGAATGTCATCGGTTTTAGATGTTCTTTCAGAGAAATTCGATTATATAATCATTGATCTGCCGCCTGTAAACATCGTTTCTGATGCCTTGGCAATTTCTAATTTCATCACGGGAATGATAGTTGTCATCCGTGAGGACTACACAGAGAAAAAGGAACTTGAGAATTGCTTCAGACAGTTAAAACTGTCAAACATTAATGTTTTGGGTTGCGTAATGAATGAGGCAAAAAGCGGCAAAGGCTCATACGGCAGGAATAAAAAGTATTACAAATACGATCGCTATTATACGAGCCGCTCATAGGCAGCTTATCTCCGTAAATAAACAGCACCGACGCACTTGTCGGATAATAATTATTTTTTAAGAAAGTACGGGCATTTTGCAGATTGGAGGGTGAACTATGCCTGAAAAACAGGATAACGGTCTGCGGATTGCAATGCTTGGTCATAAACGGGTTCCGTCTCGTGAAGGCGGTATCGAAATCGTTGTAGGCGAACTTGCCACGCGTATGGTGTCACAGGGACACAGTGTTACTTGTTATAACAGGCAAGGTCACCACGTAAGCGGTGCTGATTTTGATGGAAAGAATATTGATAATTATAAGGGCGTTCGCTTAAAGAGCGTGTGGACCATCCCGAAATACGGACTTGCTGCGGCTTCTTCTTCGTTTTTCGCTGCTTTAAGCGCTGCGTTCGGCAGATACGATATCGTTCATTTTCATGCCGAGGGACCCTGCGCGATGCTTTGGATTCCGAAATTGTTCGGTAAAAAATGCATCGCTACAATTCATGGGTTAGACCATCAGCGTGCCAAATGGGGGAAATTCGCTTCCTTCTATATTCGCCTCGGTGAGAAGTGCGCTGCTCGGTTGGCTGATGAAATTATTGTATTGAGTGATAGCGCACAGGAATATTTTTTAGAAAAATATAATCGGGAGACTGTTTATATTCCGAATGGCGTCGGTCGTCCGACAGAGAAAGAAGCGGATGAGATAACCGAACGGTTCGGCTTGAAAAAAGATGAGTATATACTGTTTCTTGGCCGCCTCGTTCCCGAAAAAGGATTGAACTGCTTAATTAAGGCATTTAAACAGGTTAACACAGACAAAAAATTAGTTATTGCAGGCGGCTCTTCAGATGCACCTATGTTTGAGGAAAAAATACGTGCTTTAGCCGCAAACGATGCAAGGGTTTTATTTACCGGATTCGTTGAAGGCGATGTTTTAGCCGAGCTATACAGTAATGCTTATACATATGTTCTTCCGTCCGATCTTGAGGGTATGCCTATAAGTCTTCTTGAGGCTATGAGTTACGGCAACTGCTGCTTAACGTCGGATATCCCTGAATGTGCAAATGTTATGGGCGAGTTTGGACTCACCTTCCGCAAGGGTGATGTCAGCGACCTTGCGGATAAACTGCAACAGTTATGCGATGACCCTGCTGCGGTTAATTACTATCGTAAACAATCTGCAGATTATATCTGCAATAAATACAATTGGGAGGATGTTATCCTTCAAACATTGCGGTTATATGGAGTAGACGTATCAACTTTCTCTATTCCTGATGCGCAGCAGCAACAAGATAATTTGACGGTGTAGTGTATTTTGAAATTAGCGGAGGGAGAAAATGATTCGCGTTCTACAGTGCGTTAATAATATGCATCGGGCAGGACTTGAGACGATGCTTATGAATTATTATAGAAATATTGATAGAACAAAAATCCAGTTCGACTTCCTGACACATCGTCCCGATAGGTCTGATTACGATGATGAGATAGAAAGTTTAGGCGGAAAAATTTTTCACGCGCCAAGACTTTATCCTCAGAATTATCCTGCTTATTTTTCATATATGAAAATTTTTTTCAAAGAGCATCCCGAGTATAAAATTGTTCATTCTCACATTGATGCTATGAGTTATTTGCCGCTCTTAGCCGCTAAAAAAGCGGGCGTTCCCGTTCGCATTGCGCACAGTCATAATACCTCTATCGATTTGGATTTTAAATATATTTTAAAGCGGTTTTTCAAATCTCGCATAAACGATGTTGCTAATTATCGGCTTGCGTGTGGCGAGGAGGCGGGACGCTTTTTATTTAAGAAACACGAGTTTGAGGTGCTTCCCAACGCGGTAGACGCGCAACGCTTTTATTTTAATCGGGATGTTAACATTACAAAAAAAAGAGAACTGCAGGTTGAAGATAAATTTGTTGTTGGCCATATCGGCAGAATTTCTTATCAAAAAAACCATAAATTTTTAATAGACGTTTTTTTTGAAATTTTAAAAAGAGAAAAAAACGCCGTGCTGCTCCTTGTCGGAACAGGCGACAAAGAAAATCGTGTTAAAGAGCAGGTGCGCAAGTTAGGCATTGAAGAACAGGTGCATTTATTGGGCAATCGCGATGATGCAGATGAGCTCTACCAGGCGATGGATGTTTTTGTGTTGCCGTCATTATTTGAGGGAATCCCCGTTGTAGGAATTGAAGCTCAGTTTTCGGGATTACCCTGTGTTTTTTCTGACAAGGTGCCAAACGAGGTCGCCTTTACGGATAGTTGCCGCTTTTTAAGCTTAAATATGTTACCGTGTGATTGGGCAGAGCAGGTTTTAAAATTTAAAGATTGCGATCGTGTCTTGCTCGAGGACTCAAACACTTTGTACGATATTAAGAATGCGCATACAATTCTTGAAAAATACTATATGGATTTAAAATAATATACGAGGTAAAATGCGTGGAAGGAATAGTATCTGTAGTCGTACCGATTTACAATGTAGAAAAATATTTAGATAGATGTATTTTGAGCATTGTAAATCAAACGTATACTAATTTGGAAATTATATTGGTGGATGACGGATCACCCGATAATTGCCCTCAGATTTGTGACGCTTGGGCAGCGAAGGACCCTCGTATTAAGGTAGTACATAAAGAAAACGCAGGACTTGGAATGGCGCGCAATACAGGTCTTGAAAGTGCCACGGGCGAGTACCTCTGCTTTGTTGATAGTGATGACTATATTGAAGAAGCAATGATCGAAGAATGTTATTCTGCCGCAAAACGGCAAGCGGCTGATATTGTCTGCTTCGGAAACGACAAGCTCGCGGCAAACGGTAATGTTATTGAAACGCGTATCCCTACTACGCCGAAACCCGTATTTGTTGGGGAAGAAATAGTCGAGCAGTTCTTGCCGATGGCATTATCACATAATATCAGAACGGGCGAGAATTGGAATCTTTCTTTAAGCGCTTGCTTTACTATGTTTTCTTTAAAGGTTATTAACGAGTTGAATTGGTGCTTTGTTTCCGAACGCGAGATTATATCGGAGGATTTCTACTCAGTTCTCAAACTCTACAGATATATAAACAGAGCCGTAGTTATCGATAAGGTGTTTTATCATTACACTACAAATCCTGCATCATTAACCCAAACCTATAGAAAAGACAGATATGAAAAGATCCGTTACTTTTATTTAAAATTGCAGGAATTAGGCTATGATTTAGGCTGCTTTACCGTTTTAGAAGAGGGAATAGTTTCAACCTTTTTAGGCCTTGCTATGGGTAGTATGAAACAACTTGTTGCCTCTGACCAGCCCTTTAATGTAAAATATTCAATGCTCAAAAGCATTATTACTGATGCAGCATTCCAGAACGCCGTGCGTTCATATAATTTCGACGGTGAAAACCTACAGAAAAAACTGCTATATTGGCTTAGCAGAAACAGGTGCATTTTCCTGTGCTATTTAGTTGTATTTTTGAGGAACTTAAAGGATTAGATTATATATGGACTATGTTTTGCGAATAAAGAAAAAAAGGCAGAGCGAGTGGCTCACGTTATTCGTTTTAGCGATGCCATTCTTTTTTGGCACGTTAATTGACCTTATTGGATTGCCGAGTGGCGTGAAATATCTTATAGATATTGCCTGGGTAGTTCTTTTGGCTTTGATTATACTTAATAAGTTCAGTGTGCCAAACGTGGAATCAAAACGATTATTAATTCACATTGCCGTACTTTTTTGCATAACGCTAATTGGTTTTGTAATTAATATTCAAAATCCGTTCTATTATTTATGGGGATTTAGAAACAATTTCAGATTTTTTGTTTTCCTTATTGCCTGTATTGAGTTTTTGGATATCGAAAGTGTTGACGGTTACCTGAAGTTATTTGATAAACTGTTTTACATAAATTTTATAGTAACCCTCATTCAGTTTTTCGGTTTTGATATTGACGGAGACCGCTTAGGCGGTATTTTTGGCTCGGGAGAAGGCAGTAACGGTTTTACGATGATCTTTTTCTCCATCATAATTGCCAAAAGTATACTCAACTATCTTAATCACAAAGAAAAGCTTTACGTCTTGCTTATAAAGAGTCTCATGGCTTTAATGTCGGCGGCGTTGGCTGAGTTAAAGTTCTTCTATTTACTGTTTGTTTTGATTGTTGCATTAGCGGTATTGACCACCAATTTCACCTTTAAAAAACTGACGGTTGTGCTGTTTTCGGTTGTTGGCGTATATTTTGGCATTACACTATTGCTGCAAATATTCCCCAACTGGGCAAACTGGTTTACTATTGACAGTATACTTGAAACGGCGCTCTCTACCAAAGGATATACGGGCTCGGGTGATATGAACCGACTCACAAGTATTCCTATGACCTGGGATATGTTTTTAACTACCTGGCCTAAGAGATTATTGGGTATGGGACTGGGCAATTGTGATACTTCTGCTTTCAGTTTCCTTAACACCGCCTTCTTTGAGAATTACGGACATTTACACTATAATTGGTTTTCGGTCGCCTTTATGTTCTTAGAAACGGGCATTATCGGTTTAGTTTGCTATGTGGCATTTTTCATAATAGTGTACTGTTATACAGTAAAGCGCCAAAAGAGCGGCGAAGGGCAAGGCTTGTGTTGCCAATTGGCCAAGATAATGTGTGTGGTCTCTCTGATTCTGATTATCTATAATCAGTCCATGCGAACAGAAGCCGCTTATATGGTGTATTTTATCCTTGCGTTGCCTTTCTTAGAAAATAGAATAGCAAGAAATTCCCGCTAAGGCGGTTTATATATAAATTTTATTAATATAGGAGGAAAAAGAAATGAAGAAGTTTTTAGCTTCTCTATTAGCAATTTTAATGCTCATTTCCATAGTACCCTTGCAGGCATTTGCCGCCACTACGGTTACCGTTTTGGACGGTCAGGTGTCTATCACCGATAGTAGTGGAAACGGCACAGTATCGAATGGCACCGTAACCATACAGGCGAAGGGGTCCTTGTTCAGCGCTGCAACCAATACGATTACCATCACAAATGAAACGGCGAATACAGCAACTCTGGCGTTCGATTATACAGCTTCAACGTATAATTCCTTCACCATCGCAGGCGTGAGTGCAGCCGCTTCAGGCTCCCATTCCGTTCTGCTGGGTGCAGGCGCAACCCTGACGATAGTGCTTAAATCTAACAGCGGTTTAAGTAACAGAACCGCAACCTTATCAATGTGCAACTTTAGCCTTACTGCGGCAGCTGCATCTTCCAAGGTTACTATAAATTACGATAGCGCTCTCGGTAGCGTTACTGCAGGCGGCACTGCAGTTGCTTCGGGCACTGTGCAGGATGTAGACTTAAGCACAGGCGTCGCCTTAGTTGCAACAGCTAATGGCAGTGCGCGCTTCCTTGGTTGGATCAACGAGGCGGATGGCTCTATACTTTCCACCAATAGCAGTTACACCTTTACACCGGCGGCAGACACAACCGTTAAAGCCGCATTTGCTGTTGACGGCGGCACTGCTTGGTTTATGACGGGTGCTACAAGCGATAAGTCCGTAAGTTCAGGTCTTTTAGGATTGGGTAAGATTTATTATAAGACCGTAAGCGGCACCCATTTGTTTGATGACCTGAATAAAGCGGCGACGGCTGCTGCGGCTTCGAGCAGCAGCAAAACCATCGTTCTTATGAATGACGGCGCCCTGTCTGCAGGGGATTATACCATTCCCGCAGGCGTTACCCTGCTTATTCCCTTTGACGACGCAAACTCCTTATATACAACAGCGGCTCTCAATACGGATACATATACTACTCCCACAGCCTACCGTACATTGACCTTGGCAGACGGCGCAAATCTTATAATCAACGGTTCTATGAGCCTCTCTGCTAAACAGAAATATGCTGCGGGTGCTAAAACCGTTGGCGGCGGCGCACCCACAGGTGCTGTAAGCTTTGTAAAAATGCAGGGCAACAGTAATATCACCGTAAACAACGGCGGCGCGCTGTATGCCTACGGCTTTATAACAGGTTCTGGTAGCGTTACCGCTAACAGCGGCGCGACCGTATATGAAATGTTCCAGTTCTCCGATTTTCGCGGTGGTTCACAGAGTACAGAAATCGAAAATGGCGTATTCCCGCTCTCACAGTATTACGTGCAGAACATCGAGGTTCCTATGACCCTCTACTCTGGCGCTGTAGAGTATGCCTATACCACAATTTATATGTCAAGTGCCGATTTCGGTTCGGCTGTAGCCTTTATTTCAGACAGTGGCGCTATGTTTAATCTGACATCAGGTTATGTCGTTAAGCGTTATGACGGCGCAACAGACCGTTTGATCGTTGATTCATATGGTGAACTTACCCTTTCATCCATTGAGATGACCGTTGGTACCAGCTCCATCAATTCCAAAAACTACGAGTTGCCTATAAACAGCAATATTACTGTAAATGTAAATAGCGGAAGTATTACTATGAATCAGGATGTTGCATTGCTTCCGGGTTCTCAGATCGTTGTTGGAGAAAATGCAACCTGTACGCTCGGCAGCGGATATAATGTCTATGTTTATGATGCCGACGAGTGGGGAACTTTTGTCTATACACAATATGGAAACAAAACATTCGCACCGGTAGCGTATGCCCCCAGCCAAACCTATACCCGTACCGAGGTTGACTTAGTCGATGCCGCTATTCAGGTAGAAGGTACTATTGATGCTTCTGCGGGATACATATATACCACCACTGGCGGCGCTAATATATATAGCATGGGCTCAGGCGTTGCAAAGATTAATTCGGGTACTCAGACCGTTACCTATCAGCTTGTTCAGAATACGGGTTATACCGAAATCCCGCTTACTTCCGCTAAGCTTAAGAACGCTGACGGTACCTATGTAGAGTCTGCCACCTTCAGCGGTACATATAACTATGAAAACGGTGTATGGGTTAAGGATTGTGACCACCAGTACACCGAGACCGTTACTACCCCCGCAGATTGCGATACTGACGGACTTAAGACGTTCAACTGCTCTGTATGTGGCGGCAGCTATACAGAGGTTATTCCTGCAACGGGTCATACCCCCGGTGCAGAAGCAGACTGTCACAATTCACAGACCTGTACCGTATGCGGCACAGAAGTAGCAGCAGCACTCGGTCATATCGAGGTTATTGATGAAGCAGTTGAGCCTACCTGTACCACCGACGGTTTAACAGAAGGCAAACATTGCTCTGCATGCGGCGAGGTTCTCGTAGCACAAGAAACAGTTCCTGCAACGGGTCATACCCCGGGCGCAGAGGCTACTTGTACCAGTCCTCAGACCTGTACCGTATGCGGCACAGAATTAGTTGCTTCCCTCGGTCACGATTATAATTCTGTAGTAACCGAGCCTACTTGCACTGCCGACGGCTATACAACACACACCTGTTCCCGTTGTGGCGACAGCTACACTGACAGCACCGTAGCAGCATCGGGCCATACCGAGGTTATAGATGCAGCAGTTGATGCTACTTGTACCACCGACGGCTTAACCGAAGGCAAGCACTGCTCTGTATGTGGCGAGGTTCTCGTAGCGCAGGAGACAGTTCCGTCACTCGGTCACAGCTATAATTCTGTAGTAACCGAGCCTACTTGTACTGCCGACGGTTATACCACACACACCTGTTCTGCTTGCGGTGACAGCTATACAGATAGCACCGTAGCAGCAACCGGTCATAGTTACGACACCAACGGCACCTGCACCGCCTGCGGTGATGTTTTAGCCCTCCCCGGCACACTCAAGTTTGCCAGTGCATCTCTCTCTCTTGGCGATAACCTCAAGGTTAACTACAAGGTTAAAACAGAGCTCTTTGCAGAAGGTGCATATGAGAATCCATATGTAATCTTCGAATATATGGGCAAAGAAATCAGAGTTGATGAGTATAAGCTTAACGGTAACCGTTACGACTTTACACTCCCGGTAGCTCCTAACCAGATGAAGGAAAACATCAATGCAACCCTTTATGCAGAGTATAAGGGAGTTCTTATTGAA
>JAZULY010000065.1:0-8306 GCA_045603355.1 Acutalibacteraceae bacterium | reverse complement strand
ACACCCTCACCGCTTACGTCACGGGTAATAGATGTATTCTCGGATTTACGACCGATTTTATCGATTTCATCAACATAAATAATACCGTGCTCTGCCTTTTCGATATCAAAGTCAGCCGCCTGAATAAGACGAAGCAGAATGTTTTCAACATCCTCGCCCACGTAACCTGCCTCGGTTAAGGTGGTAGCGTCGGTTATAGCTATCGGCACATCGATAATCTTCGCCAAGGTCTGCGCGAGCAGTGTTTTACCAACGCCCGTAGGACCTAACAGCACTACATTACTTTTATTGATTTCAACATCATTATCACTATTTTTAAAGATACGCTTATAATGGTTATAAACTGCGACAGAAAGGGTTTTCTTAGCGTCCTCCTGACCGATAACATACTCATCAAGCTTTGCCTTGATTTCCTGCGGTTTCGGCAGAACAAATTCCTTTTCTTTCTTCTTTTTTGACTGTTTTTTACCCTTTAAAAGCTCCTCATCATCCATAAGCAAGGAATTACAAAAGGAAATACAGCCGTCACAGATATATACACCCGGACCTTCAATAAGGCGCACTGCCTCATCCTGCGTTTTACCGCAGAATGAGCAGCAAGCCACTTTTGAGTTATCTCTGCCTGCCATAATATCTCCTATCTCGAGGTAATAACCTTATCGATAAGACCGTACTCTGCAGCCTCAGCCGCCGACATAAAGTTATCTCTTTCGGTATCGCGTCGAATTTCTTCGATATCGCGTCCTGTGTTTTCAGATAACATCTGATTTAGTCTTTCTCTGGTCTTTTCGATATGCTTGGCATGAATCAAAATATCGGTAGCCTGACCCTGAGCAGAGCCTAAGGGCTGATGAATCATAATCTCGCTGTTAGGCAGCGCAAAACGCTTACCGCGAGTACCGGCTGAGAGCAGGAACGCGCCCATACTTGCCGCCATACCGATACAAATTGTGCTTACATCACACTTGATATAGCGCATTGTATCGTAAATTGCAAGACCTGCCGACACAGAGCCACCGGGGCTATTGATATAGAAGCTGATATCCTTATCGGGATCCTGCGCCTCTAAATAGAGCAGCTGTGCGATAACAAGGCTTGCGGTTGTGTCATTGACCTGATCGCAAAGCATAACGATACGGTCATTAAGCAGACGGGAGAAAATATCGTAAGAACGCTCTCCGCGGCTTGTCTGCTCGACAACATAAGGTACAAAATTCATATCCATACAAGACACCTCCATACAATATCAGTATGAACAAACGGGGGAATTAATAATCAATTATTCTGCGTCTTTTTCTTCGGCTTTCTTTGTAGCCGTCTTTTTAGCAGCGGGCTTTTTAGCAGCAGGCTTCTTTGCCTTAGCTTCGGTAATAACTGCAGCCTCTTTCACAAGGTCAACCGCCTTATTTACTGCGATATCCTTAGCAATTTCTTCTGCAGGAACGGCATTCTTAACCTGCTCGGCGGTAATACCGTAGCTTTCAGCCATCTTATCAATCTGAGCATTGATTTCTTCTTCAGTCGGAACAATATTCTCAAGCTCTACTATCTTTTCAAGTGCTAAACGCATCTTAACCTGCTTTTCAGCCTGCGGACGGAAGGTCTTCTCGAACTCAGCCATATCAGTACCTGTGTACTGAATATAGGTTTCGATGTTCATACCCTGCATCTGTAAACGGTACGCGAAATCCTGAACCATCTGCTTAACACGGTTATTAATCATAGCCTCGGGGATTTCAGCCTTCATACCCTCAACGATTTTATCAACGATTTCGTTCTCTACCTGCTCGTCAGCTGCCTTCTGCTTACGCTCGAGAGCCTTAGCCTTTAAATCAGCCTTTAACTCATCGAGGGTATCAAACTCGCTTACGTCCTTAGCAAACTCATCATCGATTTCGGGTAATTCGCGCACCTTGATTTCGTGCAATTTAATCTTAAATACAGCTTCCTTACCTGCAAGGTCATCAGCCTGATAATCCTCAGGGAAGGTTACGGTGATATCAAATTCCTCACCAACATTGTGACCTACAACCTGCTCCTCAAAGCCGGGGATAAAGCTGCCCGAGCCGAGACCGAGTGAGAAGGACTCGCCCTTGCCGCCCTCAAAAGCAACGCCGTCAACAAAACCTTCAAAATCGATAACTGCGGTGTCACCCATAGTAGCGGCTCTGTCCTCTACAGAAATCATACGGGCATTTCTGTCAGCCAAACGGGAAATTTCCTCGTCAACCTCAGCGTCAGTTACGTCGGTGGCTGCCTTTTCAGCCTTAATGCCCTTGTATTCACCGAGTTCAACCTCGGGCTCAACTGTAACGGTTACCTTGAAATCTACGCCTTCAGCGCCGATGGAAACCATATCAAAATCAATTTTATCGTCAACAAACTTAAGTTTTGCTTCCTTTATAGCACCCTCAACTGCATCGGGATAAAGAATATTTAAAGCATCCTCATAGAAAACACCCTCGCCGTACATCTTCTGGATAATGCTCATAGGAGCCTTACCCTTTCTGAAACCGGGGATGTTGATGTCCTTTACATTCTTCTCATATGCCTGGCGATTTGCCTCGGCAAAGGTCCCAGCGTCGATAACAATTTCAAGCTCGTATCTATTGGTATCAACCTTTTTAAATTCTTTTAAACTCATTATTATACCTCCGTACAATTTATCTCATAATACTATAACATATATATCAAAATTTTTCCACTTTTTTTTGAAAAAAATGAAAAAAATTATTTTTTAACGCAAATAGGTGTAAAATCGACACAATCCGACGATACTAATTTAAAATCAACGCCGTCAAAATGCGATACCGATTTATTAAGTCCCACACCGTGAATATGACCGTGATAAATCTTTTTAATACCGTATTTTTTGATGATATCGAATATTTCCTCACACACCATATCGGCATATACGGGCGGATAATGTATAAACACTATCGGCTCGCCGCCGAGCTCAATTCCCGCTTTAATAGAGGTTTCAAGCCTTGCCGCCTCGCGTAAAATAACCTTTTTGCCTGATTCCTTGCTGTCAAAAAACCAGCCTCGCGAGCCGCATACCGAAATTCCGTCAACAAGGTAGGCGTTATTAAAGAGAATGTCAACGCTTTTTATCTCGTTTTTTTCAAAAAATTCAAGTATTTTCGCCTTTGTGCCCCACCATAAATCGTGGTTGCCTTTTCCTATAATTTTTCTGCCGTTTAAGGAGTCTAAAAATTTAAAGTCGTCAAGCGTTTCTTCTATCTTTAAACCCCAGGAAAGGTCGCCCGGCAGTACAACGGTATCATCGTCACTTATCAGTCTGTTCCAGTTTGCCTTTATCCTATCGGTATGATTTTCCCAGCCTCTGAAAATATCCATAGGTTTGTTTGTGGAAAAAGATAAATGCAAATCAGAAATTGTATAGAGTGCCAAAAAAATCACCTGCCCCAAAAAGAATAATAAAAGATACGCTGTTAATACTAAAACTGACTTGAAAATTCAAGTTAAAATAACGAAAGGAAGAATAAAAATGTTAGACAACCACAAGATTAACGGCATTGTATGCCACGTTGAGGATTGCACATATCACGCAAAGGATAACAGCTGCGTAGCAGGTTGCATTAAGGTTGGTACCTGCAAGGACTGTAACGGTACCGACGCTGCCTGCGACACCTACAAGGCAAAATAACTAAATCCTTATCGCATAAATACCCTGCTATCAAAGCAGGGTATTTTTCATTTTATAAACCGAGATTATGAAGCACTACCTTAGTCATATCCTGCTTTTCGCAAACATTGTTAAAGCGCGGTGTCGCGTTTTCAAGGTTTAAAATCGGCTGCGGAATTGCGGTATCGGTCAGAGCAGATAACTTTCTTACAGTACCAAACTCTTCGCCTTCAGCAGTGCCGCCGAGAGCCTCTAAAACGCTTGCAGCGAATTTATAGGGTGATGCGGTTGAAGCGATTACACTTACGCGCTCGTCACCTGTTTCGGTTACATATTTTTTATAAACATTTACTGCAACAGCGGTGTGTGTATCGCAAAGATATCCGTCAGTATCAAAGGTTTCCTTAATGGTAGCCTTGGTGTTTTCATCATCACAGCAGCCGCCGTAGAAAAGAGAACGGAATTTCTCGTGAAGATCACTTGATACCGTATATTTACCCGTCTTGGCAAGATCATTCTGAAGAGCCGCTACGGTGCTGTCATTTCTGTCGCACACCTCAAAGAGCATTCTCTCTAAGTTGCTCGAAATCAGAATATCCATCGAAGGTGAAATGGTGGTGTAGAACTTACGGTTGCGGTCATAAACACCCGTATTAATAAAGTCGGTCAAAACATTGTTAGCGTTAGATGCACAGATAAGCTTATTTATCGGCACACCCATTGTTTTAGCATAGTAAGCTGCCAGAATATTACCGAAATTGCCTGTAGGAACAACTACGTTAAAGCCGTCCTTAATATCCTCGCCTGCTGCTAATAAATCGCAGTAAGCCGAAATGTAGTAGATTATCTGCGGCGCTAAACGTCCCCAGTTAATAGAGTTTGCGCTCGAGAACTGCATACCCGCATTATCAAGTATTTTCGCCGTTTCGCTATCGGTGAAAATCTTCTTAACGCCTGTCTGCGCATCGTCAAAATTACCGTTAATCGCGCTGACGTATACGTTCTCACCCTTCTGGGTATCCATCTGCAACTTCTGCATTGCGCTGACGCCATCGTTAGGATAGAATACCATAATTTTGGTGTTTTCTACATCACGGAAGCCTTCAAGCGCAGCCTTACCCGTGTCACCGCTCGTAGCAACGAGAATTACGGTCTCCTTACCGCCGCTCACCTTTTTAGCAGAGGTAGTAAGCAGATACGGTAAAAGCTGTAAGGCTAAATCCTTAAAAGCACAGGTAGGTCCGTGCCAGAGTTCAAGGATATTAACATTTTTGCCGATTTCCTTGAGCGGTGCAGGCTCGTCGTTATCAAAACTGCCGAGATACGCGCCCTTAACACAGTAATCTATTTCCTCATCAGTAAAATCGGTAAGGAAAAGTTTTAAAATAAAGGCTGCACGCTCGGTATAGTTCATACCTTTAAGTGCCGTAAAATCATCTGCCGACAAAGTCGGAATGGTCTCGGGCACGAAAAGACCGCCGTCCTTCGAGATACCCTGCGCGATAGCCTGAGCCGCGCTGACCTTAATACTCTTATCTCTTGTGCTGATATAGTTCATAAATCTATCCCCTTATACTTCGAAAGCATTTTTAATATAGTGAACATCAAATTTCGTCTTGCCGTTCGGCAATTCTTTATATGTTACATCTGCAACATCAAAACGCGGTTGCAGCTGCTCTAAATGAGTTTTTGAAATAAAATCTTTGGCGGTTAAAATAATTCTGCGCTGTTTGTGGGCATCTACCGCCTCAGCGGGCGACACAATAGCCCCCTCTTTTCGCAGTTTCACCTCAATAAACATAAGGTATTTACGCGATTCGGCGATAATATCTATTTCCCCATAGCGCGAATGATAATTCATTTTAGCAATAATAAAACCGTGGCGGCGCAGGTACCCTGCAACTATCAATTCTGCCGCTTTACCTTTAGAAATCATATAACACCCTTTAAAAAGGACTTTCTGTGAATTTCACAAATGCCGTGCTCTTTTATTGCATCATAGTGCTCTTTGGTGCCGTAGCCCTTATGCTTTTTAAAGTTATACTGCGGATACTTTTCATCATATTCGAGTAAAAGGCGGTCACGCGATACCTTTGCCAGCACCGATGCCGCAGCAATAGACATCGATTTCGCGTCGCCTTTAACCACCGTCTCGCAGTCGATAGTTATACCATCTGGCACCCTGTTACCGTCAATTATAGCAAAATCTGCGGCAGTTTGCAAACCCGAAATTGCGCGATTCATAGCAAGATATGTAGCGCGCAGTATATTAAGCTCCTCAATTTCGTCAACCGAGGCAAAAGCCACCGAGTATGCCAGCGCCTTTTCGCATATAACGGGAAAGAGTGCCTCCCTCTTTTTTTCGGTGAGTTTTTTAGAGTCATTAAGACCCTCTATCTCGCAGTCATAAGGCAAAATTACCGCGGCGGCACAAACAGGACCTGCGAGGGGGCCTCTGCCTGCCTCATCCACGCCGCAAACAAATTTATAGCCCTTCTCGGCTGCACTTTTTTCATAAGAATAATCAGGCATCGCTGTTTCTCTCCAATGAAATTTTACCAATTTTTAAATTGCGGAATTCCTCGAGCAGCATATTAGAAGCGCGCTCGGTATCGGTCTCGCCGCCGCGAATTACCATACCGCGTTTTATACCTATCTGTTCGAGTAACTCATATGCTTCGCAGTCAAAATCAAGCTGTCCGTAGCGGTTTATAAGCATTTCTCTGTACTCTACCGCTAAAATCTCCAGCAGACGAACTGCTAATAATTCGACATCGAGCACCCTGTCCTTAACGGCGCCCGTAAATGCTAAATGCTCGCCTACCGTAACGTCTTCAAACTTAGGCCACAAAACACCTGGGGTATCCAACAATTCAAGTTCTTTATCAATAGTAAACCACTGGTTACCGCGGGTAACACCGGGGCGGTTTTCAACCTTTGCTTTATTAGCGCCCGCTATACGGTTAATAAAGGAGGATTTACCGACATTCGGTATACCGACCACCATAACGCGCAGCGGCTTACCCACCATACCCTTTTCGCGGTAGTAGGTTAATCGGTCGGCTAAGGTCTCCTTTACTGTCGTTTTAAAAAGGTTTAAGCCCTTGCCTGACTTACAGTCAACCGCAATAGCCGTAATACCGTTTTGTTTATAGTATTTTATCCATTCGTCGGTAACTGCAGGGTCTGCCATATCACATTTATTAAGCAGTATAATGCGCGGTTTACCGCCTATCATTTCATCAAGGTCAGGGTTTCGGCTGCTGACGGGAATACGCGCATCTATAACCTCGGCAACGGCATCTATAAGCGGTAAAATTTCAGCAATTTTACGCTTGGTTTTGGTCATATGCCCCGGAAACCACTGAATATTCTGTGTTTGCTCCATTATTCAACACTCCCGAATTTATCCACCGGCAACACGCGGCATACCACCTTGCCGAGAATATATCGGCAGTCTATCATACCGTCTTCACCTATAAGTGTTGAGCGGCTGTCGGTCGAATTGTTGCGGTTATCTCCAAGCACGAAAACACAGTTTTCGGGTACCGTTACGGGGAAATTAACGTTAGAACGGGTATAGGTCGGCTCTTTTGTGTAGGGTTCTTCGAGAGCCACACCGTCGACATAAACAACGCCCTCGGTAAAATCAATATCAACCGTTTGTCCCTCGGTCGCAATAATACGCTTGATTATCGGCCCCGAGCCACCGCTTGTAACGATATTGTTCTGATTTCGGGAAATAACAACTATATCCCCGTATTTCGGCTCATAACCGATGTTGGATATAATTACCCTTTCCTGGTGGAATAAGGTGTTTTCCATGGATTTGCCGTCTATAGTCACCAATTTGAAAACAAAGGTAAAGAGAATAACGAGCAATATAAGAGCGCTCGCCAAAATCTCGAGCCACTCAAAAAGGTCGCTTCTGAAGGAAGACGTCTTTTCATCCTTGCCGTTTTCTATCTCATAAACTCCGTATTCTTCCACCGTTACACCTCCGAAAACCTAAATAATAAAAAAGCAAAAAAGGAGACATTTTACAACGTCCCCTTTTCTTAAATCCATTAGCCGATAAGCTCTTTAACCTTTGCAGCCTTACCAACTCTGTCACGCAGATAATAAAGCTTTGCACGGCGAACTTTACCGTTTCTTACCAATTCAACCTTTGCAACGTTAGGTGAATGTACAGGGAATACACGTTCTACGCCAACACCGTAAGAAACACGTCTTACTGTGAATGTCTCTGCGATACCGCTGTTGTTACGAGCGATAACTGTTCCCTCGAATACCTGGATTCTTTCGCGCTCGCCTTCACGAATCTTTACGTGTACGCGAACTGTGCTACCGATCTTAATTTCGGGAGCGTCTTCCTTGATCATGCTTGCAGTCAAATTCTTGATTGCGTCCATTTTTCTTCCTCCTTAAATACTTCAGAAGTTCATGCCGTCTTGCGGCAGAGGACCATCCGCTTTAATGTCGATTATTCGGCACCAAACCCACTCGTAAGGACCGAGTGAAATCAAATGCTCAACTATAATACCACAAAGTTTTCAAAAAATCAAGCATTATTTTACATTATTTCACAAGAGTTCCCCCGTCGGTCTTAAGCAGTATAAAAATATCCTCCTCTTGTAGTGACTCAGCATTTATATAC
>JAZULY010000064.1:0-6418 GCA_045603355.1 Acutalibacteraceae bacterium | reverse complement strand
GTTGATCATTTGGTTTGTCTTCCTAAGACCGCTTGGCCCTCCGACTTGCCAACCGCCGAAGCGTTCCTTAAGGGGTGCAAAATCCCAATCATCGTGAACATCGCTATCCTCTATATATTTAGCAATCTCCTCTTTAAGGGTTGCTTCTACCATACCGCGGATTTTTTGCTTAATATCCTCACCATCCAGCACCTGATTACGCTGTTTATAGATAAGTCCACGCTGTTGGTTCATAACGTCATCATACTCTAAAACTCTTTCACGTATGCCAAAGTTACGTGACTCTACCCTGCCCTGAGCACTTTCTATAGAGCTGGAAAGCAGACCCGTTTCAAGCGGCTGATTTTCATCCACCTTAAGCATAGACATAATATTGCTTACCCTTTCGCCGCCGAAAAGACGCATTAAATCATCCTCAAGAGAAACGTAGAATTTTGTGTTACCGGGGTCACCCTGACGACCTGCACGACCACGGAGCTGATTATCAATACGGCGTGATTCGTGACGCTCGGTACCAATAATCGCAAGACCGCCCGCCTGCCTTACCTTTTCAGCCTCGGGAGCGATTTTTGCCTTAAAATCTGCCATATAGGTGGAAAATTTTTCTCTGGCGGTAAGAATATCCTCGTCATCGGTATCGGCATAGCCTGTAGCCTCAGCGATTATTTCATCACTGTAGCCCTCTTTTTTAAGTTCATTTCTTGCTAAATATTCGGCATTACCGCCAAGCATAATATCGGTACCGCGTCCCGCCATATTCGTGGCAATAGTAACGGCGCCCTCTTTACCCGCCTGTGCGATTATCTCGGCTTCCCTTTCGTGGTGCTTAGCGTTTAGCACATTATGCTTTATGCCGCGGCGTTTAAGCATTGCGCTTAGTAACTCCGACTTCTCAATAGTAACTGTACCTACGAGCACCGGCTGACCCTTTGCGTGGGCGGCGAGTATAGCCTCGATAACGGCATTAAATTTAATTTTTTCAGATTTATAGATAACGTCGTTCTTATCCTCGCGCAGCAGCGGCTTATTTGTAGGAATCTCAATAACGTCAAGCTTATAAATCTCGCGGAACTCCTGCTCCTCGGTAAGGGCAGTACCCGTCATACCCGAAAGCTTGGAATAAAGGCGGAAGAAATTCTGGAAGGTAACCGTAGCGAGTGTCTTAGACTCGTTAGCAACCGTTACACCCTCTTTAGCCTCTATCGCCTGATGCAGACCCTCGTTATAGCGTCTGCCGTACATAAGGCGGCCCGTAAATTCATCAACGATGATTACCTCGCCGTCCTTAACAACGTAATCGACATCGCGCTTCATAATACCGTGGGCGCGAATAGCCTGATTTATATGGTGAGAAATGGTCATATTCTCGGTATCGTTAAGGTTATCGATACCGAAATACTGCTCAGCCTTTGCTACACCGTCGGCTGTAAGCGTGCAGGTTCTCGCCTTTTCGTCAACAACATAGTCACCGATGAGATTTTGCTGCTCGTCGGTCGCCTTGGAGTCGGTCTCAACAACCTTTACCATCTTTAAAGATTTCGCAAAGGCATTTGCGCGGACATATAAATCGGTCGATTTATCGCCCTTGCCCGAAATGATAAGCGGTGTACGCGCCTCGTCGATTAAAATAGAGTCAACCTCGTCGACAATAACGAAATTATGACCGCGCTGAACGCGCATTTCCTTATAAACCGCCATATTATCGCGCAGATAATCAAAGCCCAGCTCGTTATTTGTGCAGTAGGTAATATCGGCGTCATATGCCTGTTTTTTAGCGGCATTATCCATACCCGGAACAATAAGACCAACCGATAAGCCTAAAAAGCGGTAGAGCTTGCCCATCCACTCAGAGTCGCGTCGGGCAAGATAATCATTGACCGTCACGATATGAACGCCCTTACCTGTGAGCGCATTAAGATATGCGGGCAAAGTGGCAACAAGTGTTTTACCTTCACCCGTTTTCATTTCACTGATGCGTCCCTGATGCAGCACGATGCCGCCGAGTATCTGCACGGGGAAGTGGCGCATACCGAGCACGCGGCTACTCGCCTCGCGGCAGACGGCAAAGGCCTCGGGCAGGATATCGTCGAGCGTTTCGCCGTCTTTTAAACGCTTTTTAAATTCATCTGTTTTTGCCTTTAGCTCGTTATCACTCAATTTAGAGCAATAGTCATAGTAGGATAAAACCCTTTCTTGTATCGGGTATATCTTTTTCAGCTCTTTCTCGCTGTAATTACCGAATAATTTACTTAAAAAACCCATTTTTGTACCTCTTTTGGATAAATTATCTTTTGTATAAATCATTTTATATTATACAATATTTGTTTTGCAAAATAAAGTACTTTATAGTCGATAATATCCGTCCTCCGAGTAAATTCCGTTTGATATATGAACCTCGCCGTCGGCGGTTATAAATATAGCCTCGACACCCTCTATGCCGTTTATAAGTGCCGTCGCGTCATCAAGTCCTAAAAGCAGGCAGCAGGTTGACAGCGCATCGGCATCGGTCGAATTTTCACTTATAACGGTGGCTGAAATTATATCACTCTCTACGGGGTAGCCCGTGTGCGGGTCTAAAATATGATGATAACGCTTTCCTTGCCACTCGATATATCTTTCATATGTGCCGCTCGTTACAACGGCGGTGTTTTTTACTCTCAGCTGCGCGGCGAGCCCGTCACCCGATGGCGACTTTATGCCGACATTATAATAATCGTCCCCCATAACGACGACGTTACCGCCGAAATTAAGAACTGCGTTTTCTACGCCCTGCTTTTTTAAATAGTCAGCCGCCTTATCAGTAATATAACCCTTTGCGATAGCGCCGAGGTCTATCTGCGCGCCGCCGAGGTCTACTGTATTGCCGTCAAGCGACACCCTCTCGTAACCGACCATCGCAAGTTTTTTCTTGATTTCGGTATCATCGGGCAGAGCATCTCCCGTAAAATCCCATAATGACGACACGGGGCAGATGGTAATATCAAATTTACCGCCCGTCAGCTCCGAGAAATATAGCGCGCGGCGGATTAAATATGCCGTATCATCGCTGACCGCCATAGAGCCTGCCGAGTTATTAAGGGCATAGACCTCACTACCCGTATCGGTGCGGGATAATTTCTTTTCATACTCGCGGCAGAAATTAAGGGTATCGTCGATTATACCCTTTTCGCACTCGGCTTCAATATTAACTACCGTATCCATCATAAAGGCGGTAGCCGAATTAACCCTCGCCGCGCCGCAGCCCGACAGGCAGACAAGCGACAATGCGGCAGTAAAAATCAAAATTTTTCTCATAATAACAGTATAACATTATTTTATTTCCTTGTAAAGGCATTAAATATGTGGTAAAATTGTATTTGGTGGATTATATGATCAAAAAAAGGGATATACTCATTTTTACTTTGGTGGCAGCCTCTTGTATTGCCGCTATGATAGCCTTGCTTTTTGTAGACAACGGTGGAATGAACGTACAGATAACCGAACAAGGAAATATTACCCACACCGTATCCCTTTATGAAAACCAAACGATACGGCTGCCGCACAATACCGTTGTTATTGAAAACGGCGAGGTGAGAGTCAGCAGTGCTGACTGTAAAAATCAAATATGCGTGAATACGCCGAAAATCAGCAGCACAGGCGAACAGATTATTTGTTTGCCGAATCAGGTAATAATAGAGGTGATAGAATGAAGGCAAAAAAGCTGACCCTCTATGCTCTGCTCGCAGTACTCGGTATGGCGTTTTCGTATTTAGAAAGCTTTATTCCGCTATCCCTAATAGTACCGGGGCTTAAACTCGGGCTTGCCAACGGTATTGTTCTCTTACTGCTGGGCGCCCGTGATATTAAGGGCGCGTTTACCGTCAATATCGTGAGAATTTGTCTTTCATCCCTACTGTTTGGCACGCCGATGTCCTTTTTATTTTCGCTTATCGGCGGCGTTTTATCGACAGTGGCAATGATACCCGCTGTGAAAATCCCAAAAACAAGCCTTGTGTCTGCCGGTGTTATCGGCGGCGCGACGCATAACCTCGGGCAAGCGGTAGCCGCGTGTCTTACCTTCGGTACCGCCTCTGTGCTCACCCTCGCTCCGACCTTATGCCTTATGGGCGCGGTTTGCGGTCTGCTCACGGGTATTGTTTCAAACCTTTTAATTAATAATAAACATATACATAAACTTTTCTAAAGTAAGGAGTTGCTTTTTATGTGCGGATTTGTAGGCTTTACAAATCACATAAAGGATGACGGCACGGTGCTCGGCGCTATGATGGATAAGATAGTCCATCGAGGCCCCGATTCGCACGGTATGTTTGTCGACGAAAACATATGTATGGGCTTTCGCAGGCTCAGTATTGTAGATATCAGCGACGGCGATCAGCCGATGTTCAACGAGGACGGAAGCCTTGTGCTGACCTTCAACGGCGAAATCTACAACCATATGGAGCTGCGCGAAAAGCTGATAGCCGCAGGTCATAAATTCAAAACCAACCATTCAGATAGCGAGGTATTACTGCACGGCTATGAGGAATACGGCGCAGATTTAGTGCCACAGCTCCGCGGTATGTTCGCCTTTATTATTTATAACAGACACGACGGTACTGTTTTCGGCGCGCGCGATATGTTCGGCATTAAGCCGCTTTACTATACCGTAATGGGTAAAACCCTTATGTTCGGCAGTGAAATTAAGTCCTTCCTCTGCCACCCCGAATTTAAAAAGGAGCTCAACGAAGAGGCTCTCGCGCACTACCTTTCTTTCCAATACTCCCCACTTGAGGAAACCTTCTTTAAGGGAGTATTCAAGCTGCCGCCTGCCCACTACTTTACTATAAAGGGCGGCAAAATGGAGCGCGTTCGTTATTTCCGCCCGAATTTCTCGCCCGAGGACGGCTCGCTCGACTATTACAGCGACAAGGTGGACGCCGCCGTTCGCGAGAGCGTTGCCGCGCACAAAATTGCCGATGTTGAGGTCGGCTCATTTCTGTCGAGCGGTATTGACTCGAGCTATATTTCCGAGGCTGCCAAGGTTGATAAGACCTTTACGGTAGGCTTCGAGAGTAATGACGGCAACCGCTACAATGAAATCGAGTTTGCTAAAAAATTTGCCGATACCATCGGTGTTGAGAATATCAGTAAGGTAATCACCCCCGAGGAGTATTGGGGCACATTCCCGCACATTCAGTATCAAATGGACGAGCCGCTTGCCGACCCTGCCGCTATTGCGCTTTATTTTGTATCGAAGCTCGCACGCGAGCACGTAAAGGTAGTAATGTCGGGTGAGGGTGCCGACGAGTTGTTCGGCGGTTACAGAATTTACCAAGAGCCGCTCACCCTGACGGCCTATGATAAGCTGCCCTTCTTTTTACGCAGGGCAGTGAGCAAGACCCTCGAATTCCTGCCTGTCCCTAAAAAGCACGGCATTAACTACCTTATCCGCCGCGGCAAGACCATTGAAGAACGCTTTATCGGCAACGCTAATATTTTCAGCCTTAAAGAGCGAAATCGACTGCTGCTCGTGGGTAAAAATGCCGCCGCGCCGCAGATAGTTTGTCAGAAGTTCTATGACGAAGTAAAAGACAAGGATACCGTTACAAAAATGCAGTACCTTGATATTAATATGTGGCTTATGGGTGACATACTGCTGAAAGCCGATAAGACGAGTATGGCAAACTCGCTCGAGCTGCGCGTGCCGTTCCTTGATAAAAATGTTATGGAGCTGGCAGAAAAAATACCGCTTAGCTGCCGAGTTAATACGAAAACTACCAAGTTAGCCCTCAGAAAGGCTGCCGAAAAGACCCTGCCGAAGTTGACCGCCGAAAAAGACAAGCTCGGCTTCCCCGTACCTATTCGCGTATGGCTTAAAGAGGACGGCTACTATAGTATAGTAAAAGAAGCCTTTTTATCCGACGCTGCCAAAAAATATTTCGATACCGACCGTCTTATAAAACTGCTCGACCGCCATAAATCGGGCAAGGAAGATGTAAGCCGCAAGATTTGGACGGTATACACCTTCTTGGTTTGGTACAAGCAATATTTTGAAATTTAAAAAATAATAAAATCCTCCTTTCTCGGTAACAATAATTTCGAGGGAGGAGGATTTTTAATGAATAAAAACGATTTTACAACCTTTACCCGCGGCGCAGTTACGGGTATGATAGCCGGCGCTGCGCTTCTCACCGTAGGTAAAATGGTTATGGAAAACAACAAAAATCTATCAAAAGGCTCTAATAAAGCCCTTAAAGCCGTCGGCGAGTTTGTCGACGGAATACAGACCATGTTCCACTGATAGGGATTAGGATTTAGGATTTAGGGGTTAGCAGGACGCAGTCCTCCCGCTAAATCCTGAATCCTGCCCCTAAATCCTAAAAAAGCACCCGTAAGGGTTCTTTTTGTTTAGTATGCAATACCTTGTGCTACCATAGCC
>JAZULY010000063.1:0-5444 GCA_045603355.1 Acutalibacteraceae bacterium | reverse complement strand
GGCGGATTTTTTCGGGAGCAGCGCGGCAGAAAACGTTGCCTTTACGCTAAACTGCACCCACGCTCTTAACTGCGTTATCAAGGGAGTCTTAAAACGCGGCGACCACGTGGTAGTATCGGATATGGAGCATAATGCCGTAATGCGGCCGCTCGAAAAACTTAAAAATGACGGAATTATTACTTATGACAGAGCCGAAACATCGACCGACGACGGTGTAACTATCGATAATTTTGCGCGCCTTATAAAAGGCAATACGCGGCTTGTCATCTGCACTAATGCTTCAAACGTTTTCGGTTTTGTTTTGCCTATCGCGAAAATAGGCGAGCTTTGCCGTGAAAAGAAAATACTTTTTTGTGTTGATTCAGCGCAGAGCGCAGGGGTTTTGCCTATTGATATGAAAAATCAGAATATAGATTTCCTGTGCGCAGCCCCCCATAAGGGAATTTATGCGCCTATGGGCACGGGCATACTTATAGCCGAGAAGCCACTCGATAACACCCTGCTTGAGGGCGGTACGGGCAGTGAGTCCTTTAACCTTTCACAGCCCGATACAATGCCCGAAAGACTTGAGAGCGGTACGGTAAACGTGGTGGGAATAGCGGGAATATCTGCAGGTATAGACTTTGTAAAAAAACGAGGCATAAAAAATATTTATAATCACGAATTTCGCCTTGCCCGTCAGCTTTTTGAAGGACTTCGAAAACTGCCGAAGGCGGTGCTTTATAATGACGAAATACGGTATATGAAAAACGCGCCCGTTATAAGCTTTAATATTTCGGGATACTCCTCAGAGGATGTTGCCGATATATTAAACAAAAGAGGGGTTGCCGTGCGACCGGGTTTTCATTGTGCGCCGTCGGCCCACACCAAAATGGGAAGCGCAGATACGGGTACTGTGCGGGTAAGTCCCGGACTTTTCAACAATGACTATCAAATAGCATTTTTATTAAATATATTAAAAAATTTATAAAAAATTTAAATATATTTATTGATACTGCGCCCATCTTATGTTATTATATAATAGACTAATAATAAAGAGGGAAGTGCAGCCATGGAAGGTATAATGACCTTTTGGAGTCAGATGGTCTACGCGATATCAAATATGCGCCTTTTGGACGCGATTGATATCATCGCGATAGCATATATCATCTACATTGCAATTAAATATTTCAGAAACTCGCGTTCAGGTCAGCTCGTTAAGGGTTTATTTGTGTTGCTGGTTGTGTCCCTTTTGGCAAATGCACTTGAGCTTGTAACTCTGAAATGGTTGCTTGCAACCGTGTTTGATTCGGCCCTTATAGTTGCCGTTGTACTTTTCCAACCGGAGCTCAGACGTGCGCTTGAATCGGTGGGCAGAAGTAATCTCAGCCGTCTTGGCATTAATCAGTCGCTTGACAGTGAAACCGAGCAGATCGCAGAGAGTATCAATGATATCTGCAAGGCAGTAAGCAATATGCAGGAAAGAAAAACGGGCGCCCTTATCGTTTTTGAAAGAAAGACCATGCTCGGAGAAATAATCGCTACGGGTACGAGCCTTGACGCCGATGTATCTGCAGAGCTTATTCAGAACATATTCTTCCCGAAATCCCCTTTGCATGACGGTGCTGTTGTTATCCGTCAGGGCAGAGTGGCATCAGCGGGTTGTATTTTACCGTTAACGGCTAATACCGAACTTAATTCCCAACTCGGCACAAGGCACCGTGCCGCTATCGGCATGAGTGAAAATTCCGATGCCGTCGTAGTTGTCGTTTCGGAGGAAACGGGCATTGTTTCGGTTGCCAAGCACGGTCATATTGAGCGTAATTTCAATCCCATTTCTCTGCGAGAAGAATTAACCTCCTCTTTAATTAAGCCTCGTGAAAACAAAGAACCCTTCTATAAAAAGTGGTTTGGTGCACGCCGTAAGCACGGCGGCGGACAGGAGGGCGAATAATATGAAGCTTTTATCGAAAATATCGCTCAGAAAATTACTGAACAACAAAAAGTTTTGTGTTTGTATATCTTTGGTTTTAGCCTTCGTCTTCTGGCTTTCTATCGTAGCAAACCAAACTCCCGTAATCGAGCGTACTATCACAAATATTCCGATAATATTCGAAACCGAGGGCACAATTGCCGGCGACTATAAGCTCGAGGTAGTGAATTATACAGGCACCCGCACGGCTGAGGCGAAGGTGAGCGGCCCCGCGTATGTAGTCAGCAGACTTACCGCTGATGATATCGAGGTTCGCCTTGATGTAAGCGCAGTATCTGAGCCGGGTGAATATAACATTCAGGTTCGTGCCTCACAAAAAGCGGTAAATTCCGAGTATTCCATAATCAGCGTTACGCCGTCGTCACTGAAGCTGAGGTATGACCGTATAAGTGAAAAAACGGTTAATTTCAGTGATATCGTTGCCGAGGCAAATGTCAAACCGGCGGAAGGTTACATTATAGGTAATAAGGCGGTAAGCACCGTGTCAAGCAATGCGCTTACTATCAGCGGTCCGCGTACCGAGGTCGATAAAATTACCACTGTAAAAGCGGTAGCAAATATAACCGACAGTAATCTTTTATCCGCCGCAAAAACATATGATGCGGATATTCTTCTGTACGATGAAGACGGTGAACAGCTCGATTCCTCTCTCTTTACTCTGAGCACTGCGAAAACGCAGGTCTATGTAACGGTCTATAAGACCAAATCGGTCGAAATCACGGTTGAGATAGACAATGCCCCAAGGGGGATAAAGGAAAGTTATACTAAAAAATTAACCGTTATGGGCGCTGCCGATGCCATCGATTCGGCACCTGTAAAGGCAAACCATACGGTTGATTATAATAAGATACAGGTTGAAAATGACTCCTTTAAACTCGCGCTCACCGATATGGGCTTCGGAACAGCGATTATGACGGCGGACGGAGAGAATTTCATAACTGTACCGCTCAAATAACAGTAAAAAAGGATTTCGGTGGCCGAAATCCTTTTTTGAGTTACCAATACCGCTCGATTTTCATATAATGGCGTGAGGTGATTTTATGGCAGAATTTTTTATTTTCATATGCCTTGTTTTATTAGCGCTACTGGGACTGAGCGAAGCGATACATATGCTTTTTTGCAGGATATTAAAGCCTAAAAGCCAAGCTGAGCGGGTGTTGTTGCTTTACCTGACCGAGGACGGTGCCGAGCAGCAGTTAATGTATGCCTTAGAGCAAAAACGCTGGAACGGCTGCACATATGCCGATAAGATAGTAGCGGTAACGGGAAAACTAAGCGCCGAAGTTAAACACACCTGCATATCCCGTTTTAAATCCGATTATATCAGTTTTGCGGAAAATTTTTAAAGGAGCCTTTATGCCGTACGAGGAAGTAAAAGAGGTGCTCTCGGGCGCCGTAGAAAAAATTACATATAAAAACGAGCAAAACGGCTATACCGTTCTGATACTGCGTACTGACGATGGGCTTGATGTAACCGTCGTCGGTACGATGCCCTTTATAAATGAGGGAGACTATATTAATTGCACGGGTAGGGTAATAACCCACCCGCAGTACGGCGAGCAGTTTAAAACCGAGTTTACCGAGCGGGTAGTGCGCAATGATACCGCTTCGATTTTAAGGTATCTATCGGGCGGCAGCATCAAGGGTGTCGGCCCTGCCACCGCCCGCTTAATAGTTGAAAAATTCGGTACCGATTCGCTCGAGGTCATCGAAAAATTCCCCGAACGACTGACAAGCATTCGGGGTATATCACAGGCTAAAGCGATGAGCATAAACGAGGAATATTTAAAGCAATTCGGTCTTCGCGATATACTGATTTTTCTCGCCGATTTCGGCGTTACCCCCGAGGAGGCTCTGCGCATATACCGCCGATTCGGTAACAATTCCAATGCATTTATAAAGGATGACCCGTATCTTCTGTGCTCTGACGGAATTGATTTTCCATTTGAGCGCGCTGAGGAAATCGGTGTCAGCTTCGGTATCTCACCCGATACCCGTTCGAGAATAGAAGCGGGTATAATCTATATTCTCAAAAAGAATTTAATGAACGGGCACACCTGCTTACCTTTAGATAAACTAACGGATGTTGCCGTCCAGCTGCTATCCTGCAGCCGTGAAACGGTGGAGGCGGCCATCGATGGTCTTAAGATGAATTTTGCCGTTTTAAGCGATAAATTTGAAAATAAAGAGTTTATATTTTCGCCCGAATATTATGCGGCAGAACGCTATATTGCAAGCAGAATAGCCGCCACCAAAAACACCATTCCGTCGGTTATACCGCTCGATGAACTTGAAATCGACCGCGTAGAAAATATGCTGTCTATTGAGTTTGGAGTTTTACAGAGAGCTGCAGTGCGTGCGGCGGTTGAAAACGGTATGCTTATTTTAACGGGCGGACCGGGTACGGGTAAGACCACCACCCTTAACGCCATTATTAAAATACTCGAACACCGAAACCTTGATATAATTCTTGCCGCGCCTACGGGTAGGGCGGCTCAGCGTATGTCGGAGGTTACGGGCTGTGAGGCGAAAACAATACACCGCCTGCTTGAGGCAGAGTGGACAGACGAGAGTAAACATATTTTTTCTCGCAACGAGCGTAATCCGCTTGAGTGTGACGCTATTATAATCGACGAAATGTCAATGGTCGATACGCTGCTTTTTGAAAACCTGTTACGCGCTTTGCGCCCTGGCTGCCGTATAATTATGGTGGGTGACTCTAATCAGCTGCCGAGTGTCGGCGCGGGTAACGTACTGAACGACCTTATAATGTCGGAAATTATCCCGTCGGTTGAACTCAAAACGGTCTTCCGTCAGGCAGGGCAGAGTAAGATAGTAGTCAATGCTCACGCCATAATAAACGGCGGCGAAATCGATTTTAAAAATACCCCCGATACCGATTTCTACACGATGAATCGAAAAGATACATATGAATGTCTGCAGACCGTCATAGACCTCGTTACCGAAAGACTGCCGAAGGCGTACGGATATTCACCGCTCGATAATATACAGGTGCTTTGCCCCTCGCGCAAGAAGGAACTCGGCAGTATTAATTTAAACAGCGTTTTGCAGTCACATCTGAATCCTTCAGAAAATAAGCATACCGAAATTGCCTATATGGGCGGATATATTCGTCTGGGGGACAAGGTTATGCAGACCAAAAATAACTACGATATCATCTGGCGCAAGGATGACGGTGAAGAGGGTGCGGGTATATTTAACGGTGATATCGGTATTGTTGAAACGGTCGACCGCAAGGCAGGATTTATAAAGGTACGTTACGACGATAAGGTGGCTGAGTATATGGCGGACGATGTCGGTCAGTTAGAACTCGCGTATGCAATAACCGTGCATAAAAGTCAGGGTAGCGAGTTCGACTGTGTAATAATACCGCTTTTTGATGTACCGAGTCAGCTGCGATACCGAAATCTCTTGTATACGGCGGTAACAAGGGCTAAAAAAATGCTGATAA
>JAZULY010000062.1:0-4573 GCA_045603355.1 Acutalibacteraceae bacterium | reverse complement strand
ATGGCTACGATCCGACTTGGTCTTACCGAGTCCCACACCGCCCAAAAAGAGCAGACTGCGCGAGGCGGGGGAGAAATTAATGGTATATTCCTTCGCCATTTTTAAAACATTGGTCATTATTTTTCTCGGCACAACGCCGTTTTTATCGGGCTTATCGGGGTAGTAGTTTAAATCGAAATTCTCAAACCTACTGTTATTTATCGGCATCGAGCGGGAGAGTTCTTCAAAAGTAAGCCTTTTAGCCACCGCCTGCACACAGGTGCAGTAGTTGTTACCTATGTAACCCGTGTCCCCGCACAAACGGCACATCGGCTCGGGCTTTATAACACCCGCCTGCTTTAAAATATCCGACTTTTCTGCCATTAAAGCCTCGGATTTTTTCTGTATATCGGCAAGGCTAACCATATCGCCCGCGAGTGCCGTAGTTGCGGCGGCGCAGCCTATTTTGCCGAGCTCGTAGTCAATTTCGCGAAGTCTGGGAGACTGCTCGTAAACACGAGAGACAAGGGCATTGTATTTTACACCGTTTTCCCGTGCTTTTTCCTTTATGATGTTTAGTGCCTTTTCATAAATTTCACGATTATAAGCCAATTTTAATTCTCTCCGTATCCTTTGTTTATCATTTTCTCAATAAGGTCAATGTCGTGGGTGGAAAAATCGCTGTTTCCGTCTGCTTTATTTTCAGCCGCCAAAACGTCCTCTACGGTCTCAAAGCCTGACGTCTTCCAACCCTCGATTATTTTAGCAGTGTAGGACATTATAAATTTACTCTTTGCATCGACACATTTTTCGTACGCGAGTCTTAGCATCTTGCGATCAAAACCCCACTCGTTTATCCACCTATCAGCATATTCGAGTTCCTTCGCGCTCGCCATTCTGTCGTCAATACCGAAAGCCGCTTCAACTACCTTCCAGGCTGTTTTTTTAGCGTACATAGCGGTTATGTATCTTTCTGCCGACGCGATATCCTGCACACCGTTATTCAGCCAATCGATAGCTGTGCGCTCAATAAAACTTACATTACATTTATTTTCACTTACGGCATATTCGATAAGCATTAAAATGAGCGATACATCCATACCCTCGTCATCAAAAAGCCATACAAGGGTAGCCGACTCATTATTTTTAAGCATTCTGCCGAACTTTATCTGCGCTTCGCGCAGCAGCAGTTGTATTTTCTCGTTCTCAAAGCCGCGTCGGGCAACCTCCTCGCGGGTCGGCTTAACGATACCTGCGCGTACCCGTTTTGTGGGTTTGTCCGCTTTCGGTGCGGTGTCTTTAGAGCCGTCGATATTAATAATTCCTGCCGTTTCCCAATAAAGCAAAGCTTCCTCTACAGCCTCGCTCGGCAGAGCCAAAGCTTCGCTCAAAGTTTCCGCGTCGGGCAGGTTGCCGATATTAGCGAATATGTATAAAATGACCCTCAGCTGCATATCACTTGCGAGTTTCAGGTGGTTTTCCGCAACGCTTCGCGGCAGCATAAATGTATTGCCGAAGACGGCGGAATTTACAGAAAAAGTCATAATAATACCCCAAAAATTATAATATAGATTTATTATAACAAATAAATTTTTTCTTGTAAACCGAGGCGTACGGCTGTGATTTTTTGCATTTCCACAACAGGTTGAAAAAATATCATAAAAATTTATTTTTTTCTACAAAATATTGTTTTAAAAAATTTTTCTCTATAATTTAAGATAAATATCAATATATGCTTGACAAATGCCGTATTGTATTATTAAAATATTAATTAATAAATAGTGTGGGAGATGTAGTTATGTCAGTTTTAGTAACGGGCGGTGCTGGATATATAGGCAGCCATACCTGTATCGAGATGATTAAGGCAGGCTATGACGTAGTTGTTATCGATAATCTTGATAACAGCAGCAAGGAGTCCTTAGCAAGGGTCGAAAAGCAGGTAGATAAGAAAATTAAATTCTATGAAAACGACGTAAGGGATAAAGCGGCGCTTCGCAAGATTTTCGCCGAAAATGAAATCGAGGCAGTAATTCACTTTGCAGGTCTTAAAGCGGTAGGCGAATCGGTAGCAAAGCCGATAGAATATTATGATAATAACCTTATCAGTACCATTTATCTGCTCGAGGTTATGCGCGAGGTGGGTGTTAAGAAGTTTGTCTTCTCATCCTCTGCTACCGTTTACGGTGTAGCTAAAGAGATGCCCCTTAAAGAGGGTATGCCGATAGGCGCCATTAACCCCTATGGCAGAATAAAGCTGTTTATCGAAGAAATGCTGCGCGACCTTTATGTTTCGGATAATAGCTGGGGTATCGCAATTCTGCGTTACTTTAATCCCATCGGCGCGCACGAGAGCGGCACAATGGGTGAGGACCCGAAGGGTATTCCGAACAACCTTATGCCGTATATTTCTCAGGTTGCCGTTGGCAGACGCGATAAGCTGCACGTTTTCGGTAATGACTATAATACCGTAGATGGTACGGGTGTACGCGATTACATACACGTTTGTGATCTTGCAAAGGGTCACGTTAAGGCGGTTGACTGGGCGCTTAAAAATGAGAAGTGCGACGAGTTTAACCTCGGCACAGGCAACGGTACGAGCGTTCTGCAGTTAAAGGATGCTTTTGAGGCAGCGTCGGGCGTAGAGATTCCGTACGTTATTGACCCGCGCCGTCCCGGTGACCCCGATGAAGTTTATGCCGATGCATCAAAGGCGCTCGAAATACTCGGCTGGAAGGCAGAACTCGGTATTGAGGAGATGTGTCGCGACACCTGGAACTGGCAGAAAAATAATCCTAACGGATACAGTAAATAAGAAAAGAAAAAGCAGATGCGTCGCATCTGCTTTTTAAATTTTATTCATCCTGGTCGGAGTCTTCGGTTTCGTCTTCGGGCAGTTTTTCTGCCAGCACGCGCTCAATTCTGCGCTCATCAACCTCTTCAACCGTAAAGGAATATCCTGCACACTCGATGGTGGGATGCTCGTCCTCTGTAGGTATTCTGCCGAGCTCTGACATAATAAATCCGCCGATGGTATCATATTCGCCCTCAGGGATTTGTATGCCGAGTATCTCCTCAAGCTCGTCTATATCGGTAGTACCGTCGAGGTTAAAGGTGGTTTCATCCACCTGCTCGATTTCCTCTTCCTCGTTATCGTATTCGTCCTGCATATTACCTACGATGGATTCAAGCAGGTCCTCTATCGTAACGATACCTGCGATGCCGCCGTATTCGTCACAAACAAATACCATTTGGAGTCGCTTTTCGGTCATTTCTGCGAAAAGGTCACCGCAACGCTTGGATTCGGGGAAAAAATGCGCAGGGCGCATAATGTGTGATATTTTAAAGGATTTCGGTATCGGCTTGCCTACGTATTTAAGCAGGTCCTTTACGTATACGATACCCTTGATATCGTCAAGGTCCTCTTCGTATACGGGGATACGCGAGTAACCGTACTGCAATGCTTTTTCAAGTATATCCGAAAGCGAGTCATTCGTTTCAACCGCCTCAATGTCGGTGCGGTGGGTCATAACGTCGGCGGCTACGATATCGTCAAACTCGAAAATGTTGTTTATCATTTCCTTTTGACTTTCCTCGATAACGCCTTTTTCCTCGCCCGCGTCTACGAGCATTCGTATCTCTTCCTCGGTGACCTGCTCCTCGTTTGCATTAGGGTCAAGACCGAACATACGGACGATGATATTAGTCGAGAAGGAGAGTATCTTAACGATAGGTTTGAATATGGATTTAAAGAATGAAAGAAGACCAACAATAGCGAAGGAAATCTTTTCATATTTCTGCATTGCGATACGCTTGGGCACGAGCTCGCCGAGCACCAGTGAAAAGAAGGAAATAATTATGGTGACGATTACGAGCGATAATGTACTGAGCCACGCGGTATCGGGGTTGAGCGAAAACCAACCTGCTAAGGTCTTAGCTAACGGCTCTGAAAAGTTTTCGGCAGCCCCAGCCGATGTTAAGAAGCCTGCGAGGGTTATCGCGATTTGAATGGTGGACAGGAAAGAGGAGGGGTTTTCGGTAAGCTTTAATATTTTCTTAGCCTTTTTGTTGCCTTCCTCTGCCATTTTTTGCAATTTCATATCATTAAGTGTAATGATAGCAATTTCACTCATTGCAAAAAAAGCGTTAATTAAAATAAGAACCAATAACAGAACAATTTTAAAAATTAAATTGGCAGGGTCGCCGTCCATTTTGACAAAACTCCGTTTCTTTTTATATAATATGTCAACTACAATAATACGCGAAACAGTTCCAAAAGTCAATACTATTTTAGCCAAAGCATTCAAACTTGAACCAGCCTTAAAAGGTTGATTTTAGGTGCTTTTCGGCTCATTGTCGCGTATAGGCGTCAGCCTTATACGCTTCGCTTCACCAAAAATCCCACAAAAATCTCCTCTTTTAAGGTCGGAGAATTTTGTAACAAAAGTATTTTTGGGTTGGCGAGGCACAAAACGCAGTAAATCCTTTCGGATTTACTAGTATTTTAACGAAGCCATAGCAGAATATACTTGTTTCAAAATCTGATTCAAGTTTAAATGCTTTGGCTAAGGGAAATCGAAATTCCCCCTTCAGGCGA
>JAZULY010000061.1:0-10579 GCA_045603355.1 Acutalibacteraceae bacterium | reverse complement strand
GACCCGACCAAACACGTTGTTGTTCAGACCGCTCCCTCTATCCGTGCAACCCTCGGCGGATGCTTCCGTATGCCGATCGGCACAAATGTTGAGGGCAAGATGGTTGCAGCACTTCGCCGTCTCGGCTTTGATAAGGTATTCGATACCGACTTTGCAGCCGACCTCACTATAGTTGAAGAGGCTAACGAGCTCGTAGAGCGCATTAAGAACGGCGGCACCCTCCCGATGATTACCTCCTGCTCACCAGGTTGGGTTAAGTTCTGTGAGTACTATTATCCCGATATGCTGGCTCACTTATCCTCCTGCAAGTCTCCGCAGCAGATGGCAGGCGCAGTTATTAAGACCTACTATGCAGAAAAAGCAGGCATCGATCCTAAGGATATTGTTAGCGTATCTATTATGCCCTGTACTGCTAAGAAATTCGAAATCGGCAGGGACGATCAGTCGGCTGCAGGCGTACCCGATGTTGATATCGCTCTTACAACAAGAGAACTCGCCCGTATGATCGACCGTGCAGGTCTTAAGTTTAATATGCTGCCCGATGAAGAGTTTGATAATCCGCTGGGTGAAGATACAGGCGCAGCCGTTATCTTCGGTGCTACAGGCGGTGTTATGGAGGCTGCTGTTCGTACAGCAAATGCTTGGCTCAACGGTGCTACAGAGGCTATCGACCTCGAGGCAGTTCGCGGAACTAACGGCTTAAAGCAGGCAACTGTTAATGTTGGCGGTACCGAACTCAAGGTTGCAGTGGCTTCGGGTGCAGGCGCCGCAAAGGTTGTTATGGACCAGTTAAAGGCAGGCAACCCGCAGGGTTGGGGCTTTATCGAAATAATGGGTTGTCCCGGCGGCTGTGTAAACGGCGGCGGTCAGCCGATTCAGCCTCAGTATGTACGCGATACGGTTGATTTAAAGGCCGTTCGCGCAAAGGCTCTTTATGATATCGATAAAGCGAGTGCAATTCGTATGTCACACGAGTCTCCTGTTATTAAGAAGCTATATGAAGAATGGTATGACGGTTTCGGCGGCCACAAGGCTCACCACGACCTGCATACATCCTATGTAGCAAGAAAGAAATATTAATCCAAAAAGCGGAACGGGCGACCGTTCCGCTTTTTTCAGGATTTAGAGGTTAGGATAAAATGTTGACTTGTTATTCATATTGTGTTAATATTTATTTGTAATTTTTTACAGCACTTAATGTTTTAAAATGTAGGAGGTTTTAAAAATGCAGGCAAAGAAAATTATCCCTAAAGTGCTCATTGTTGCTTTCGTTGTCGGTTTCGGCGTTCTGTGTGCATTCACAGGCTCTGTAACCAGTCCCGTAGGTACTTTATGGTCACTTTTCCCGCCGGTAGTTGCTATCGGTCTAGCACTGCTTACAAAAGAGGTTTATTCTTCGCTCTTTGTAGGTGTTCTCGTTGGCGGATTACTGTCTAACGGATTTAATCCTTTAAATACGGTCGATTCTGTAATCAACGACGGCTTTATTTCGGCAGTTTCGGGTACAGCAGGTATATTTATATTCCTCGTGCTGCTCGGTATCGTAGTTGCCCTGCTTAATAAGGCGGGCGGCTCGCAGGCTTTCGGCAACTGGGCTGCAAAGCATGTTAAGTCAAAGGTAGGTGCAGCTATCGCTACCTTCTGCTTCGGCGTACTTATTTTTATTGATGACTATTTCAACTGCTTAACAGTCGGCGCAGTTATGCGTCCTGTTACCGATAAGGCAAAGATTTCCCGCGCAAAATTGTCATACCTTATCGATGCTACCGCAGCGCCTATCTGTATGATCGCTCCGATTTCTTCTTGGGCAGCAGCTGTTGCATCCTACGCACCCGAGGGTCAGGGACTATCCCTCTTTATTCAGGCAATTCCGTATAACTTCTATTCGCTTATGACCTTTGTGTTCATAATTGCAATTACATTAATGAAATTTGATTACGGCCCGATGAGATTACACGAGGCTAACGCTATGAACGGTGACCTCTTTACATCAGGCGGTAAGGTCGGTAATGACGATGACGCGCCGTCTACCTCTAAGGCAAAGGTTATCGACCTTATTTTCCCGATCGTCGTGCTTATCGCTATCTGCGTATTTGCGCTTTATCATGTCGGCAACGACGGCACATTGAATTTCATCGATGCCTTCGCTAATACCGATGCTACCGTCGGCTTGCCGTGGGGCGGTCTTATCGCTCTTGTCATTACCATTATCTACTTTATTGCCCGCCGCCTCGTTTCCTTCAAAGAGGCTATGGAGTGCATCCCGAAGGGCTTTATTGCAATGGTGCCGGCTATACTTATCCTCACAATGGCTACAACCCTTAAGAATATGACAGGTCTGCTCGATTCCGATGCTTTCGTAAAGGCAGCGCTGGGCGGTGCCGCAGGACTTGATAAGTTCTTACCCGCTATCATATTCCTTGTTGCTTGCGGAATTTCCTTTGCTACGGGAACATCCTGGGGTACCTTCGGTATTCTTATCCCGATCGTCCTCGCTATCTTCCCGGTTGGCAGTACCGTAGGTGTTATCGGTATGTCGGCTTGCCTTGCAGGTGCCGTTTGCGGTGACCACTGCTCACCGATTTCCGATACAACTATTATGTCATCTGCAGGCGCTCAGTGTGACCATATTAACCACGTGTCCACCCAGTTGCCCTATGCAATTACGGTTGCAGCAATTTCTTTTGTAAGCTTCCTTGCTGCCCCCTTCATTCAGAACGCTTGGATTTGCCTTGCTCTCTCGGCTGTGCTAACAGTAGGTACCCTCTTCGTTATTAAGCTTGCCACCAAGAAAAAGGCATAAACAACTTGAAATTAAAGGTCGTTGCATATATTATATATGTAACGACCTTTTTATTTTGGAGCAGATATGGAAAAGTTTAAGGAAATCGAACGCAGTATTATAAAGCGTTACCGCAAAAAGATATGGAATAACTTTGTCGGCGCGGTTAAGGAGTATGAATTAATAGAAGCAGGGGATAAAATCGCCGTTTGCATTTCGGGAGGTAAGGATTCGTGGCTGCTGGCTAAATGTATGCAGGAGCTCTGCCGCCATAGCGAGGTGCCTTTTTCGCTCGAGTTTATCGTTATGGACCCAGGCTATAATGCGGCTAACCGACAGCTTATTGAGGAAAATATTAAGATACTGAATGTGCCCGTAACGGTGTTTGAGAGCGATATTTTCGCGGTTGTTGACGATGCAGGCGGCGCGCCTTGTTACTTATGCGCGCGAATGCGCCGCGGCTGCCTTTACGCCAAGGCAAAGGAACTCGGCTGCAATAAAATTGCCCTCGGTCATCATTTTGATGATGCTATCGAAACCCTGCTTATGAGTATGATGTATTCGAGTGAAATCAAAACAATGCTCCCGAAGCTCCACAGCACCAATTTTGAGGGGATGGAGCTTATCCGTCCGCTTTATAAGGTCAAGGAGAAGGATATTATCGCCTGGGCAGAGTATAATGACCTGCATTTTCTGCAGTGCGCCTGCCGCCTCACGGCAAAGGACCAGTCGGTCGAACTTGACTCAAAGCGCAAGGAAATTAAGCAGCTGATAAAGGACATTAAAAAGGTAAATCCCGAGGTCGACGATAATGTTTTCCGCAGTATGCACAACGTAAACCTCGCGCAGATAGTCGGCTTCCGCGATTCCGACAGCGGCGAAAAACACTCGTTTTTGGAAAACTTTTAAATGATACGGGTGTTTAAAGTAATTGAGTTTTAGTGAAGAGTGAATAGTTAATAGTGAAAAAGTAAAAACCCTGAACGCCCAAGCGTTCTTTTTTTTTGGTGCCGATGACCGGACTTGAACCGGTACGGTATCGCTACCGAGGGATTTTAAGTCCCTTGTGTCTGCCTATTCCACCACATCGGCGTACTACAATATAATAAATTATTATATTCGGTTTGTCAAGTGTTTTTTAGATAATTAGATAAAAAGCAGGGCTTTTTATCTGCTCAATACGGTTGACAACGGCGGCATATTTTGTTACCATATTATATGTGAGAATTTAGGCTTTTGCCTTGAGTATATTTTTCAAAGCGGGGAGAAAAATGCGCGAGCATAATAACTTTTCAAAGGGCATTCGCGACGGTATGCCGATATGCCTCGGTTACCTTTCGGTATCGTTTGCCTTTGGTATATTTGTAATGAATCAGGGCGTGGGATTTTCCTGGCTTCACGCGTTGCTTATATCTATGACAAATGTTACTTCAGCGGGTCAGCTGGCGGGTGTTCCGATAATCGCCGCGGGCGGTACATTTATCGAGCTTGCAGTGTCGCAGTTGGTTATTAACCTCAGATACGCGCTGATGAGTGTGTCACTCTCGCAAAAAATGGGCAAGAGCGTAACGCTGCTTGACCGCTTTTTAATCGCATTTATTAACACCGATGAGGTTTTCGCCGTGGCTTCCTCTAAGGACGGTACGGTCGGCAGAAAATATATGTACGGTCTTATCCTTATGCCGTATATCGGCTGGTGCAGCGGCACGCTACTCGGCGCGGTTGCAGGCAATTTCCTGCCCGAAATAGTAGTTACATCGCTCGGCGTTGCTATTTACGGTATGTTTATCGCTATTGTTGTGCCGAGGTCGAAGGCGGACAAATCTACCGCCCTTTGTGTTGCCTTGGCGATAGTTCTCAGTTGTATTTTCAATTTTGTGCCGATACTCTCATCTATCGGCGACGGCTTTATAATCATAATCTGTGCGGTTTTGGCGAGTGCACTGTTCGCTGTTCTATCGCCTATAAAGCAGGAGGTGGCAGACGGTGAATAATTTCGGCTGGTATCTTCTCGTTATGGCGGGCGTTACATATTTAATCCGTATGCTGCCGCTCGTTCTTGTAAAACGGAAAATCAAGAATAAATATATAGTTTCCTTCCTTTATTATCTGCCCTATGCCGTGCTGACTGTAATGACGGTGCCTGCGATTTTCAGTGCCACAGGCAATATAGTCTCGGCGGCGGTAGGCTTTATCGTCGCGCTTATCCTTGCTTTTTTCGGCAGGGGACTTATGACAGTGGCTCTCTGCTCGTGTGCGAGCGTGCTGGTCACCGAGCTGGTTATTAAATACATCGTAGGTTAATTATGTAAATACCTACACATATGATTGACATAATGCGCGGAATTTTTTATAATTATTATATAAACTGCTGAAAGGAGAGGTAGCATGAAACGCTTTTGGGTAAAAACTGTTTCTTTAATATGTATAGCTGTGCTGCTTGTTATGCAGTTCAGTTTTTTATCATATGCTATCACCTATCCGCAGATTGGCGTTACTAATTCAAATGCAAAAATTTACACCATGCCGGGCACTACGGGCCACGAAGCAAATGCTGCCGATAAAAACAAAAGCCAACATATTACTACCTTGCCTGAAGGCACCACGGTGCAGATAATCGGCATGGGTATTGACGGTGACGGCGACCAGTGGTATCAGATAAAATACGGGACAAGCTATGAAAATGAGGGTTATGCCTATAGCGGCCGCGTTGATATAATCGCACCAGGCTATGTTTATGATGCAGAATTTGAGCAGTGGCTTACCGAGCAGGCATTCCCTGAGAGCTATAAGGTAAAGCTGCGAGACCTACATATGCTTTACCCGAATTGGGTGTTTTATGCTGACCACGTTACCGATAGCTGGAGCACCGTTCTCTCAAAAATGTCGGGTGTCGGCACGAAATTGGTACATATTATAAGAGATAATTCCTGGAAATCTATGGAATACGGCGCATATAACTGGGTTACTAATGAATGGGTAATCGGTTGGGACAGCGATGAATGGGTAGCGGTTGACAGTAGGGTAGTTGCCTACCACCTTGACCCGAGAAACTTCCTCGATGAAGAATATATTTTTATGTTCTATAATCAGGGGCTGAGCGATCGGGACAATATGGATACGCTTAAGAACTTTTTAAACGGCACCTTTATGTCAGGCGCGCTCGAGGATGACCCAAATAAGACCTATGCCGACGTTTTATGGGCGGCAGGAACAGCGGCACGGGTAAGCCCTTATACGCTGGCGGCTGTTATCCGTCAGGAGCAGGGAACAAACGGCGAGGGTTCGGCAATTTCGGGTTCTGTTGCAGGGTATATAGGTATTTACAACTACTTTAATATAGGCGCCAAGGACGGCGCGGAGCGTGGACTTTGGTGGGCAAGTGGCGCCGGTAATGGGGAAACTACCTACTCTCGTCCTTGGAACACCCGTGAAAAAGCAATAATGGGCGGCGCTTATTATTACGGTGAAAAATATGTAAGCGTGGGCCAGAATACGCTTTATTACAAGAATTTTAATGTGTATAAAAATTCGGAATTCAATCTATACACCCATCAGTATGCGACGAACATTGAGGACACAAAGGCTAAGGCATCGGGACTACGCAAGGCATATGTCGAAATGTTCGATGAGGCGCTTGAGTTTCATATTCCGGTATATAAAGATATGCCTGATGTAACCTCGTTGCCCGCGTCGGGTACGAGTAATGACCGTTTCTTAAAATCAATAAATGTCGGCGGTATCGAGCTTGCCGATTTCGACCGATATAAATATTCCTACGATTATATTGTTGCTAAGGATGTTTCCTCAGTATACCTGGCAGCGACCGCCTCAGATTCGGCATCAACCGTTACGGGGGACGGCGACAAGACATTACAGTACGGCAATAATATTTTTACTATAACCGTAACATCAACCTCGGGACTGACGGCTGATTACACCGTTAATATCTACCGTGAAACAGACGGCGATACAGGCGTTCTCGTGCCGACAATTACTACCGATTATAAAATAGAAACATATATTACCGCCGTACAACCCGAAACCTCGGTATCGGCATTTAAGGATAAGATCAGTGTTAAAAATGGCTCTTTCCAAATTTTTGAAGCCAGCGGTAAGGAAAAATCAGACGGATATATTTCTACGGGAGACACCGTTTATATTTATGATTCATACGGCGCCGCTTACAAAAAAATAAATGTTGTTATATATGGTGACATAAACGGAGACGGACGGATAAAAGCCTCTGATTTACTTGCAGGACAAAGGCATATACTTGAAATCAGCAGTCTGAGCGGTGCAACCCTCGAGGCGGCTGATATAAATCGGGATGGCAAGGTAAAGGCGTCAGATCTGTTAGCAGGACAAAGACACGTATTACAAATGAGTACCATAACACAATAGGAGAACAGTATGTTAAAAATGAGTAAAAAAATAGCAACGCTTTTCTTGGCATTTTGCTTGATTTTTCAGGCATTAGTATTTTCGGCACAAGCAGCAGAGAGCGCTAATATTGTTGTAAGTAATACAAACCCCATAGTAGGGGATAGAATAACAATTACCTGCAATTTTATAATGGACAGGGCAATAGGCTCGGTTGATGCAGATGTTACATATGATTCTTCAATTTTAAAGTGTGTTTCTTTCCCTGCTAACACAAATCTTGTGAATGAAGGCAAATTAAGAATAGGATGGTATGACGCAAACAACACAACAACAACTAAATCGTTTGCTTTTACCTTTGATGTTATCGATGATGGCAGAGCCTCATTTTCCTTCACCGGCGCAGAAATACTTTCGGCGGATGTTTCGGTAGATGCAACGGTTGAATCGGGATGTGTTATAACCGCAATCGATAAAAGCACACTGCCGAGTGACGCCAATATTAAATCAATTAAAATTTCTCAGGGCACACTCTCCCCGAGTTTTAGTTCTTCGACTACGAGCTACAGCGTAACCGTACCAAACAACGTTACCAAGCTTATCGTAACCCCGACGCTTAGTGACTCTAATGCAACCTATGCTATTTCGGGCAATTCGGGACTAAAGGTGGGTACAAATACTTGTGTTATTACCGTAACCGCTCAAAACGGCGGTACCAAGAAATACACCATTAAAATTACCCGTGAAGCTGATCCGAATGTCGATACACCCGTAGTCAGCGAGCCCGACACACCCGAGGTTAACCCTTATGAAATTACCATAAACGGCTCTGCTTGGACTTTGCTTTCTGACTATTCACTCGTAAGCGCACCCGCAGGCTTTACAGCGGGTACGAGGGTTATAAACGGTGTAGAAATGCCGGTGTTTTTCAATGAAGGCTCAGGCACGACGATAGTATATGCAACCAATTCAGATAATACCCGTTCGGCATACTTTATATATAACGGTGACGGTAATGAATACAATGAGTATAAGTTCTTTGTTACCGACGCCAACACATATATTATTTTAGAACCCGAAAAGGTAGAAAAGGTGCCGCGCGGCTTCTATTACGCCGAGACTGAGGTTATGGGTTATAATATCGGCGCATACAGCTATGAGGATGACGCTTATGCCGATTATGTAATACTTTACCTCGAGACACTCGATGGAAACCGAAACTATTACCGCTATGATATGACCGATAACTCGGTGCAAAAGGCAACCGATTTTATTTTAGCGCTATCGGCTAAGGATATGACCGCGGCAGGCGGCAGTAATATAATAGATAACTTTATGGCAGCCGACCTTAATTCGCAAATAGCCGTTTCTGCCTCAGCGCTTATCGTTTTACTGCTTATCGCCCTTATAATTCTCACCATTGTGAGAATAAGCAAAAATGCTAAATCCCGCAAGGCGGCAGAGGGCGTAGAGGCACAAGAGGATGTTGAGGAGCTCGATTTTGCCGCGATAATCGACGGTGAAGAGCCTACAGAAGCCTTCGACCCGAATGAACTCGAGGAATTAAAGGCGAGCGAGCAGGAAGACGACTTTTAACAAGAGATAAATTTCACGCATAGAATGTAAGGAAAAATATTTTTGCCTGTTTAAACTAGGCTTAAATTGGCAAAGATATAAGTACAAACATTTGCGGAGCGTGAAATATAAATGACAGTTAAACGCGGTGATATTTATTATGCAGATTTAAGCCCTGTTGTCGGGTCCGAGCAGGGGGGAGTCCGACCTGTACTTATTATCCAGAACGATGTAGGTAACCGTTACAGCCCCACCGTAATAGCGGCGGCTATAACCAGCCAGCAGGAAAAGACGAGCCTGCCTACCCACATAAAGGTAAATGCCGACCAGTGCGGTCTGTCGAGAGATTCAATAATCCTCTTAGAGCAGGTCAGAACTATCGATAAACGGCGCCTTAAAGAAAAAATGGGTACACTCGATAACGGCAATATGGATATGGTCGACCGAGCCCTTACAGTCAGCTTCGGTCTCGGTCAAAATATGCGTTTTCAGTAAACAAAAAAGCGAGGTTGCACAACCTCGCTTTTTATATTCCTAATCCATCAAATACACGCCGTTTTCGAGTACGGCAAATTCATATTCACCGCTTCTCAAATATTGCAAAACCTTGGAGTCAAACTGTCGGTACTGCTCGGTAACATAGGAATTTGTGTCGACCTTTAAAATCTCATTACTATCCCCATTGCAAACGTAAAGGTCATCCCCGTCGGCAAATAAATCGACGGGTGACTTAAAGGGCGATGAGCTTCCGCCGCCGATGCGCAACTCTTCCCGCATAGTAAGCAGATTCATGCGCATAAGCACCGATTTTTCCTTAAAGCAACTCCAAACGCAACGGTTGTTTATGGCAATACCGCTGGGGGCAGAGCCTCGGTAACTGAGGGAGCCTGTCCAGATTTCCTCGGCATCACTGTCGAGCAGTTTTGCGCTTCCGTCCTTTTCAAGGATAAACAGCTTTCCGTTTGGAAGAAGTATTGCCTTGCAGGAGAGGTGATTGTTGATTTTTCCTTCAACCGCCTTAAAGCTCGCGCCGAATTTTGAAAGCTCGTACATACTTTTCTGCACGTTTATTATCTTACCGTTGTCGAATGTAACCATTTTATAGGCAACGGTTATTTTTGTATCTTCTTTTTCGAGAATATATGAAATAACAAGTCCGTTTTCAACGCAAACGACATCGATTATTTCGCCTTCAAAAATTGGTTTCATCGTATCCCTCCCACAATATATGTATATTCTACATTAAAACCCTTATAAGGTCAATATGCCTTTTTGAATAAGTGAGTTTGCGGCTGATAGAATACCAACCTCACCCGAATGGAAATTAAGACCGCCCTGCAGCCATACAGCATAGGGCTCGCGAAGCGGCGCGTCGGCAGAAAGCTCGATAGATGCGCCGAGCGTAAACGCGCCTGCCGCCATAATAACGTCGCTGTCATACCCCGGCATAGGCGCGGGATAGGGAATAGCAAAGGAATCAACGGGTGAGCCCGCTTGAAGCCCCTGACAAAATGCTATAAGAGATTCGCTGTTTTCAAGTAATATCGCCTGAATAATATCTGCGCGGTGCTCGTCGGCTTTAGGCGTTACGCCGTAGCCGAGCAGCTCAAAAAGCTTTGCGGCAAAAACCGCCGTTTTAAGAGCCTCTCCCACAACGTGGGGCGACGAGAAAAGACCCATATAAAGCTCTCTTGAGTGGCCGAGCGTTGCCCCAACCTCTTTGCCGACACCGGGGGCGGTGAGTCTGTAGGCGCATTTTTCGACCAAATCAGCCCGACCTGCGATATAACCGCCCGTAGGCGCTATACCGCCGCCGGGGTTTTTAATAAGCGAGCCTGC
>JAZULY010000060.1:0-14210 GCA_045603355.1 Acutalibacteraceae bacterium | reverse complement strand
CTTGCGATATCGCCCATAAGGTAGTAAAAGCCTTCGCCTGCTACCCTGCCTGCGGCTTCCTTATCGATGCCGCTAAAGGCTGCCATAATATCGGTATGGTACGGGATTTCAAAATCCACCTTCGTTTTCTCGCCGTACTGCATTACCTCAACATTTTCGCTGTCGTCCTTACCTATCGGAACGCTCTCGTCGATGATGTTGGGTATCTTCATCATAACATCATTCAAACGACGGGTATACTCGTCTTCCTTTTCCTCGAGTTCTTTCAGGCGGTCAGCCTGCTCGGAGACGAGTTTTTTCATCTCCATAGCCTCGTCGCGCTTGCCCTGAGCCATAAGAACGCCTATCTGCTTACTTACCTTGTTACGATTAGCGCGAAGGTCGTTAGCCTCGTTATTTGCGGCGCGCTTAAGAGTGTCGAGCTCGATAGCCTCGTCAACGAGAGGGAGCTTGTTATCCTTAAACTTTTTCTTAATATTTTCCTTTACTATATCGCTGTTTTCTCTTAAAAACTTGATATCCAGCATTTTAATTCCCCCAGTTACGGTCATTATTAGTAAAATTATACCACAAGTGTTTTGTATAATCAAGGGATATAACGGCAACTTTCTTCTAATGCTAAAACAAAATGCGTAATTTTTATAAATGTGGTGTGAGAGATGCGTGAATTTATATATAATTTAATATCCTATACCGCCGTAAAAATCGAACGACCCGAGCCGTACGGGCGGCTGCATATCGCCTTTGCCTTTCTCGGTTTTTCGGTAGCTGTTCTCTTAGCGGTATTACTTAAAAACCTCGGTGAGAGGGGAAATAAAATACTATTTGCGACTACCGGGATATTCCTTTTTGTAATCGAAATTTATAAGCAGCTTTACTACTTTTTTATTATCGGCGGCGGCTCATACGTCTGGTCGGCGTTGCCATTTCATCTTTGCAGTATGGCGCTATACGTCTGCCCCGCTGTAGTCCTTTTAAAATCGCAAAAAGCGCGGCAGGTTTTATACGATTTTCTCTTTATTTACGGTACCCTCGGCGGGCTTGCAGTATACATTTTCCCTCACAGTGTACTGACCGAGCACCTAACGATAGTCATACACTCGCTAATTTGGCATATGCTGCTTGTATTTTTAGGTGTGTATCTTTTACTGTCGGGCAGTGTGAGCTTTATGCGCGATAGTTACAAAAAGGCGACGTTTCTTTTATTTTTGCTTTGCATCACTGCATTTATTATAAACTGTCTTGTGTTTATAGGGGCGCGTGAGAAAATATCAATGTTTTTTATGGGCCCTAATATCCCCGACGCGATTATTTTAAAGGATATTGCAGAAAAATGCGGCACGCTTACAAGCAGTATCGTCTGTATCGTGGCGTTAACACTCGGCGGTTATCTTATCTATATGCCGTTTTATAAATTAAGCAAAAAATAAAGCATCTTTCGATGCTTTATTTTTTCTCTAAAAACAGTTTTCTTGTTATAAAATTAAATACCATAACTATACCTGTCGATATTACCTTTACTAAGATATAATTAAGGGTGAAAATATCGACGCCGATTTTCATTATAATTTCGGTTATGATAAGACCTATAACGCTGAATATAATAAATAAGATAAATTTTTTGGTCCTACCGCCGTCACTTACATCAAATACTAACTTAACGCTGAGATAATAATTTATAACCACCGAAACCGAAAAGGCAGCAGCCGCAGAGATAAGCACGTGAACACCGACATACTCGGTCAATATATGTAAAACAACAAAATCAATAACGGTGCATAAAGCACCTACCCCACCAAATTTTATGATTTGGGAAAGCAGTTTTTTATAATCCATTTTTACACTCCAAAACTAACCTTTATATGTTCCTTCGCGAATTTCAATTTTAGTTGCTATACCGTTTTCAAATTCAATTACATACCATTTTCGCGAAAAACCATACAGATACGCGGGGTGCTCATCATTGCTTGCTACATACTCGCCATAAAGAACAACTCCGTTTTCATCCTGTTCCCGGTAAACAAACTCCCCGTACTTTTCAACGATATTTTCTTCTGTATTGCCAATGATGAAGCGGTCATTAAATTTGTAGTGTGTTGGATGATAATACCAATAAACACTGAGCGTTATTATTAAAACACAAAAAGCACAAATAACGCCAATCAACACTTTCTTTTTCATTAAATCACCCTAAAACAAAAGATATGCTACCGTTATGATAGCATATCTTTGTTACTTTTACAATGTTTAATTATTTGAAGTAACGAGCGAGAAGTCCCTCAAATGCCTTGCCGTGTCTTGCCTCGTCGCGTGCCATTTCATGCACGGTATCGTGAATAGCATCAAGGCCGAGTTCCTTAGCGAGCTTCGCAAGCTCGAACTTACCTAAGGTTGCGCCGTTCTCGGCGTCAACACGCATTTCGAGATTTTTCTTGGTGGAATCGGTTACAACCTCACCGAGAAGCTCGGCGAACTTTGCAGCGTGCTCTGCCTCCTCATAAGCTGCCTTTTCCCAATAAAGACCGATTTCGGGGTAACCCTCGCGGTGAGCCACGCGAGCCATTGCAAGATACATACCTACTTCACTGCACTCGCCGTTAAAGTTTTCGCGAAGACCCGAAAGGATTCTTTCATCCACGCCCTTAGCAACGCCTACAACGTGCTCAGCAGCCCAGGACTTCTCGCCTGCCTGCTCTTGAAACTTGCTAGCGGGTGCGTTACAAATGGGGCACTTATCGGGTGCCGAATCGCCCTCGTGAACATATCCGCAGATCATACATACATATTTTTTCATAAAAACATCTCCCAAAAATTTTTATTTTGATTTATTTATACAAGACCGACATATACCGCTGAAAACATAGCCGCTGCCTACAACCGCGCAGGACAGCTTTTTTTGCAGGTAACTTTTAAGGTTGTTTTTGGGTACATCACAGTCTAATATAGCGCCGCAATTATTGCACAAAAAGTGCATATGCTCGTGTGTGTTGCCATCGAAATGCTGAAGCCCATCCCCTACCGCGATTTCTAAAGCCTCGCCCTCTGCCTTTAGTTCGGTTAAATTTCGGTAAACCGTACCAAGGCTTATTTTAGGCAGCTTCTCGCGGCAACGCTCGTATACCCAATTAGCTGTCGGGTGAGAGTCGGTCGAGCGTAAAACCTCGAGGATTACTTCCCTTTGCTTTGAATAGTTTCTCATTGGTTTCCTCCGAAAAATAGTAATCATTACTGTTTTTCTGTATTTTCATTATAGCAGATATTTTATATTTGTCAATACCTTTTTTAAAAAATTTTTTAGAAAATTTTTAATGTTGACTTTTGGCGGTTTTTGTATGATAATATTTAATATAAATAAATTAAGAAAGAAGGTGCCCTATGTATAACAAAGGCATTTCGAGCAATGTTATAAAACGTCTGCCCCGTTATTACAGATTTTTGGGCGACCTTTCAGCCGCAGGTGTAAAGCGTATATCCTCATCGGAATTAAGCAAAAAAATGGGGCTTACGGCAAGTCAGATAAGGCAGGACCTTAACTGTTTCGGTGGGTTTGGTCAGCAGGGTTACGGCTACAATACCGACCTGCTACGCGAGGAAATCGGCAATATTTTAGGCGTGGATATGCCGAAAAAGGCAATACTTATAGGTATGGGCAACTTAGGCCGCGCGGTTGCGTTACATATTAATTTTGAAGAAAAAGGATTTAACCTTATAGGTCTTTTCGACCAAAAGGAATCGCTTATAGGTAACGTTATTCGCAATATACCCGTGAGAAGCACTAAAGACCTTGATGACTTTTGCCGAGAAAACAGACCCGAAGCCGCGATTTTGTGCATACCGAAAACGGCTGTGCCCGATATTGCCGACCGCTTAGTGCGCCACGGCATTAAGGGTTTTCTCAATTTCAGCCACTACGATCTGGCGCTGAAATACGATAATATCGCGGTTGAGAATATTCATTTCGGCGATAATCTTATGACCCTTTCCTACAACATTAAAAATTTGGATAAATAAAATTTTCACCGCACATAATATGTGTGGTGATTTTTTATGCTCGTAATAATTATACGAACAGTTATTTTATATTTGATAGTGACCATAAGCATTCGGCTTATGGGCAAAAGGCAGATTGGCGATATGCAACCTAACGAGCTTGTAGTAACGCTGCTCGTATCAGAAATTGCCGCTATACCCCTGCAGGACTCGAAGCAGCCGATTTTAAACGGCGCTGTTGCTATATTTATGCTGGTTATTATTGAAATAATAATGTCGGTACTATCAATGAAAAGCCTTTGGATACGACGGGTGCTGAGCGGTAAATCGGTAATAATAATAAAAAACGGCAAAATAGACCAAGCGGCAATGCGGCAGGTACGACTGACCGTAATAGACCTAATAGAGCTGCTGCGCGGACAGAATGTATTTGATATAAACACCGTAGCCTTTGCGGTGCTTGAGGTTAACGGAAACCTTAGCGTTGTGCTGAAATCGGGTGACCGCCCCGTAACACCGAAGGATATGAAAATAAAGACCGACAAGGCGGGACTTCCCCTACCCGTAATATCCGACGGAAAATTTATTGCCGAGTCGCTGAGCGCGCTAAGACTGAGTGAGGGCACCGTTACCGAACTTGCGCGTATGCAGCACTTAGAGCCTGAGGATGTATTTTTAATGACGCTCGACCAATGCGGCAACTGCTGCACCGTTAAAAAGGAGAACTGATATGAAACGACTTTGCGCGGCTATCGTTTTAATTATACTGCTCGCCGCCTGCTGTGTTACAAGCCGAATCGTTATATCCGACACCTATAAGGATTTTAAAGACAAAATTGAGGACTGCAAAACAGCCATAGATAATAAAGATTTTGACACTGCCGAACGGTTGTCGCTGGACCTTGATACGCAGTGGCAAGCAGAACGCGGTATTGTATCTATATTCGTTTTTCACGGGACGATAGAGGAAATTGATGATTCTCTGGCGCGCCTTAAGGCGTATGCTAATAAGGACAGCCGTTCTATGTACCTCTCGGAATGCGAGGCGGTGCTGCTGCGGCTTCGCGAAATTAAAGACGACAGCGGTGTAAATCTGCACGCGCTTTTCTAAAAAAGGCATAAAAAAACAAGTCCCTTGGGGACATACTTCATAGAGTAGTACCGGTTTTGGGATGCAAATTTTGACCGAGGACTTGCCTCAAAGCCTTGAAATTCGTCAGTATTCCTGCGTTTTTCGGCTTCGCCTCGATTTAAAATTTGCTAATCACAAAACTGCATTACACTTAAAAATGAAAATTTTTAGTGGTAGGCAAGACAAAAAAACACGGTAACGCTGACGCGTACCGTGGTTTTTTAACACAGAATACCGCAAAAATTTCACATTTTTAAGCGATACTACTCTATGAAGTGTGTCCCCTGGACTTGTAATTTATGCAATGAGTTTTAACTTATGCGTTAGCCTTATTTAAGCGGTTGGTTAAAGCGGATTTCTTGTGTGCTGCATTATTCTTGTGAAGAATACCCTTAGAAGCAGCCTGGTCAATCTTTTTAACTGCAGCCTTAACAACTTCTGCGGCGTTAGCATCGTTATTATCGATAGCAGCGTCAGCCTTCTTTACTGCTGTTCTAAGCGCTGAACGATAAGCCTTATTGCGCTGATTGTTAGCCTCGCTAACGAGAACACGCTTTTTTGCTGATTTGATATTCGGCATTGTCGCACCTCCTCAAAAATTCTCGCGTATTAGTATATTACCACTTTTTATCACGAAATGCAACACTTTTTTTGAAATTTTTAAAAATGTTGGCAAATACCACGATACGAATAAAAAGAAACCGCAAAACATATCCTTATATTGGTGATGTTTGATGAATTTTAAGGGAATACTGCTTTTTCTTTGCGTTATGTGCGCGGGTGTGTATACGCTGAGTAACGGTTTTTATCAGTATGTAAGCTACTCTATACCCCAAAACGCGAAAAACACAGAGTATACCTTGAACATAAAAGAAACTGACCCTCCTGCCGCACTCACCGAAATTAAAACTCCCGAAGAGGATATGCCGAGCAGCAGTAATAGCGTCACCGCGGGAGGGACAGGACACGCCCTCGGCAAAATAACAGCCAAGACCATCTCCCCTTATAGCGCAAATACCTCGTATAACAAGGTATATCTTAAAAACAATACAGGGGCATCAATAGATTTAAAGAGTCTGTTAAGTCAAAATCTGTCCTTTAAAATAGAGAAAAACTCCGATCCTCAGGTACTGATAATGCACACCCACACGACCGAAAGCTATATGACAAGTGACCGCGATTATTACACAGAGGACGATGCCTCACGCTCACGCGAGGCGGATAAAAATATGATAGCGATAGGTAATATTATAGAGAAAAAACTGCGTGACGCGGGTATAGGTGTAATACACGACACGACGGTCCACGATTACCCCTCTTATTCAGGCAGTTATACCCGCAGTGCCGCTACAGTTAACTCTGACCTTAAAGCATATCCGTCGGTAAAAATTGTAATCGATATACATAGGGACGCCATCAGCGGGGAAAATAATGAAAAGGTAAAGCCTGTGGTGGAAATTGATGGTAAGAGCGCCGCTCAGGTAATGCTTGTAATGGGCAGTCAGACAGGCGACATAACTAATCACCCTAACTGGCAGGAGAATTTAAGCCTTGCCGTAAAATATCAACAAACTATGGAGGTAATGTATCCGTCACTCGCCCGTGCGATTACGCTCAATAGCGCCAAATACAACCAAAACCTCTCGGTAGGCTCTATTTTGCTCGAGGTCGGCACAGATGCCAACACCTTAGAGGAGGCTAAAAACGGCGCTGAAGCGGCAGGAAACGCACTGGTAAGCCTGCTGAATACATTAAAATAAAATGAAGCCTGAATTTTGGAGAAGTTTTTTTATCAGTTCTGCCATTCTTTTTAACCTGACCGTTTTGTGCCTTGGCATCTGCCGCTCATATGAAAATATACGGCAGGTTTGCTACGGCGAATACGTAGACGCGGTAGAAATCAAAGAGGACGGAATCAGAATACTCGATTTTAATATTAAGTGGTAAAAGTAAAACCGCCCAATGGGCGGTTTTGTTTTATTCTTGTGAACTTGTCTTTGAGGAGTTATCTTCGGGGACCTTGGACGATACGCTTGATGTATCCTCCTCTTCACCCGTATAGGTATTGACCCTCAGCGTAATGCCGATATCGCGGTCATACTTTTCGTTAACTCCCGGCTCGACGTCGACTACAACACCCGCCTTGGAATCGGGCTCGTAAACCTCAAGCTTCTCGATGTTATCATAATTAAAGCCGAGTTTTAAAAGCTCGAATACCGCCTCGTCATAGGTCTTACCGATTATTGACGAAGGCAGCGTGGTGGTTTTCGGACCGAGGCTGACAACGATTTTTATAACCGTGCCCTTCTTAACGGTCTGGTCACTTGTCTGCTCCTGGCTTATTATATATCCGCGCTCATACTCGTCACTAAACTCCTTATCGGCTACCTCAAACTCAAAAAGGGTTGTATAATCAATGTTAGTAATAACATCGGCATACTTTTTGCCCTTAAGGTCGGGTACCTGATAGAGTTTCTCTCCGCTCTCTGCCGGTACGCTTACTACCGATTCGGGCTGCGAAGGTGGAGTCTGCACAGGCTTGCTGCTCGATGAACTACCCTCGCCTGTTCCATTATTTCCGCCAAGTCCCAGAGCAAAATAAACTATTATTGCAAGAATAATAAATATCGCTGCGGTTACTGCCGAAGATACAATTGCATATTTTTTGCCCGAACCCTTTGTCGGTTTATCCGCCGTTTTTTCTGCGGCAGGCTTTGCGGACGCGGTGCCTACTGCCTTTGCTTGACCGTTTCCTGCAGCGGCAGGCTTCGGCGCGGGGGTAAAGGGATTTGTATAATCAGACGACACGGGAGTTAAGGCCAAACGAAACTCATCGATGGTTTGCAGGCGGTCGGTCGGCATTATCTGCAAAGCGTTTGCAAGTGCAGATAATACATATTTCGGTATAATTTCGGCATAGCGCGTGGGAATTTGCATATTATCATTTGATATACGCTCGGCAACATCGGTAGGCGCCTTGCCCATAAGCACGCGGAAAAGGGTCGCCGCCATACCGTAAACATCGGTATGCTCGCCATCACGGTGCGATACATCATAACCATACTGTTCAACCGCCGAGAAGCCCGGGAAAAGCTGAATAGGCAGATTACTGCCCGACACACGTACAGCACGGGTGCAAATCCCGCCGAGTCTTAGCTTTCCGTCGCGGCCGACATAAATAGTATCGGGGGAAATGCCGCGGTGGATAATGCCTGCCTCGTGCATACCCTGAACGGTGGTGATAAGGGGTAAAAAGAGGGGCCTTGCCTGCTCCCACTTAAGGTCGCCGCCGTTGCGGATAAGGAATTCCCTGAGCGGAATACCCGAAACCGCTTTTGACACAGCATATGCTGTACCGCCGAATTCAAAAACGTCGGCCGTCGGCATTAAGCAGGGCAGGTCATCAAGCGCTGATAACTTGCGGTGCAGCTCCAAAAAGCTCATAATGCCCTCATTAAAGGTAAATTCATTACCTTCTATAATAGAAACCGAGCAGTCATGATTACGCTTTGCTGCGCCCGAGGGAAAATACTCGCGAATATTTACGATACTGTCGGTCGAATTATCCCAACCGATATATGTAACACCCTCGCCGTTATGCTCAAGCACACGGCCGACTAAATATCGGTCGTTTATCCAGCTGCGCGCGGGAAGATAGTCGGTATCGTTTTTTGTGGTCTGATCATAGCCGCAGATAGAGCAAATTTTCTCGCCGCCGCTATCATTCATACAACCTATACATAGTCTTTCTGTATCTAACATACTTTTCTCCTTTTATGTGGTATTTACATTTTACCATAAAATTTTATAAAAGTATAGTTTCAATTCTGTAACTATTTATAATCGACCGCCCTAAGGTGACTTTTAAACACGCAGGTGTGCTTAGGGGTTACGGTTCTATCCTCATGCAGGGAGCCGAAAAACCAATGCCGATATTCGCACATTTCGTCGATTTCCTCGAAATAGCCGTTGAGCTTATTTACGCGGTCACTCATACCCCTGCGCAGCAGCATAGCGCTCTTAACGAGGGAGGGCGGCTCGTGGGTAATGATATAATCAACCCGTCTGCCGCATTCGTCGAGTATCTTAGCGCCGTCGGTCATCTCAGCGGGTGACGGAATTTCCTCCTTCCACCAGAGGTTATTTTCAATTCGCATATCCTTATCGGTACTCTCTCCCCCGCCGAAGGTGAAGAAGCGCATACCGTCAATATCAAATATCTGGCCGCGCATTAAATGAATGAGATTACCGCTGATACGGTGTATCATACCGCCCTTCCAATAGGTTGTGCGGCACCGATTTATAAGGTCAAAATTATCATGGGTGCCGTCAACGAAGGCAACGGTGAACTTGCGGGAGCCTAAATATTCGATATATTCCTTTTCTTTTTCACTGCCGTCCCAAAGATAACCAAAGTCCCCGCATACTATAAGCACGTCACCGCTTTTGAGTTTCAACCATTCTTTAGAGTAAAGGCGTTCTTCTGCGCCGTGCATATCACCTGTAATATATACCAAAAAATCACCGCCGTTTTTAATATTTATGCTTTTAATTTCTTTAATAATAATGTATAATCAAAGTATAATAACATTCGGGAGTAATAAGATGTTTAAAAAATCACTTAAATATATTATATCATTTATATTAATATTTTCAATATTTTCGTCAAATATCGCCTCGGCTTTCCAGATAAGCGGATTTGAGCTCAATGCAAGGGCCGCTATGCTGATAAGCCTTGATACCGAACAGATACTGCACGAAAAAAATGCCGACGCTAAAATGTACCCCGCCTCCCTCACCAAAATTCTCGCGGCGGTGCTGGTGCTTGAGAAAACCGAAGACCTTGATAGCACGACCGTTACGGTAAGCAAAGAGGCGCTCAGAGCCATTTCGGGCACGGGGGCGAGCGTAATAGGTCTTAAAGAGGGCGAAACACTGACCGTTCGTCAGGCACTTTACTGCCTGCTTGTATCCTCAGGCGGTGACGTGGCATATGTAATCGCAGAATACGTAGGCGGCACGACCGAAAACTTTATGGCAATGATGAACGAAAAAGCAAAAGAACTCGGTATGGAAAACTCGAGCTTCGGTAATCCCGTAGGTCTGCACGATAGTGAGACCTATACCACCGCCCGAGATATTATGAAGCTCACAAAATATGCCCTCACCTTCCCTGCTTTCAAAGAAATCACTTCGGTTTCCCGCTATACACTCGCCGCTACTAATATGTCGGACGAGCGCATACTCTCTACCACCAATTTCCTTATAGACCCCTCAACAAACTATTTTTATCAGTATGCATCGGGCGTTAAAACGGGCTTTACCGATGAAGCGGGTCGATGTGTAGTCAGTACCGCTTCTTATAACGGATATAACTACCTGTGTGTTATAATGGGTTGTGACAGTACGGGCGGTCAGCGCAACGAGTTTATTGACAGCCGCAGCCTATACCGTTGGGCATTCAATAATTTCGAATACAAGGAGTTACTTGATATTACAAAACCCGTAACCGAAATTCCTGTCGAACTCTCCCTCGATACCGACTATGTATCCCTCTACCCCGAAAAAAATATAACACAGATTTTGCCGACAAAAGCCGATTCATCGACCGTAACCATAAAACCGACGCTGAAGGGCGAGAGTGTAGATGCGCCCGTTAATATAGGTGACGTGCTCGGCACCGCCGAAATTTTTTACGCGGGAGAGAGCATAGGTAAAGTAAACCTTGTGGCAAAGGAAAATATTTCTTCAAATATATTCCTGAAGGCAGGCAGAACGATAAAAAATATTTTTACCTCGTCAGCCTTCAAGATAATATTTGTTATTATTATCGCTGCGGTACTCGTATATGTCGGTATGTGTGTTTATCTTACGGCGCGCAGCCGCAAAAAGCGCAGAAAGGTAAAATATATACCCTACGAAAATAACAGACACTCCCAATAAACAAAAAAATCAGGTCGTAAGACCTGATTTTTTATTTACCTAACTCTTTCGTGCGGTTATATGATGCGGTAATAGCCGAGGTTACAGTATTATGTAAACCTCTTTCCTCTAAAATCTTAACGCCCTCAATGGTACTTCCGCCCGGACTGCAAACCGCCTTTATGAGTGAATCGGCGTCACCGCCGCGAAGCAGCATTTCTGCCGCGCCCTTCATAGTCTGCGCGGCATATTTTATCGCCTTATCGCTATCGAGTCCGTTTATCTCCCCGCCATCGGCGAGAGCCTTGGCAAACATAAAGCAAAAGGCAGGACCGCAACCCGAAACTGCAGACGCGGCATCGATAAACTCTTCATCTATGCCGTCCCATCTGCCGGAATACTGCATAGCAGTAATAAGTTCATCAATTTCTTCACGGCTCACATCATCACTCGCGGTATACACCACCATACCCTCACCCACGCTAACGGGGAGATTAGGCATAATGCGAATAACGGGGGCTGAAAAACTTAAATCCTCTATAATCTTTTGAATTTTCACGCCTGCCGCCATTGAAATGAGCACGTAGCGGTCGGTTCTGTTTTTAAGGAAAGACACCGCTTCGGCTAAGACAGAGGATATCACCTGCGGCTTAACACCGAGGAAAATATAACGAGCGATTTTATAAATTTCGGCATTAGCGCAAGCGGTAGCACCTGTTTCGCGTGCCACCTGCTCTGCCTTGAGAGCATCATAATCGGCAACATAAATCTTATTTTCTCCCTTTGCCGCGGCGCGTGCTAAAGCACCGCCCATATTGCCGACGCCGATAAAGCCTATTTCAGACATATATATCCTCCTAACGAATTTGACCGTTACCCGTGATTACATACTTATAGGTGTTGAGTTCTCTGAGTCCCATAGGACCACGGGCGTGAAGTTTTTGGGTTGAAATACCCATTTCGCAACCGAGACCGAACTCACCGCCGTCGGTAAAGCGGGTCGAAGCATTTACATATACTGCGGCACTGTCAACCGAAGCGGTGAAAAGTGCTGCCGCGGCAGTATCTTCGGTTATTATAGCCTCACTGTGCCCCGTAGAGTGTTCCGCTATATGCTTTGCCGCCTCTTCGACACTGCCGACCACCTTAACTGCGAGTATATAATCAAGAAATTCGGTATCAAAATCGGTGTCGGAAGCCGCCCGACCGCTGATAATATCGGCAGCCGCGGTATCGAGGCGCAGCTCCACGGGAGTCAGTCCCTTATCAATTCGGTCGTCTATCAAGCGTTTCTTAAGTTTCGGTAAAAACTCACCTGCTATTTTCTCATTTACCAAGCAAACCTCTGCCGCGTTGCAAACCGACGGACGGCTGGTTTTTGCGTTATCGATTATACCGAGCGCCATATCGGTATCAGCCTCGGCATCAACATAAATATGGCATATGCCCGTACCCGTCTGAATGCAGGGCACCTTAGCATTAGCAACACAGGCATTAATAAGACCTGCGCCGCCGCGGGGAATAAGCAGGTCAACAAGACCTACCGCCGTCATAATTTCATTAGCGCTACCCCTTGAGGTATCTTCAATAATATTTACAAGATTTTCGCTTAAATTCACCCTGACGAGACCTTCTCGCAGAGCCTTTACAACGGCGAAATTAGAGTTGATAGCCTCTTTACCGCCGCGCAGAACACAGACGTTACCGCTCTTAATACTAAGCGCTGCCGCGTCGGACGTAACATTAGGGCGGCTCTCGTAAATTATTGCCACCACGCCCATCGGCACCGATACCTTTTTAATGTTAAGACCGCGGCGGTCATATTCACTTATAACCTCACCCACAGGGTCGGGCAATTCTGCTACCTCGCGGATACCGTTTGCCATACCTTCAATTCTATCTCTTGTTAAGGTAAGGCGGTCAATCATTACGTCGCTTACCTTACCGCGCGCGTTTTGGATATCGGTTTTGTTTGCCGCTAATATTTCCTCCGCGTTATCTATAAGGCTGTCCGCCATAGACAAAAGCGCGGCGTTTTTAGTGGCGGTGCTGAGCAGAAGAATATCTTTAACTGCCGCCTTTGCGCGAGTTAAAATTTCGTGAGTTGTCATTATTTACTGCCTTCTTCCTATAAATCGGCTGCCGACCTTCTCGCCCTCGGTTATGCTATAAAGCAGCGTGGGCTCTGCGCCGTTTGCGATAATCATATCGCAGCCGTTCTCCATACACATACGCGCGGCGCTGAGTTTAGTTACCATACCGCCCGTACCGTTTTCGCTGCCGCTGCCGCCCGCGAGGGATAAAATCTCGTCGGTCAGCTCGTCTATTTCGCTGATAAGCTCTGCACCCTCTACCTTGTGCGGGTCGGCGGTATAAAGACCGTCGATATCCGAGAGTAAAACGAGTAAATCAGCCTCGGCGCAAACGGTTACTATTGCCGCTAAGGTATCGTTGTCCCCTATACCGATTTCGGCGGTAGACACCGTATCGTTCTCGTTGATTATCGGGATAACATCCATCTCTATTAAACGGCTCAGCGTATTCTTAAAGTTAGTGCGCATCTGCTCGTTATCAACAACCGAGTTTGTTATAAGAAGCTGCGCGACGATATGATTGTACTCAGAAAAAAGCTTATCGTAGGTATACATAAGCTCGCACTGACCTACCGCTGCCGCAGCCTGACGGGTCGGGATATCCTCAGGGCGGTGCTTTAAAGACAGCTTGCCCATACCCATACCGACAGCGCCGCTTGATACGACGATTATTTCGTGCCCTTGATTTTTAAGGTCACTGAGCACCTTGCAAAACTCCTCTATATGGCGGATATTAAGCCTGCCCGAGGGGTAAGCCAGGGTGGAGGTGCCAACCTTTACAACAATTCTCATAACTCTAACTCCAAAAAAATACTTTATTACAGTATAGCACAAAAAACGATATTTTCAAGAAAAAAGCCTTACTTTTATCAGTAAGGCTTTTAAAATATTAATATTTTACGATTATAGCGTCGATACCGATGCCTGCGAGGGTTTTTACTACCGACTTCGCGTTTGCTTCATTTCGGTAGGCGCCTACCTGCACGCGGTATAGCTTTTGCGATGCAGCAGGTGCGTCTTCCACCTTTTTAGTGAGAGAGCCGGGTTGTACGGGTGCCTCGGCAATAGCCGCC
>JAZULY010000059.1:0-3316 GCA_045603355.1 Acutalibacteraceae bacterium | reverse complement strand
ATCGGAGAAATGCTGACACCTGCTCCCCCGCCGCCTATTAGGTTGTTGTTATTCTCTTTGGGTAACTCGGTAGCACCCGTTGCAAGTCCATAACTGACCTTCGATACGGGTATGACTGTAACGCTGCCGACGGTAAGCGGTGTACCGATAATGGTATCGGCATTAACCATACTGCGGAGTTTGTCCATTACAGAATCCATAATACCCTTAATATTGTCGCCCATAATTACACATCCTCATTTAATATCAAATATATTCTTTAACAAAAACGGGAAATTATTACTAATTTTCCTCTCCCTGCTCAACCTCAACCTCGAGCTGCTCGGCAACATCGGGTACCGCGGCACCCTCCTCGCGGGGCAGCTGCGGCAATTCGCTGAGGTCGCTTATCTGGAAGCATCTAAGGAAATTTTTAGTAGTACCGTATAAAAGCGGTCTGCCGGGAAGTTCGAGTCTGCCGCGCTCTTCGATAAGTTCCTTTTCGGTGAGTGTAGTCATAACCGCCGAGCAGTCAACACCGCGCACCTGCTCAATAAAGGCGCGGGTTACCGGCTGATTATATGCGATAACTGCCAAAACCTCGAGTGCTGCCTGAGAAAGCGGTGTTTTACGCTTGATATCAAAGGCTTTTTTGATATACTCGCCGTACTTTTTCTTGGTAGAAATCTGATATGTATTTTCAAGTGTTAATAGTTCGAGCGCCGTATCGTCGAATTTTTCAGCTAAAGCCTTTGCGGCATTCTGAATTTCTTCGGGCTCGCATTCAAAGGTCTGCGAGAGACGCTGAATGCTTACGGGCTCACCGCTTGCAAACAAAACCGCCTCTAAGGCTAAAATCAATTCATTAAACTCCACCGTTATTACGCTCCTTAATCAGTTTAATTTCCATATCCTCGCCGTCACCGTTAATAGATACGCGGTTAGCCTTGCAAAGCTCAAGCACCGCCAAAAAGGTTGCTACGAGTTCTGAGCGGCTCTTAGCAGACGCATAAAGTTTTCCGAGTTTTTGCGGACCGCGCTTGAATAGATTACGCATTACGTACACAATTTTCGTAGAAACGGCAACTATCTTTTTAGCAACGATTTTTGCAAAGGCATTTGTAGGCGGCGGCAAACGACGCTGACCGCGTCCCACAGCCGAAATATAAGCATCGAATAAAATCGTTTTATCGTGAGTCAGCGCGTAGGTTTTTGGTAACTCCACCTTTGACTGACCGCGAACAAATTTATCAAATCCGCCCGTCTGGTTTGACAGCATAGCCGCAATTTGCCTGCAGGTCTGATACTCGATAAGCTCACCGCTGAGCTCGTCCTTAAGTTGCTGATACTCCTCGTGTTTAGGCAGTAATTTCGCCGTCTTTAAGTAAATAAGGCGCGACGCCATTTCGAGAAACTCGCTCGCGATATCGGCGTTATCCTGCTTCATTAGCTCTATCTGCTGAAGATACTGTTCTATAAGGACCGACAGCTTAATATCATAAATATTCAGTTTATTTCGGGCAATAAGCTGCAAAAGCAAATCGAGCGGACCCTCAAAGCTTTCGAGCTTGTACGAAAAAGTGTTTTCCATAAATTATTTACACCAATCAATAAATTATATTTAAAATGAGGTTTGGCACAAAGCTGACCAACCTATATATGTTTTCCGAAAGAAAACTAAGCGGCACATCGAGTGCGCCCGTAACCACAAGCGCCATAATTAAAAACGACAAATAACGCTCATACTGCATTAATCTATAGTAAATTCTGTTTGGCAGAAATGCAGATAAAAGGCGCGAGCCGTCGAGCGGAGGTATGGGAATTAAATTAAATACCGCAAGACTGATATTGATTTCAGCAATATAAATAAAAATTACTGCCAAAAAATTAAGAGATATCCCCAGCAAAAAGGAGATTACTCCTATCAGTGACACTATCAGTAATGACACGAAAGCCAGAAGTATATTAGAAAGGGGTCCTGCCAAAGCAGTAAGCGCCATATCAAATTTAGGACGCTTAAAATATCTTAAATTTACAGGTACGGGTTTTGCCCAACCGTAACCGAAAAGAAGAATAAATGCGGCTCCCATCCAGTCAATATGCGCGAGAGGATTAAGGGTGAGTCTGCCCATATACCTCGCTGTCGGGTCACCAAGCTTAGAGGCGGCAAAACCGTGTGCCCACTCGTGTATCGGCAGCGTTATAAAAACAACTATCAAAGCCGATATTGCATACATAATAAAGTCAACGATACCGACTTGACCGTAAATTGCCTGCATAAGCAAAGTATACCAACTCCATTCTAAAATAATATTATATACCAAATCTTATTAAAATACAAGAAAAAGCTTGCGATAAACGCAAGCTTAAATGAATACCAGATATTTATTATTTGCAAAGCCCTGAATTCCGTTATAATCGATACTGCTCCACTGCCCGTTTACGGAATATACGGTAACGGTAGCGCCGTTCGGAATACTGCCGACAACCGCCGCTGAAATACTCGGTGACGTGCGAATATTAAGGTTTCTGCCGCGTGTTTGCACTCTGGCATAGCGCGTCGCACCGGGCGTCATAAACGGAATACCGAAATAGTCAGCGAGAGAGAGCACCACATTTTGCGCTATGGCGTCTATGTTATTCTTTATCCAGGTTGCGTCCTCTTCATTGTCGTGATACGCAAACTCTATCAGCACGCTCGGCGCACGTGTACGCGTAACCTCGCCAAGGGTGGTCGTTGGTACAGTCCTCACCTTATCGGGCAGCGGATAAATAAGCTTCAGGTTATTCGCTATTATCTCGGCTGCGCGCCGTCCATTACTACTGTTAGGATAGTAATAGACCTCACTTCCCCGAACCTGCCCTGAACTCGCACCGCCCGCCGCATTAGAATGCAGTGCTAAATGCAGATCATAGTTGCCCGCATTTGAAGCCGCTATAGATGACGCCGCCGTCATATCGGGCGTGTTGCGGGTAAAACTGATGCCCGTGGCATTCAAATACGGCACCATCGCATCGGCTATTAAATTCATATAATATTCTTCGTTTCCGCCGTTGATATACGGATTAAATTCCTGCGTTGAGGGACTTAAATAAATTCTCGGCACAAAAAAACACCCCTTATTTGCATTGTATGCAAATAGGGGCGTTTTGTTATTTTATTTTGCAAGGCCTGCCTTATCTATCAGTTTTTTAACCTCATTTGCAAACCAACAGAAAAGCACCTCGCCGAGTTCTTGGTAAATCGGGTCGCCGTCGTGTGCGCAAAGCATAGCGAAGGTCTGACCCATTCTGCGCTCTATCTCAATACGTCTGCGATATGCAAGATAGTAGAACG
>JAZULY010000058.1:0-30010 GCA_045603355.1 Acutalibacteraceae bacterium | reverse complement strand
TGTGCAGGCCCTTGCAGACTGCCTTTTTCGGCTACAAACAGCGGCAGTTATGACCTAAGCCTTAAGGATCTAAGCCTTTTGCCTCACCTAAAAAAACTCCGCGCGGCAGGTGTTGATTCCTTTAAAATAGAGGGCAGAATGAAACGCCCCGAGTACGTTGCCGCCGCTACCGCGGCTGTGCGCGAAACCCTTTATGATAATGAGTGCGGCACAACAGAGCTGCTGAATAATGTATTCTCCCGCTCGGGCTTTACCGACGGGTATTTTACAGGTAGCCTCGGTGCCGATATGTTCGGCACGAGAACCCGCGATGATGTTTTAGCCTCAGCCGATGTTCTGCCGAAAATTCACGCGCTCTACCGAAACGAGCGTCAGTCGGTGCCGCTCATCGGCAGTATTAAAATAAAAGAAAACGAAGATATTATTCTCATTCTTTCGGACGGCAACAATACCGTATCTGCGCGTGCCGACCACCCCGAGAAGGCGGTAAACCGCAGTATTACAGAGGAGAGCGTGTGTGCGAACATATCCAAACTCGGCTCAACGCCGTTTTATCTCAAAAAACTCGACTCAGATATCGGCGAGGGACTGGCTGTCAGCCTATCGGTACTGAATAAACTCCGCCGCGAGTGTACAGAGCAGCTTTGCGCTCTTTGTGCGGCAGTAAACCGCCGTGCTAATCCCGATATAAAACAAATTAAGGTGCAAGAAAAGGGAAAAACCGCGCCCGCGCTTTTCTGCAGATTTGAAAATGCGAGCCAGATACCCGAAAACCTCGATAATATTAAGTATATTTCCCTGCCGCTTGACAGTGATATAGAAAATTTCACTCTGCCCGACGGTGTTCTCGCATTTGCCGATATGCCGCGCTGGATGTGGAACGAAAGGTCGGTTTACGAACGGCTGAGCGCCTTCAAAGAAAAAGGTTTTTACGGCGCGCTCTGCTCGAATATCGCCCAGATAAACGAGGTAAAAAAGGCGGGACTGCGCGCCTCTGCGAACTTTTCACTAAATATCTACAATTCCCTCACCGCCGCCGTTTTAGAAAGTAGCGGCGCGGATCTTTTAGTTCTATCCCCCGAGCTGCTTTTAAAGAATGCGAAGGCGGTTAACACGGCAGCTCAAAAAGGCATTATCGCCTATGGGCACTTACCGCTTATGCTGACGGCAAACTGCCCTATTAAAAACAGTACAGACTGTAAAGAGTGCGGCAGACAGCAGTCTCTTACCGACCGCAAGGGTATTGAGTTCCCCGTCAGGTGCCGAGGGGGCTATAGCGAACTGCTTAATTCCCGACCGATATGGCTTGCCGACCGAATGGAAGAACTGACAGGCCTCGATTTTGCTATGCTGTACTTTACAGACGAAACAAAACCACAGGTAAACGATATTATAACCGCATATCTGCAAGGCGGAAAACCTACAACCGAATATACCCGTGGTCTTTATTACCGCGGAGTAGAATAAAGATGGTCTGCCTTACTAAGCGCAGACCAAAAGGAAAAAAATAAATATAAAGAAAAAATTAAGCGTCTTGCAAAGTTTTAGTCTCTGCAAGGCGCTTTTAATATGTAAAATTCTTCGAATTTTGAATATAACATTTCCTTTTTAAGCGTTTTTTCGCCACTCGAAGTACCACGTACGTCTAACGTGGCGAAGAAAACGCTTTCTGCATCTTATTAAGACAGTCCCCTTTGTTCTACTCTTCAGCATCAGCCGCCTTAATGTTTTTAAGCCATTTTCCGCTACGCAGCCTGAAATAGCACCATATACATTTTATTATTTGGTCGATTTTCAGAAAAGTATATATCCAGAACGCGGGCAAATGCAGTACGAGTCCCGCAATAGCGCCGAGCGGTATCGACGCTACCCATAAAAAGAGAATATCGCCGACCATTAAAAATTTAGTGTCGCCGCCTGCGCGCAGCACTCCTTTAGTCAAAATTGAGTTTACCGCCTGGAATATGATAATAAACAGTATCGCGTTCATAAGCTCTTTAGCGATAGCCTTTGCCTCGCTCGATACATCGTAAAAGGCGATTATCGGGTCGCGCAGTATGAAAATTATCAGAGCCGCCAGGCAGCCGATAACAAATCCCATAAATAAAAAGGTATATCCCTGCCGCTGCGCTTTTTCCCGCTTACCTTCGCCCATCGTGTGACCCGTTATAATTCCGCTCGCGTTGGAAATGCCTTGGGTCAGCACACTGCTTAACTGCTGCACCACCATAGTTACCGAGTTTGCCGCAACGAAAGCCGAGCCGATATGACCCATTACCATAGCCACCGCGTTATTGCCGAGGGCTAAAAGTCCATCACTTATAAGCACGGGTACGCTGACCCTAATGTATTCACGCATTAGACTGCGGCACTTCAAGTTCAAATCCCGTAATCTGTAACGGATACGTTTATCGACAAAAAGGAAGTATCCGCAGATAAAGCATATCTCAAACACGCGGGCAATAAGCGTACCGAGCGCCGCGCCGCCTATCTCCATACGCGGAGCGCCAAGCTTACCGAAAATGAATACCCAGTTGAAAAACACATTGATAAAGAATGCCGCTATCGAGCAGATAAGCGGAATTGCCGTCTGCCCGACGCTTCTGAGTACTATCGTGCAGGTAAGTGACATACCGAGGCAAATATATGTAGGTATCATCCAACGAAGATACACCGCGCCGTAGCGGATAATTTCACTGTCGGTAGTGTATATCCGCATTATCATTTCAGGCGCCGCTATGGTCGCAACGGTAAATATCATACTGAAAACAAATACAAATCTCAGCATTATAGTAACCGCCATTTTCAGCGACTCTATATTTTTCATTCCCCAAAAGCGGGAGGTCAGCACCGACGCGCCCATACCGATACCTAAGCAACAGATATGAAAAATATTTATAAACTGCGTAGCCAGACTTGAAGCCGATAACTGCGCATCCCCCATACCGCTGAGCATTACGGTGTCCATCAGGTTTATGCCGACGGTGATGAGCGACTGCAGGGATATCGGTATCGCGATTTTCAGCATCTTACCGTACAGCGCGCGGTCGCCTATATATTCTTTTAATTTGAATCTTCCCATTTTTTCATTAAAACAGACCGACTGTTGCCAGTCGGTCAGGTATCCTTTACTTTATTAGTGCTTCGCAGAGTTTGCGGTTGCCCTTTAACTCCTTTAATATGCCGTCAACCGATGTTACAAGGTGCTTATCACTCTCGATATAACCCTTAACGGTATTGTAGGCTTCGGTGTTTTCGAATCCGCAGGCGGCAATTATCATTACCACCATATCGGATGTAGCCGAATCTCCCTTCACATACATTTCATCGAGCATATCGAAAATCTTTTTAAGCTGCTTGCGGTTTGCCGCCCCGCCCGCAACCAATTTTTTGATTTCGGGGATAAAGTTGCGGCTGATGAAATCAATGTAAAGATACTTGCCGTAGCGAGCAACATCCTGCTTGTATACTTCCTTATACTGCGGGAATATAGCCAATAGCTTCTGGGTAAGGGATAAAACGGTGATTTCGTCGCCCTTCTCGGCTGTGGGCAGTGCGATATCGGAAGACGAGTTTCTTACCGACTTCTTTATGCCAAGGGTGGTGCGAAGGGTATCGGCAAAATCGGTGCCTACCGCTGCCGCATCCTTTACGGTCTGATTTTCTTCAAAAAGCCAACTGTTAGCTACCGAAAACTCCCCGACCTCGCCGTCTGTAACCTCAGCAATACCGAGATTGAAGGTCTTTTTCTCATCATCGTAATAAACCTTGACTGCGCGCGAATCATTTTTATAGATGTCGCCGTCCTGTGCAAACTTCTGTCCGTCAAGCAGGACCTGCATTTCATTAATTACCGCGTTATAGCATTCGTTATTCATTGTTTTCACTTCCAAAAAATATTTACTTAACCATTATACTATAATAATTCCCGTTTGACAACTCAAAATTTTGTTGCAACCGCCCTTTTCTTTAAGTATAATGGTTACAAAGAACTAAACTGATACGGAGTGTGATTCATTTGAATCTTGCCGACATTAAAACGCTCGAAAAACTGCTCACCGCTGAAGGGTTTTCCTTCAAGAAGTCCTTAGGGCAGAATTTCCTTATCGACCCCTCGGTCTGCCCCGCAATGGCTGAGGCTGCAGCAACCCCTACTACGGGAGTCCTCGAAATCGGCCCCGGTGTAGGCGTGCTGACAAAGGAACTCGCGCGGGTGGCAAAAAAGGTGGTGGCTATCGAGCTCGACGAGAGGCTGAAAAAGATATTGCCGAAAACCTTGGCTGAATTTGATAATATCAAGGTGATTTTCGCCGATGCTATGAAAATAGACCTGAAAAAACTAATACTTGAAGAGTTTGCCGACTGTAGTGACGTCTGTGTTTGCGCAAATCTCCCCTACTATATAACCTCGCCGATAATTATGCACCTGCTTGAAAGCCGTCTGCCGATATCCTCGATTACGGTTATGGTGCAAAAGGAAGCCGCCGAGCGACTCTGCGCGACGGTAGGTTCCAGGGAGGCGGGTGCCGTCAGTGTTGCGGTAAGCTACTATGCCGAGCCGCAAATTCTGTTCGGGGTAGACCGCTCGGCATTTATGCCGCCGCCAAATGTAGACTCGGCGGTTATAAAGCTGAATATCCGCGAAAATCCGCCCGTCGAGCTTAAAAGTGAGGAGAAGTTCTTTAAATTTGTAAAGGCCTGCTTCGCGCAGAGAAGAAAAACCCTCGTAAATACCGTATCGAACACCCTGAAGGTGCCTAAAGACGCCCTTCGCGCCGCATTAGAAGCGGAAAACCTGAGCGAGACCGTTCGCAGCGAGCAGTTAACACTGCCACAGCTCGCAAACCTTGCAAATAAATTGTTTTAAGTTTACATAACATATATTATGTAAACCGCATATAAAAATATAAAAGGATGTTTCACGTGAAACATCCTTTTTGTTTATCTCATTCTTCCGAGCTTGGCTGCGATATCCCGCAATTCCTCATCGCCATAAAACTCAATACTTATCATTCCGTGGTCCTCACCGAGCTTGGTGACCTTGATTTTGCGGTGCAGCGCTTCTTTAAGCGCTAACTCAACCTCGGCATAAAAACCACTGCCTGTAAGACCGTATTCCTTATTGCGACGCGGTCTGCGCGAGGCTTGTGCCATACGCTCAAGCTGATGAACCGATGCGCCGTTTGCCGCCATTTCCGCCATTTGCTCACGGGTAAGCGCGTCCCCTGCCGCAAGCAACGCTCTGGCGTGACCTGCTGTAATAGTGCCGTTTCTGAGCATTTCAAGTTCTGCCGGTTTCAGGTTTAAAAGGCGCAGGGCATTTGCGACCGCCGAGCGCGATTTTCCAACTCGCTTCGCAACATCATCCTGCGTCATACCAAAGGTTTCCATTAACGAGCGGTAACCGAGCGCCTCTTCGACGGGATTGAGGTCCTCGCGCTGCAGGTTTTCAATGAGCGCTACCTCCATTACTTCCTTGTCGTCGAAATCCTTGATTATTACGGGAACGCTTTCAAGGCCTGCCATACGGCTTGCGCGCCAACGGCGTTCACCCGCTATTATTCTGTATGTACCGTTTGTAAGAGGTTTTACAATAATCGGCTGTAACAGACCGTGCTCACTTATGCTGGCAGCGAGCTCCTGCAACGCCTTTTCGTCGAAATTCTTTCGCGGCTGCTCTTTATTGGGCTCGATATCAATAAGTTTTACCTGAATTAAATCGTTGCGGTCGGTAGAATTATCATTAAAGAGCGCGTCTAAGCCCCTGCCGAGGCCGCCTTTTTTGTTAGCCATTGTCCTTTTCCTCCTTAAAATGCCCTTTTGTTGCGCTTAATAAACTCTTTTGCCAACTCATCATATGCTTTTGCGCCGCGGTTTCTGCGGTCATAATACTGTATCGGCATACCGTAGCTCGGCGCTTCGGAAAGTCGCACGGCGCGCGGTATCTTGGTTTCATAAAGCTTATTTGCAAAGAACTTCTTAATTTCCTCTACTACCTGCTGAGTAAGATTGAGTCGCGCATCGTACATTGTAAGCAATACGCCCTCAAGCTCTAAACCGGGGTTGTAAAGCCTTTTTATCTGTCGCACGCTCGCCATCAGCTGCGAGAGACCCTCCATCGCGTAGTATTCGCATTGTACAGGCACTAAAAAAGTGTCACTTGCGGTCAGTGCATTGATGGTTATAAGGCCTAAAGATGGCGGACAGTCTATAAATATGTAGTCATAATCCTCGCGCACAAGCGATAACGCCCTTTTAAGCTGTGATTCACGCTCTTCAACGCTTATCAGTTCAACCTCAGCGCCCGCCAGATTCATATTTGCGGGTATTATATCGACATTCTTAAAGGTGGTTGACTGTATCGCAACGGCGGCTTTCTGGCTGCCTATAAGCAAATCGTAGCTTGAAAACACTACATCTCGTTTATTAATACCGTATCCGCTTGTCGAATTGCCCTGAGGGTCGGCATCAACAAGCAATACCTTTTTGCCCTCGTTTCCTAGTCCCGCAACAAGGTTTACTGCCGATGTAGTCTTGCCTACACCGCCTTTTTGGTTTACCACAGCTATAATTTTACCCATTATTTTCACTCTCTTTTGTTTTATTGACAATTTTAGTATAACACAACCTAATAAAAAGGTAAAGAAAAAAGATGTGGGAATGTTTCACGTGAAACATTCCCTTTGTTTTAACTCTTATCACCCGAGCGGAACAACAGGCTCATAAGCAGACCCATTGTAATAGCTGCTGTAATACCCGCCGCCGTTGCGGTAAGTCCTCCGCAAATTGCGCCTACTAATCCGTACTGCGCTATTGCCTCCTCAACGCCCTTTGCAAGACTATAGCCGAAGCCGGTCAGCGGCACCGTAGCGCCTGCACCTGCAAAGTCTACTATCGGCTGGTATATGCCGATGCCCGTCAGAATAACCCCCGCAACGACATATCCCACCAAAATTCGGGCAGGTGTCAGTTTAGTATAGTCTATAAGCACCTGACCTATCATACATAAAAGTCCGCCCACAAAGAACGCGGATAAACAGTCCGTAAGTATTTGCATTAGCTTTTCCTCCCAAAACCGCCCTACTGGGTTTAGTTTTTGTGAAAAAAACGCTTTTATTCATAAATTTTATACTGTCGGTCGATCTGTTCCATCAATTCCTTATAAGAAACATGCTTTACGAGTATCGAGTCGGCGGCTTCTGAGCAAACCGTTATACGCACGTTACAGGTGTTATACCTTTCATCAAACGGTAGTTTAAGCACCGTGATAACCCCAACGCGCGACGCGTCACAATAGGTCTCGCATAGCTTGTTCCACCGCGAATACCTCGCGGTTATGATTTTTGAGATACCGATTCTGCCGTTTTTATAATTTTCATCAGCCAAATTGCAATAATAAAGCAATATCACGGCGCCGATAAGGGTCAAAAACAGTATAAGGTCGCGGAAAGATACAAACACCGCCCATAAAACCGCCGCGACACCGAGTAGTGCCATCATCCAGCCGAGCGGCAGGCTGAGAAACCTTGCGCGCGACCCAGTGTGTGGCCGTATCGCGACATTATCAATATTTACGGTTGGGAAAATAAGTTTGAACTGGTCTACCGCATCCTTTTTGCGCACCGACGGTACGACAATAGCTCTTTCGCCTTTGTCCTGACCGTATCCGCCGATTTCAACCCTCAGCATACAGCGTCTGAAAAGCCGCAGTATGAACGACTGCTCGATACAAACGTCATTAACCGCCTCGGCTCTGAAGCGTATACGGCGGCGGTTGAAAAATCCTGATGATATTTCTATATCCGTGCCTGTAAGGGTCAACTTAAAATTTACAAATTTGAGCAGAGAGTATATAAATGCCAAAAAATAGCAAAAAAGGAATATTATGGTAATTGTGTTGACTATCGGCGGTATATACCTGCCAAACAACTCACCCACCTCGTTTATGCGCTGAAGCATTAATTCCTCGAGGGCGAGCCCGAGCAGATTACCGCTGCGGTTTATAAGTGGCACGGCAATTATCATACCCGTAAATGCCGACGAGGTCGCCGCCGCCATAATTGCTACGCGCATCACCGAGAACTTCCATTTAATTCGTTTGCCGGGTGTGGATATAATCTCGGTTATATAGTCGGCGTCCCGAGCCGACACCTTCATTTCATAGTCGGCGCGTCTGATACTGCCCGCCTCGGTGTTTATACGAAGTGTTGCCGACCCAAAGACCACATCAAAGGGGTTGCGGAAGGTTTCAACCGTCGAAATTCTATTAATATCAATACGCGCTATCTTTCGATTGAAAACTCCGCTTTGTATCTCGATAAACCCGTCCTTCACGGCAATAGAAAACACCCGCCAACGAATGATGGCATAGGTGATGATAGCCGCGGCGGCAAAGCATTCCGCGAACAACACATTGGTTATCTCGCCGTCCATAATATAACGCAAAACGGCGCGAATCAGCGGGATAAGCAACACAAAAACAAACGGTTTTAAATATGTCAAAACCGCCAACGGGTGTGCCTTAACTGTTCGTGCCGTATTACTCATCTGGATAGCACCTCGGTTATCTCGTCGATGTCGTTTTTATCGAGCTCTATGGTAAAGGTAACCGCCCTTGCCGCCCTGAGCGAGAGCGAGGACAGGTTAAACCGCCGAGCCAGCGGTGTCGTGCGCCGCTCGGTATAAATCAGGCGGTGCTGCGGCATAATGCGTTCCTTTTTTATGAAAATACCGCTCTTGATTATAAGCGAATTACTGCCGACTGTAACGCAGTATGAGCGGATATATCTCGGCAGATAAAGAAGATTAAATATTATAAGCAAGACGGCTATGCATGCCAGACCTGCGAGTATATAAGGTGTTAAAAAGAGAAACCAAAGGCCTATAGCCGTGAGGATTGCCATAAAAAGCAGGGAACGCACGCGCCAAAGCTTTGCCGTGCGCGAGGATGGTCTGTATGTCTTCATAGTGCCTCCTATCCCTTTATCTTTTTCCAATATTCTGCGAAGTTTTGCTCGGTTTTATTATCGCCGAACTCGTAATATTTTTTGTTTTTTAGCAGGTCGGGCAGATATTGCTGCTTGACATAATGATTGGGGTAAAGATGGGGATACAGATAGTTCTGCCCTTTTATCTCGGCGTCTTCCCCATCGAAATGCTTGTTTTGCAGTTGCCTGGGGACAGGTCCCGTAACACCGCGCTCGATGTCAGCCATCGCGGCATTAATCGCGTCGTGCGCCGTCACCGATTTCGGGCTGATAGCCACTAAAACAACGGCATTTGCAAGCGGCAGTCTCGCTTCGGGCAGTCCCACCTGCAGCGCGGTATCCACCGCCGCCTTTACTATCGGTATTATCTGCGGATAGGCAAGCCCCACATCTTCATTAGCGCATACGAGCAGCCTTCTGCAAGCGCTCTGGATATCCCCTGCGGCTAAAAGTCTGCCGAGGTAGTAAACGGCTGCGTCGGGGTCGCTGCCGCGCATTGATTTTTGATAAGCCGAAATAATATCGTAGTGCTCGTCGCCCTCGCGGTCATACCGAACAGAGGAATTCTCGAGTAACTGCTCGGTAATTTCATCGGTTATAACGGCGACGCCGTCTTCCATATCGGCGGTCAGAACACACAAATCAAATATATTAAGCGCTCTGCGCACGTCCCCCGCCGCGGCTCTTGCAATTTTTAAAATGTTTTCCCGGGAAATCTCGATTTTAACCGATTTTTCCTGCTCTAAAAGTTCCTGTGCGCGCAGGAGCGCGGGCACGATATCCTCTGCAGTGAGGGTTTTAAACTCAAACACACTTGAACGGCTGAGTATGGCATTGTATACATAAAAATACGGGTTTTCGGTGGTCGATGCGATAAGCGTGATATCCCCGTTTTCGATGTACTGCAGTAATATCTGCTGCTGCCGTTTATTGAAATACTGTATCTCATCAAGATAAAGCATAACGCCGCCCACGGCTTCAATAGTATCAAGACTGTCGATTATCTCTTTAATATCGGCGGTAGACGCTGTGGTTGCATTAAGGTGGTAGAGTTTTTTGTTCGCCTTCGCCGCGATAATATTGGCAACCGTCGTCTTACCTACGCCCGACGGGCCGTAGAAAATCAAATTCGGAATGTTTCCTGAATCAATTATTCTGCGCAGCACCTTATTTTCATCCAGCAAATGATGCTGGCCGCAAACCTCTTCTATTTTTTGGGGTCTTATTCTGTCAGCGAGCGGACTTGGCATATCGCACCTTCTTCATTAATATATATATCTTATTCTACTACTTTTATAAGTAAAATTCAATCCTTTGGGTGATATTATGAAAAAGGGCGTGTTTTTAAAGAACGCCGCAATTCTTACCGCGACTTCCCTGCTTCTTCGTCTGCTCGGTGTATTCTTTAAGGTGTGGCTGGCGCGATGTATCGGCAGCGAGGGCATCGGACTTTATCAGCTTGTTTTCTCCTTTTATGTGCTGGTTTCAACCTTTGCCACGGGCGGAATCGGGGTTGCCGTTACCCGTCTTGTTGCCGATGAATTGGTGCTTGGACAAAAAAGCGGCGTTAAAAAAATAATGGCGCGGTCTCTCGCGGTCACAACCGCTATTGCGGGCGGCTCTTTCCTTTTAATAGAGCTTTTCGCTGACTTTATTGCCGACAGCTTTATCGGTAACCCTGACGCCGCGCTATCGCTTAAAATTCTTGCCTTTTCCCTGTTCTTTATGGGTGTTTCCTCCTGCATTAAGGGTTATTTTATTGCGCGCCGCAAAACCCTGCCGCCGAGCACTGCACAAATTTTCGAGCAGATAGTCCGTATCGTTTGTGTTTTCTTTCTTATAACCTGTTTTGGTGACCTGTCTCTCGAAAAGGCTTGTGCTGCGGTGCTGCTCGGGGATACTATTGCCGAAGCCTTTTCCTGCATTTATCTCTATTTCTTTTATCGCACAGACTCTTCGCACCTGCGGTTGTCGGGCGGAAGAGCGTCACCTGAAGGCTCTACCCTTCGCGCGCTTTTCCATATCGCAGGACCGATTACGGGGGGCAGATATGTAAACTCGGGGCTCAGAACGGTAGAAAATATACTCGTACCGCGGCAGCTCGTACTATTCGGTATGAGGAATGACGCCGCCCTCTCCTTTTTCGGTATGATAAAGGGAATGGCTCTGCCGATACTCTTTTTCCCCTCGACCGTTTTAAATTCTCTTACTACCCTGCTGATTCCCGAGATTTCGGGGGCGGTGGCAACGGGTAACCGCGCGCTTATTGCTCGGTGTGTCAGCAAAACGCTGCGACTGACTTCCCTCATTGGCTTTCTTTTCGGGGTTATCTTTTTTGTCTGCGGCGATGACCTCGGTGTAATCATATATAACGACGCCGAGGTTGGTCGGCTTATAAAAACTTTAGCTCCCCTCGTTCCTTTAATGTATCTCGACAGTATTTCTGACGGTATTTTAAAGGGAATGGATCTGCAGTTAATCACCTTCCGCAACTCGGTACTTGATTCTGCCCTTCGTATAGTACTTATCTTCTTTCTTCTGCCCATTTACGGCAGCGCGGGTTTCGTCGGCATTATGTACTTCAGCAATCTGCTTACCTGCGGCTTGAATCTCTTGCGGCTCGTACGGGAGTCCCGCGTCAAACCGCGGATTTTTAAAAACGTCTTCTTCCCCGCTCTTACCGCCACCGCCGTTACGCTTACTGCGGGAACGGTCTTCCGCGCGATAAACCTTAGCGGTATATTTTTTGTCGGCGCAGTAGTTATAACCTCTGTTATTCTTTACTTTATATTACTGCTCATATCCAAAACCCTTACAAAAGAAGAAATACAGAGCATTATTCGCTAATGCTCTGTATTTTTATATTTCTTTCAATGACCTTTATCCCGCGCCACATATATGCGCGTTCCGTCGTATCTTCACCCGAAACATAGGCGTTTCGGTAGGTTTTTATAAATTCATCAATGTAGGTTTTCTGCGCGTTTTTGTTTTCTGGGCAGTTTTCCTGACAGATGTCACACCCCCAGACACAACCGCTCATCTTGATTTTGGCGATTTCCTCGCGTGACAACTCCCCTTTTCGCTGGTTTACAGACGATAGGCAGTCACTCTTCTGTAACATTGTCGGGCAGACAGCCTTGCATCGTCCACAATCGAGGCATTTTTCGCCGCCCTTATCGGGGGACAACTCTAAATCGGTAACGATTTCACCTAAAAAGACATACGAGCCGTACTTTTTATGAATAAGCAGTCCGTTTTTGCCTTCTTTTCCGAGTCCCGCGTGCACCCCCGCCGCCACCTCGGGAATGGGGGAATTATCAATAAAGACCTCGAAGGTATTGTGAGGAAATTCGGCTCTGCAAATTTCTGCAGCTCTTTCAAGCAATCCTTTGCAAACTATATGATAGTCTTTGACCGCGGCATATCGGCTGATGTTTTCAGGCGCCTCTTCGCGAACCTTATAGGGGAACGCCGCCATTATTATGCTTTTCGGGTTTTCGGGTAATCGTGCAGTCGCGCGGCAGGGGAGAAGCCTGTCTTTTACAAATCCGAACTCGCAGACTGCGGTATCGGGTATGCCCGACGCTGACATCAGCTCTTTTATCTTACTTTTCATCATCTTTTCTCAAATCTTCAAAAAAGTCGGTCAGCAACTCTCGGCACTCGTTTTCACATATACCGCCGTAAACCTCGGGGGTGTAGGCGTAGGGGATATTGGCAAAATTAGCAATCGAGCCGAGCGAGCCTGCCTTGGTATCGTACGCGCCGAAGACGACCGTCTTTATCCGCGAATTAATTATAGCTCCGCTGCACATAGGGCAGGGTTCAAGTGTTACGTACAGCTCGCAGTCATCAAGCCGCCAGTCACCTATCTCGGTGCAAGCGGCATTAATAGCCTCTATTTCGGCGTGCGCTAAAGCACTGTGGCTCTTTTCTCGGCGGTTTCTGCCCGTGCCTATTACCTTGCCGTCACGCACAACCACCGCACCGACGGGCACCTCGCCGTCCTCTGCGGCGCGGCGGGCACGGATAAGTGCTAAATCCATATATTTTCTATCCATAATTCTTTTCCTTATCTCAAAACGAAGCCAAACACAACGGCTAATATAATTGTAATTATAATAAGAGGGGATAGGGTGAACCACACCGCTTGACGGCGGCTGTTGGTTACCGTCTTGGTGCCGCCGATACTCAGCGCGGTACTGTCACGCCGTAACAACCAGACAATACCTATAATTGCAAGCAGCAGCGCGGCGCAGAAAAATAAAATGTATGCTAAATTCGCTATTTCAAGCGAAAAATATATTTCTATATAGCTGAATGCCACCGAAATGCCGTTATTTATGCCGTGCAGTAAAATCGCGGGCCAGAGCGACTCGGTTTTTATTACAATAATTCCAAAAAATGCGCCGAGCAGGAAGGCAAATGGGATTTGATAAATATTCGCGTGCATAATACCGAACACGAGCGCCGAGGCAAAAACGGCAAAGGTGTCGCCGTATTTTCTCAAAAGTCCCAGAACTACGCCTCGCATAGCGAATTCCTCGACAAACGCGGGGATAAGCACGGTCGAAATAACCACCGCTGTGATACCGTAAATACCCGTCGGCAGTTCCTGTTCGGGATTGGGGATTTTAATGCCGAAACCCTCGAAAATACCGCCCGCAATACCCGTCACCATAGACACAAACAGGCAAAATGCCACACCCGCGCATATAAAGGGTAGGGTGAGTCCCTGTTTTGGGGAACGGAAGCTCATTATATCGGTCAGATGGTCGGTTTTTGCCTTGCCGAGAATAAGGAAAGGCAGAAAAATCATTATAACCGACATCACCGTCTGTATTACCTGTAAAATCATCGGGTCACTGAGCGTAGCATATATCGTGTCGGTGGGGTACCCGAGCAAAAGTGCGATATATACCACAGGGAAGGACCAGAAAAACATAATCGACAGAAGCACTAAAAGGGTCGCGCCGATATGCAGCGCGTCCCTTTTTATGGCTTTTTTCTCAAAATACTCGGGCGGCAGGGGAGATATTGGCGTATTGCTGCCGAAATTTTGGATTTCTTGCAATTTTTATTCCTCCGACTGGTCACTCTCGGTATCTGCGGCATCGGCTTCGGGAGAATCGGGCACCGCATTTACCTCTTCATCGTCGTGCTCTGTAGTAGCAACCGAGAGCACCTTAGCGTCACTATCAGGCGCGAATTTCATTATTCTAACGCCCTTTGAGGGACGCGCAAACATACTGATATCCTTTACGGCAATTCTGATAATTATACCGTCGGACGAAATCATAATGATATCCTCGTCCTCCTTAACCGCCATAACTGCGGCAACGTCGCCGTAGATATCGCTGCGGTAGTTTTTAGTACCGCCGCCGCCACGGGTCTGTACGCGGTAGTCACTTATCTTACTGCGTCGGCCGTAACCCGTTTCTGTAACGGTCAGAAGAACGGTATCATCATCGCAAACCGCCATAGAAACAACCTCATCACCAGAGGCGAGTTTTATTGAACGAACACCGCGTGCAGTTCTACCCATCGGGCGAACATCACTCTCCATAAAGCGTATACCCTTACCCTTCTTGGTGGCAACTACGAGAGAAGACTCACCGCGGGTGAGCGCAACGAAGCGAAGCTCGTCGCCCTCTTCAAGCTCGAGCGCGATAATGCCCGTCTTTCGGGTATTCTTGAACTCCTCCATACGGGTGCGCTTGATAACGCCGTCCTTAGTACCCATACAGATATACTGCTCGTTATCGATTTCGGGGCAGGGGAGTATCATAGAAATTTTTTCTTCTGCCTGCAGCGGTACGATGTTTACAACGTTCATACCCTTGCTCGTTCTTGTTCCCTCGGGGATTTCGTATGCCTTTAAGCGGTATACGCGGCCTGTATTTGTGAACATCATAATATAGTCGTGAGACGAGCAAACGAACATATTCTCGGTAATATCGTCTTCGCGTGTTGTAAGACCCTTAACGCCTCTGCCGCCGCGGTGCTGAACGCTGTATTCGTCAGCCGCAACGCGCTTAATGTAGCCGTTTACGGTCTTGGTGATAACACATTCCTCTTCGGGGATAAGGTCCTCTATATCAACCTCACCCGAAACCATTGTAATCTCGGTTCTGCGGTCATCAGAGTACTTGTCACGAAGATTTAGGGAATCGGTCTTAACTATATCGAGCACGCGGCTGTGGTCGGATAAAATTGCCTGACATTCCTTAATAAAGTCGTATTTTTCCTGCAGTTCGTCCTCTATCTTCTGCTTTTCGAGACCTGCAAGCTTACCGAGCTGCATCTGCACGATAGCGGTGGTCTGAATATCATCAAGACCGAAACGCTCTGCGAGTGCCTCTTTAGACTCGGGTATAGTCTTGCTGTTACGGATAATATTAACTACCTCGTCGATAAAGTCAAGCGCCGTCTTTAAGCCCTCTAAAATATGGGCGCGCTCTTCGGCTTTCTTCATTTCATATCGGGTTCTGCGCTCGATTATCTCACACTGGAAATCAATGCTGTTCTGCAGCATTTCTTTGAGTGTTAAAATCTGCGGCTTGCCGTTTACGATGGCAATAAGATTAGCGCCGAAGGTGGTCTGTAAATCGGTATATGAATAAATCTTATTAAGCACTACCTGCGGATTAGCGTCGCGCTTGATATCAACCACTATTCTGATACCGCCGTCACGCTTTGAGGAGTAGTCAACAACATCGTCAATACCCTCAATTCGCTTCTCGCTCGCAAGGTCGTATATCTTTTTAACAAGGTCCTTTTTCTTTACCTTGTAGGGGATTTCGGTAATAACTATGCGGAATTTACCGTTCTTGGTCTCCTCAATTTCTGCCTTACCGCGAACTACGATTTTACCCTTACCCGTAGCATAAGCCGCACGAATGCCGCTCATACCCATAATCATACCGCCTGTCGGGAAGTCGGGGCCCTTGATGTATTCACAAAGGTCACTGAGGTCTGCCTCGGGGTTATCGATAAGGTGGCACATACCGTCAATTACCTCGCCGAGGTTATGCGGCGGGATTTCGGTAGCCATACCGAATGCGATACCCGATGAGCCGTTGACGAGTAACTGCGGGAAACGAACGGGCAGCACTACAGGCTCTTTGAGTCGGTCGTCATAGTTGGGCGCAAAGTCAACGGTATCCTTTTCGATATCGTCGAGCATATTAAGGGAGAGTCTGTTCATCTTAGACTCGGTATAACGATAGGCGGCGGCAGGGTAGCCGTCAATGTTACCGAAGTTTCCGTGTCCGTCTATAAGGGGATAGCGCAGAGAGAAATCCTGCGCCATACGCACCATTGCGTCATAAACGCTGGCATCACCGTGCGGATGATAACGACCCAGCACCGAGCCGACGGTATCGGCACACTTACGGTATGCCTTATCGGGGGTGAGTCCGTTTTCATACATAGTGTAAAGAATACGGCGGTGAACGGGCTTAAGACCGTCGCGCACATCGGGGAGAGCACGGCCTACAAGTACGCTCATACCGTACTGCAGCATACTTGTCTTAACCTCGTCAACGATTTCAACCGGAACTATATTGGTTTCTCCCGTTTCGGGCCATTTTACATTTTCCTGTTTAGCCATTTTTTAAACTCTCCTTTCCTTAAATATCCAAATCGGTCGCAAATACTGCGTTTTCTTCTATAAACTGACGTCTCGGCTCAACCTCTTCGCCCATAAGCATTGTATAGGTCTGGTCAGCGAGGCAGGCGTCTGCCATAGTTACTCTCAGCATTGTTCTGACCTCGGGGTCAAGGGTTGTTTCCCAGAGCTGTTGGGGGTCCATTCCAGCGAGACCCTTATAACGCTGAACGTCTGCGTTGCCGCCGAGTTCTTCGATATACTTAGCCTTTTCTTCATCGGTAAAGGCATCAAAATGCTTTTTGCCCTTTGATACGCGGTAAAGCGGAGGCTGAGCAAGATATATATGTCCCGTTTCGATAAGCTCGGGCATATAACGGAAGAAGAAGGTGAGAAGCAGCGTTCTGATATGCGAACCGTCAACGTCGGCATCGGCCATAATAACAATTTTATCGTATCTGAGCTTTTCAATATCAAAATTCTCGCCTATACCCGTACCGAGTGCTACGATAACAGGTGTCAGCTTATCGTTGCCGTAAACCTTATCGTCGCGAGCCTTCTCAACGTTGAGCATTTTACCCCAAAGCGGTAAAATTGCCTGATAGGTACTGTTTCTGCCCTCAACCGCGCTTCCGCCTGCCGAGTCACCCTCTACGATAAAGATTTCGGTCTTAGTCGGGTCATTTGAGATACAGTCGGTCAGTTTTTCGGGCATTCTCGTCTTGCCGCCGATACCCGCCTTATTACGAGATGCATCTCTTGCTTTCTGTGCGGCTTCGCGCGCGTTTGATGCGGCAATAGCCTTATCAATTACTATTTTAGCCTCGTTCGGGTGCTCCTCTAAATACTGGTAAAGCTTATCACTAACGATATTACGAACGAGTGTACCGATAGAAGTATTACCGAGCTTTGCCTTGGTCTGGCTCTCAAACTGAGCGTCACTTAACTTTACCGAAACAACGGCAACGAGACCCTCCATAATATCCTCGCCCTTAAGGTTATCGCTCGATTCCTTAAGCTTTTTAAAGTCGTGTGCGTATTTGTTTACTACACGCGCAACTGTCTGGCGGAATGCCTGCTCGTGGGTACCGCCGTCGATGGTATGAAGCGTATTGGCAAAGGACATTATCTTACTGTCATATGCCGTAGACCAAATAAGGGCTATTTCTGCCGATTCATCACTTTTCTCGCCGCTAAGATAAATAACCTCATTATTAAGGCGTTCTTTTTTAATGCCCTCGAGTAAAAACTCTACATAGGACTTTATACCGCCCTCATAATAAAATTCATCTGTTCTCGGCTCGAAAACATCGGTGCGTTTATCGGTGAGTTCTATTCTGATACCCGCATTAAGGAAGGATTGCTCACGAAGACGTGTAAGCAGGATATCATAGTCATAGGTTGTGGTATCTGTAAATATAGTCGGGTCGGGCTTAAATGTAACAACTGTACCCGTTTTATCGGTCTCGCCGATAACCTCTAAGTCGGTCACGATATTACCCTTTTCGTATCTCTGTTTATAGATATTTTTGCCGTCGCTTACCTGTACTTCGAGCCAAGAAGAGAGCGCATTAACAACCGACGCGCCAACGCCGTGCAGACCGCCCGATACCTTGTATCCGCCGCCGCCGAATTTACCGCCTGCATGCAGAATGGTGAATACAACCGTTACTGTCGGAATACCCTTTTGCGGGTTTATACCAACGGGGATTCCTCGACCGTTATCGGTAACGCGGATAATACCGTCGTCCAGCAGTTCTACCGTAATCTTGTCGCAGTAGCCGGCAAGCGCTTCGTCTATAGAGTTATCCACTATTTCATATACTAAGTGGTGTAAACCGCGCTCGCCCGTTGAGCCTATGTACATACCCGGGCGCCTTCTTACGGCTTCAAGACCCTCTAAGACCTGTATGGAATTTTCGTCATAACTGCCTTCAACACGAGCATTGATATTTTCTTCCATTTTTTTAACTCCGTTTCTGAAATTTTAAAGTTTGTTGTTTCTTAAAAAATCGCTTCTCTTCAGAAGAGTAACCGATGATATTTGTGAAATGTATATTTTTTTGCGCTTACTTTTTGGTTTCGCACACACAATAAAAGATTTCGGCAGTTCATAGGTAATATTTACTACCTCACCTTTTTTTTCGGCTAAATTAAGATATTTTCGTGTGTGGCGGCTGACCGTGGCATTATCCATATCAAAAATACCGATAATGTCCTTTTTTGAAACCACCGTTTCCTGACCTAAATGAATATACATCTATTTTATCTCTCCGTTTTTGACGTAAAAAACCTTACCATTTTTAAGATTTTCTATCTGCCCTGTCTCACAGCAGGTAAGAAAAACCTGCCAGCCGTCGATATGATTTAAAATATAGTTCTGTCGGCTTTTATCAAGCTCGCTCATAACGTCATCAAGCAGCGCTATGGGTAACTCACCCGTAACACTCTTTATTATCTCGGCTTCGCTGAGTTTAAGGGATAGAGCAACGCTGCGCTTTTGTCCTTGGGAACCGTAAAGACGGGCGTTAAAGGAATTTATTTTAAAGCATAGGTCATCTCTGTGCGGACCGACACTCGTTACATTTCTTTTCATATCTTCCCGTCTTGCCGCCTTTAACTGCTCGGCAAAATTACCCTCTTTTATGGTTGATATATATTCTATATCGAGTATCTCTTTTTTTGCGGCTATGCCCTCATAAATTTTCGGGGCATATTTCTTTATTTTTTCGCAATAATCAAGCCTGTATTTGATTATTTTTTCGCCGTTTTCGGCTATTACCGCCTCGTAGTCATCAAGTAAAATTTTAAGTGACGCGTCTCGTGAGCAGTCATATAAAATATTATTTCTTTGCTGTAGGGCGCGGGTGTATTTCCGCAGTATATCGATATATTTCGGATATAACTGACCTATCGCTAAATCTAAAAATCTGCGGCGGACGCTCGGTCCGTCGGTTACTAAATTAAGGTCGGTAGGGGAGAAGACGATAGCATAAAAATTTCCCGCAAGGTGAGATACACTTTTTAACTGCTTACCGTTTAAAAATGCGGTTTTTTTGTCGCCTATCTTTATTTCCGCGTTTTTTTCAATTCCTTCGCTTATAAAATCAGCCGAAATATCAGCAATTTTTTCATTAAAGCCTATAAACTCGGGATCTTTACTTCCTCGAAAACTCTTAGCGCCCGTAAAAAGCCATATTGCCTCTATTAAATTTGTTTTACCCTGCGCATTATCTCCGCAGATAACATTCATACCGTCGTGCGGAATAATTTCGGTGTCTTTCAAATTTCTAAAACCGCTGACGGTGATTTTTTTTATCTTCATTTATTCAACAGAAATTCCTTTGCCGTCAAATTCAACCGTATCTCCGCGGTATATTTTTTTGCCGCGCATAGTGCAAACTGCCCCGTTTACCTTGACCTCGCCGTTTTGAATAATTATCTTAGCGTGGCCGCCGGTATAAACCAGTCCTGCGAATTTAAGCAGCGAATCAAGGCGGATAAAATCCTCTTTAATCTGAATTTTTTCCATTACTTTAACCTCATCGGCATTATCATATAAAGATATTCTTCACCCTCTACAGGACGCACAAGTACGCCTGCGGTAGCGCCGTTGAATTCAATTTTTACCTGCTCGCTTTCAGCCGCCTTTAATGCGTCGAGTAAATAACGGCTGTTAAGACCTATTTCAAATTCCTCACCCTCTAAGGTAATGGGGAAGTTTTCTGTAGCGCGGCCAACGGTGGACGAGCAGCTGAAAAGAATGTTTTCTTCGCTTATAATACATCTTACAGGTGTTGAGAAAGCATCGTTAATAACGGGGCTTATGCGGTCGATGGTATTAATAAGGTCTCTTGTATTTACAAAAATTCTCTGCTTATATGTAGCAGGTATCGTCTTTTTATAATCAACAAAATTTCCTTCAAGTAAACGGGAAATAAAGGTATAACCGTTAATATCAAAACTGATAAGATTTCCGCTGAATGAAATAACGATATCCTCGTTATCATCACGGATAAGCTTTACAGCTTCACTTATTGCCTTACCCGCTACGATAAATTCAGCATTCTCGCCGATATTAATCTTTTCTTTTCTTATAGCAAGGCGGAAGCCGTCAATAGCAACAAATGTTACATTGTCTTCATCAATAGTAACCTTAACACCCGTGAGAATAGGTCTGGTACCTTCATTCTGAGCCACGGCAAAAATAGTGCGGCGCACCATATTTGAGAGAATCTCACCCGAGAGTGTTAATGTTTTCTGCGCCGATACCGACGGCATTTCGGGAAAATCTGTAGCCGCCATACCCATAATATCAAAATTAGCAGAGCCTGAAGAAATATGGCACATTAAACGGTCATCGGTAGTTATTTCTACACTCGCACCGTTCATTTTGCGTAAAACCTCGGCTAAGAATTTTGAATTGATAACAATGTCTCCGGGCTGTTCTGTATGGGCATATATTTCTTTTTTTATACCCATTTCAAGGTTGTAGCTGATAAGCGTTACCTTACCCTGTTCAGCAGAAATTAAAATACCTTCGAGTACAGGCAGGCTTGTTTTTCCCGTAACTATGCGAGAGAGGTGGTTTACCGCCTCAAGAATTTTTTCTCTGTCAATAGTAACCTTCATTTTTTTGTCTCCTTTCCAAAAAACGAAAATTTTCTCTTAGAATGAATGTAAAAACAGTAGTAGTCAGTAGAGGGTGTTAAAACGGTTAAGAACTTGTCCAAAGACGGAAAATAAACGCTTTTTATCCGTTCAGAAAAATCTTAATAAATAGTGTATAAATTTTGTCGAAAAAAGTTATACACGCACCCGTTAATAACTCCTCGGTTAAATGTGGTTAATTCAGTTAATAATTATTCGGCTTTCAGGTTGCGGATTATATCGTCTACAATCTCTTTTTCGTGGGGTCTTTCTTTTAAGAAAGATTCAATTTTTCTTACACTGTAAAGAGCGGTGGTGTGGTCTCTGCCAAAACTTTCCCCTATAGCCTGATAAGAAAGCTCGGTGGTCTCACGGGCGATATACATTGATATCTGGCGGGCGAGAACCAACTGCGCCGTTTTACGTGAGGATAAAATCTCGGTTTCACTCACGCGGTATGTACGGGCAACCTCTTCGATAATCTGCTCGATTTTAATAGGCTCGGGCTGAAAATCGTTTATTACATCCCTTATGTAATTTTTAAGAACGGGAATGGTAGGCGTTTTGTTTTCAATTTTAATATATGCCTGCAGTTTCTTTACGACGCCCTCAATTTGCCTTGTGTTTGCGATAATTTTCTTCGCCATTTCGTAAACAATTTCTTCGCTGAGGGTAATTCCGAGCTGTTCCGCCTTTTTATTTATAATACCAACACGGGTTTCAAAGTCGGCAGGTGTTATATCTGCCATAAGTCCGCTCTCAATTCGTGAACGGATACGGTCTTCAAGCGTCGGTATAGCCTTAGGCGGTCTGTCAAGCGTTAAAACAATCTGCTTATTGTTTCCGTGCAGAACATTAAAGGTATTAAAGAATTCCTCTTCGGTCTGTGTTTTACCTGCGATAAAGTGAATATCGTCAAGCAGCAAAACGTCTGCTTTGCGGTATTTTTCCTGGAATGCTTCAATAGCTGCGCGGCCTTCACCTAAAGCGCGGATAAGCTGATTGGTAAACTCTTCACCGCGAACACAAACTATCTGCATAGCAGGGTATTTTCTTGCTATCTCGTTTTTAATTGCCAGCAGCAAATGTGTCTTACCAACGCCCGAGGGACCGTAGATTACAAACGGATTGTATTCAAACGCGGGATTATTTACAACCGCCTGCGCCGCCGCATGGGCAAAACGGTTGGTCTGACCGACAACAAAGCTATCAAATGTGAACTTTTCGTCGTATGGCACGGTTGGTACGGGCTCGTGCGGATTTTTGCTGGAGTCGAGAGTTATTTTAATTTCCATATCAAAGCCCATTATTGTTTTAAGGCTTTCTTTCATAATATCCAGATAATTACTCTCTATTATCTGCCCTTTATATTCATTATAAATTGACAGAGTAAGTAATCCCCCGCTCATTGAGACCGGCTGCAGATCCTTAATCCATAAATTAAAAGAAACGTCGGTAATCCGTTTTTTAATTTCTTCACACACGGCACCCCATACATCGGATAAGGATTCAATGTCCATTTTTTTCTCTCCTTTTTCTAATATTTTAAAATTTAACCCCAGAACAGTTTTTATTAAAAAACAATATAAATACTCATACAGGCTAATTATAGCATAAAATAATAAAATTTTCAATATAATTAATGAATATTTATATAATAATATTATATATATATAAATCTAACCATATCTTGAGGCCGAAAATATAATAACACAACATTTAGCGACATTCACCGACAAGATTAAATGCGGCACATCTCCTTGTGGAGAGTGCCGCAACTAAGTTTGCCCTAAAGGACAAGTGAAGTTATCTTCGATAGTGAAGTTGTCCTGTGGACAGTGAAGTTTCGCTTACGCGAAGTGGCAAACTTAACTTCACTTGGGTATAAACCCAAACTTCACTGTGAGCAAAGCGAACAACTTCACTTTTGCATTAGCAAAAACTTCACCTTCTATCCCTAACAAAAAAAGAGCCTTTCGGCTCTTTTTTTATTCCTTTACCGTATCACCGTTTGCGGCTTTTACGGTGTCGTTCATTAATTCGTTGAAGGCGGAGTTTGTTATAAGTCCCATCGGGATACCGTCAAGCTCTACCTGATAACGCTGTGAAGAATATTTTTTAAATGTAAGCACAGTGTCATTAAGAGATTCGTCCGAGTGACTCAGAGTTATTTTTGCGGCAATCTCACTGATTTGTTTGCTGTCGTGGCTTATGGGACTAAGCGCGATCAGTTTGGAATAATACCGCTTAAAGTTTTCAATGTCGAGTTCACTGTCATTATAGAATGCCTGATAACTTTGTTTTATATCATTTTCTTCGTCTGCCGCGGTGTATTTAAGGGTGAAATCGAAAACACCATCGTTCGGTGTTTCTACCTTCATTCCGTCAAGGCCAGACAGTGTTTCGAGGATAATAAAGTCGCTGTAATAATCTTCTACCGCGTAATTTGTAATGGTAAGGGTAGACAGCGCAACCTTGTGAATCATCGGACTGTTATCACAAAGCATAGCGCAGTAAAGGTCGTCGATAATGCTGAACTTAAGGGTGTGCTTTTGACCTTTAAGAGAAATAGTAACTGTATAATCGGGGTTATCAAGGCGGTATTCTTTTAGTTCTTCTGCGCTGCTTGTATAACTGTATGCGCCGACCGACGTAACACCCGAAGAGAAGCACCCTACAAGCTCGCCTATGGCGGTATCGTCACCGATACGGGCAGAGGGGCTTGTAATTTTATATGCGAAATAGGAATTTATTGAGTCATCGGTCTGCAACTCAATGCGTAGCGGATTTTTATATTTTTCCCCCGAAATGCTTATATAATCAAAGCTTGTTATGTTGCCGTTTGAAAAGCAGGTGGTGTTGGCAGAAGTTTCCTCAATACCTGCAAAGCCTGTGGTTACGGCAAAATCGATAGGCTCGGCAAGAAACTCCTGCATAATACTCGTGTCTATTACATAAACATTTTCGTCACCCGACACCTTACAGTAAACACCGAGGCCCGACGGCGCAGAATTGCCGAGGGTTACGGTGTAGTCCTCGAATGCATCCTCGCGCGCAGTGACGGTCACGGTAACACCGGGCTTATCAAAACCGAAATCACCACTCGAATCCTTTACCTTTACGGCGGCTTTAAGAGCGCAGACCGTCTCGGCAAGGTTTTCGATAGACGAAGAGGAGGTAAGGGTGGAGTCAATACCCTCAACCGACCAGACAAACTCTGATTCTCCCTCGTTTTCTACAAGGGAAGAGAGAACGGTATACTCGCTCGTTTCGTTTTTAACCGAAATTTTTTCGGCAGACGCGGCACTGACATTTTTTATAAGAATTGTGTCTTCTTTTTCGCCCTCTGCAGGCTCTGGCAAAACACAGCGAAGGATAAAAAATCCGCCGACGGCAACACATGCCGCTAAAATTACCGATACTATCTTTATAACCGCGCTTTTCTTTGCGGTGTTTTTTCGCTCGGCAGCCTCTTCGCGGTAGTGCGCAGGGTCGGAGAAAATAGTAGATTCTTCGCGGGAGTCGACATTTATTTCTGTGTTTTCGTTTTGCTCAAAACTCATCTTTTTCTCCTTTTTGTCCATACCACGAAGCCGATAACGATGAGTGCTACGGGAACGATAACAACGAATACTATCAATATGGTGAGGCTACCCGCAGCGGTGACAGAGTCGGCGAAGCTATCGTTGGTAATAGTACGGGTCACAAAGAGTTTTTGTGACTCAAGGTCCATACCCGATGTAAATCTTGCGGTATTTATGGCAATACCCATATTGTGCAGGTCGCTGTACTGCGTCCAGGAGGAATAGATGAAGTCATAACTTGAGAAGGCAGATACGAAGCTTGAATGAACTGTACCGTCAATAGTGGTCGACTCGCTCGTTACAATAAGGTTGGGGTAGGACGCGAGCAGAGCGTCATCATCGGGGGTCCAGTCATCCGCCATATCGGCAGGCGCGATGGTTGTCATGTCATTTGTGCTTACAAGCACGTTTGTAGTTCTGCCTGCCGCGGGGGTAACCTCTTCCATCGGCAGGTTGCCGCCTAAAATAGCGCCGTCACCCGTTTCGGGGATAATATCATCCGATATATCCGATTCATTCGGGAAAACAGCCATAGTTGTGTGGTCATCGGGAACATGGTAGGTATCATCGGTCTGGTAAAGAATACCGCTGTTATACTTAATGCCCCATTCCTCTAAAAACTCGGACAAATTCGGCAAAGTGCTCATAGTTTTTCCGGGGAAAAACATAAGCGAACGGCCGTATTTTCCGTCATTATCGAGCCACTCAGCAATAGCGTCAAGCTCTTCGGGAAGAAGGTCGCTGTCGGGCGCGGTAATTACCAGCACCGATACGTCCTCGGGGATTTCCTTAACAATAGTGTCCTCAATCATAGAAACGGTAAAGCCGTTAAGCTCTATCTGACGCTGATAAAGTTCGGTGAAAATCGCGGTATCTGAGTGAGCGGATAGCAGTCCCATTACCTTTTCGTTTCCGCTGATAAGATTATTTATGGCACTCGTCAGCGCGGTTTCGATATCGTTACCGTCTATATAGTAGTAATCCATACCGTACTGCGCCATACCTGTCTGGTCAGAGTAGGGATAGATATCTTCAAAACCGACAAGCTTGGTCTGTTTGGTGCCGTCCTCATCGGTAATCTCGATATAAAGGTCACCAAAGAAGAGCGACGGATAAAGCTGACCTATAGTTTGGGTTTTTGTGCCGTAAAAATCGGTAAATGATACACTTATATTATCATTTATCTCACCATACTGCTTTAAAAGTGTCAGGGTCTGCGCGAAATAATTAGCATCGGAGGATACGCTCAGGTAGGTTGCCGCCATATTGGCAAGGGTGCCGTCGGTATACTCGTCCTCGTTACACAAAACGGTGATATTAACCTCGGTGTCAATACCCTCGATAAACTCGCGGTTTTCGTCACTTATGGTATTCTCTCCCGCCAGAGTCATATCAAACTTTAAATAGCCGTTATTTTCAAGCAGTGTGGTGCAGACATTAAGAACAATAACTGCTACGAGCACTACGGCGGTAACCACCGCAACGAACGAGCCGTGCTTTAAAGCGCGCAGATTAAATGCCTTTTTCGGGGCAACGTTTTCGGTTTCTTTTTTCTTAAATAAACTCATTTGTGACCCCTCCTTATGCCCAACGTCTCTTAGATACCGAGCAAACCGTCAAGAAACTGAATATGCCGGTAATCGAGAGGTAGTAGATTATATCGTTAAGACTGAATACGCCCGATACGAAGTTGCCGTAACGCTGAATAAAGGAAATGGCAGACACGAGCGTTTTTATAAACTGACTGTCGACCGATTGGGTAAGTCCGTCTATAAGCATTATAATTACAAAAAGCGCAACCGTAACGGCGGCGGCAATAACCGAGCTCTCAGTAAGGGAAGAAAAGAACATACCGATGGCTATCATAGCCGCGCCGAAAAGCAGCATACCAAAGAGGGCATAAAAGAAGATGCCCCAGTTGAGGGAAACATACGTCGCAACAACAAACTGGAAAATAAGGGTAATCGAGAGCCCGACACTCCAGATGGCAAGGGCGGCTAATAATTTACCCAGCACAATGCTCGTTATCTTAATGGGGGCGGTAAGCAGCACCTGGTCAACCTTGTGCTTTTTTTCCTCACTGAAAAGGCGCATAGAAATAAAGGGAATGATGAAAATGAGTATACCGCTCATTGCGTTGAAAACATTTGCAACATTAGGTAATCCCTGAATATAAATCATATAAAATGCAAGGCTTAAGAAAAGGGTCATAACCGCTAAAATTATAAAGCCCATGGGGGAGGTAAAGTATGACTTAAATTCTCGTTTGAATACAGCTATCATTATTCGTTACCTCCTTCTTCACTCTGTGCGGCGGTGATAACCGCTGTGTCTGCATCATAGGTCAGTCGCATAAATACCTGCTCAAGGCTTAACTGGTTAGATGCGAGCATTATCGGGTACTTGCCTCTCTCGGCAAGACGCGCGCTTAAGTCCCTACGGATATCGGCGCCCTCTTTGGGCGTTACAACAAAATCGAGTGTGCCGCTTTCCTTCTGACCGAGACAGTTTACCGCCTCTACGTCCTTTACGCTGTTTAAAATACGAATAAGCTCATCCTCTGTACCTGCAACGCGAACAACGACAGACAGGTCATTCGAAAGCGCATGTGACAGCTCGTCGGGGGTGTTATCGGCAACGATTTTACCGTGATTAATAATGATTACTCGCTCGCACACCGCCTGAATTTCCGAGAGAATGTGGGAGGAGAGTATAACGGTGTGATTCTGACCGAGTTTTGCAATAAGGTTGCGGATTTCGATTATCTGCTTCGGGTCAAGACCGACCGTCGGCTCATCGAGAATAAGCACGTCGGGGTTGCCTACGAGCGCCTGCGCAATACCTACACGCTGGCGGTAACCCTTAGAGAGGTTTGATATCAGCTTGTCCTTAACGTTTTCTATCTTTACAAGGCGCATAATCTCACCGAGGTGCGGAGCCTTCGGGAATTTAACCTTTTTAAGGTCGTAAATAAAGCCGAGATACTCTGCTACCGTCATATCGGTATAGAGCGGCGGAATTTCGGGCAGATAGCCGATTCTCCTTTTTGCCTGCTCGGGATTCTCCAGAATATCGTAGCCGTCTACCTTAACGCTGCCCTGCGTTAAGGAAAGGTAGCCCGTTATAATATTCATAATGGTGCTTTTTCCGGCGCCGTTCGGTCCTAAAAATCCGATAACCTCACCCTTGTTTATGGTGAAGCTAACGTCATCTACCGCCAAAAAGCTGCCGTACTTTTTGCTGAGTGAAGATACTTCTATCATTCTTTTCCCTCCTGGTGGTTTGTAATTCAATTTTAACAGAATATTAATATACCTTTGTAAACAAATTGTAAATCACAATAATTATACAATAAAATATAATAGAAGACAAGATATTATTGACTTTTAATTTTTTGTATAATACAATATTTTTATAATATTAAAAGGAGAATGTTTTATGGCATTAGTTCGAGAATTTTCTGCCCTGCGCTTTACCGATAAAGCAGGAGAAATCGGCCAGCTTTGCTGCCCGCCGTATGATATTATAAGTGAGACAGAAAAAGAGGATTATTTAAAGAAAAATCCGCATAATATAATTAACCTTGAGTTGCCCCCGCAAAGCGAAGAGGGATATTCCGCCGCCGCCGCGCGCACAAATGACTGGTTAGAGAGCGGCATTTTAGCAAAGGATAAAAACCCCGCGCTTTATATTTATGAAGAAAAATTCACCGTAAAGGGAAAGCAGTATGCCTTTAAAGGCTTTACGGCATATGTTAAGCTTGAGGAATTTGAAAAGGGTGTTGTACTGCCCCACGAGGAAACGCTCTCAAAGGCTAAGGCAGACCGTTTCAATCTGCTGAATGCTACGGGCTGCAGCTTTTCGCAGATTTATTCGCTTTATAACGATGAAAAGGGCGAAACCGAGGCTCTTGTAAATGAACTGTCAAGCGGTGCGCCCGACAAAACTTTTACCGATAATGACGGCGTAACACATAGCTTATGGATAGCCGAAAAGAGTGAGAAAACCGAAAAAATATGCCGCCAGTTTGACAGCCGTAAACTCTATATTGCCGACGGTCACCACCGTTATGAAACGGGACTTAACTTCCGCAACTATCTGCGGGAAAACGGTATAGAGTGTGAAAATGCAGACTATATTATGATGTTCTTAGTAAACCTTGAGAATGACGGTCTGGTGGTTTTCCCGACACACAGAATTGTGCGCGATCTGCCTGAGTTTGACCGCGACGAGCTGCTTAAAAAGTGCGAAAAATATTTTACTGTTGAAACTTTAAATATAGCTAAAAGCGAAGAAGAGCTCGAGAAAAAATACAATGATAATCAGATTTCTTTCGTGTTCTATGACGGCGATATCGCCCGTCTTTTAACGCTGAAGACGGCAGACGTTTTAGAGGAACTTTTCCCCGAGAAAAGCGAGGCTTTGAGAAACCTCGACGTATCGGTGCTGCACAGCCTTATTTTAGAGGATGTATTCGGCATTGATAAAGAGAATATGGCAAAGCAGATAAACTTAACCTATACACGAAGCCTCGATGAGGCAGTTGGTGCTGCAGAGACCTATGCTAACTGCTGTTTCTTGCTTAATCCCACACGTATCAGTGAGATAGCAGACGTAGCCGCCGCAGGGGAGAAAATGCCGCAGAAATCAACCTATTTCTATCCGAAGCTTATAACGGGACTAACACTAAATAAGATAAAATAACAAATTTTGCGGGACTACAGAAAAAAAGTATTGACAAAACGCCTTTTGTCATATATAATGTAGCAGTCCCCCAAAAAATATGGCTGAATAGCTCAGCTGGCTAGAGCACGCGGTTCATACCCGCGGTGTCATTGGTTCAAGTCCAATTACAGCCACCATGCGGCCCGGTGGTCAAGAGGCCTAAGACACCGCCCTTTCACGGCGGTAACACGGGTTCGAATCCCGTCCGGGTCACCAAATAAAAAAGCAACCAATCCGTAAGGGTTGGTTGTTTTTTTATTCTTTGGGCAACCAAAGGCGACGGGATTAGAAGCCGTAGGGTTCGCCGAAGCAGCCGCATAAGCCGCGTCAGGCTTTGCGGACTGTGAAGTCTCGAAGCCCGCGGATTTTTCGGGCACCGCCCGCAGCGGTCGAAAAATCGGCGAGGCACAGAGTATCCCGTCCGGGTCACCAAAAATCCCGTTCTCGTAAGAGGA
>JAZULY010000057.1:0-3871 GCA_045603355.1 Acutalibacteraceae bacterium | reverse complement strand
ATTTTGCCGATTTCGGCAATGGGCTGAACTGTACCGATTTCATTGTTAGCATACATAACTGAAACTAAACCGGTATTTTCCTTAATGGCAGCCTTTAACTCTTCAGGACGGACAACTCCGTTTTCGTGAACATCAAGCAGGGTTATCTCAAAACCGTCCTTCTCCAAAGCCTTTAGGGTGTGAAGCACGGCGTGATGCTCGAACTTGGTCGAAATAATATGGTTTTTGCCGCGACGAAGCATCGCCTTAGCGTAACCCTTTATTGCCCAGTTATCCGATTCGCTGCCGCCCGCGGTAAAGTAAACTTCACGCGGCAGACAACCGAGAGCCGCCGCTACGCGCTCACGGGCATTCTCGACGGCCGCCTTTGCGATACCGCCGAAATTATAAAGACTCGAAGCGTTACCGTAATTTGTGGTAAGGTAAGGCATCATTTCCTCTAAAACAGCAGAGTCGAGTGCAGTTGTTGCCGAATTATCGGCGTAAATAAACCTATCCATTCTCTAATTCCTTTATTTAAAAAATCTCACGGCTACTATTGTATACTAATTTAGTATACTTTGCAATAGTATTTTAGAAATTTTTGTAAAAATCTACCGCTAATTTATCACAGCGTTCGTTTTCGGGGTGGCCCGCGTGTCCTTTAACCCATTCTATGGTTACATCGTGCCGCTCGAGCAGGTCTAAAAGCTCCTCCCAAAGGTCGGTATTAAGCGCAGGTTTTTTATCCGCCTTGCGCCAGCCGTTTGCCCGCCAGGATGCCGCCCAACCCTTTGTTACACCGTCGGCAACATATTTTGAATCGGTGACGAGCCTGACTATACAAGGCTCTTTGAGTGCTTTAAGACCCATAATAACGGCGGTTAATTCCATACGGTTATTGGTAGTTTCTCTCTCTCCGCCGCAGAGTTCTTTTTCGTGGGCGCCGTATTTAAGTATAGTACCCCAGCCGCCGGGTCCCGGATTACCCGAGCAGGCGCCGTCGGTAAATAATTCAACAAATTTTTTCATATATAACTCCTAATACTTGCGGTAACTGCCGATAACCTTGCCGAGCACCGACGGGTTTTCGGGATAAATCGGGTCAAAGTCCTCATTTTCGGGCATAAATATTACCCTGCCGTCGGGCGATTTTTCGAGCCTTTTGACTGTTGCTTCGTCGCCGTCCATACCGATAATAATGTCACCCGTGCGGACATACGCGTCCTTATCGGCAACAACGATATCCCCCGGCATTATGCCGACATTTTTCATACTGTAGCCCTCTACCCGCAGCGCAAATAACCCTTCAGCATCACGAGTAGGATAAGGGATATAATCCTCAATCTGCTCAACCGCCAAAATAGGCTGACCCGCAGTCACGCGGCCGAGCACGGGAACTGCGGCGGACTCTACCGCGCCCTCAATACGAATGGCGCGCGAGCAGCCGGGGTCGCGGTATATATAGCCGCTTTCTTCCAGCACATTCAATATCGCGTGCACCGTTGAAGTGGACTTAATACCCGTAGCGTTACATATTTCCCTTACCGTAGGCGGAAGCCCACCCGAGGATTTTTTAACCAAAAAATTATATACCTTTAACTGTTTTTCACTTAGACTCGGTCTTGACAAAATAAAACACATCCTTGCCGAACATTTATTCTTTTTTCATTATAGCACGTATACGTCAGCTTTTCAACCACTCTTTTTATCTTTTGTGAATAATTCTTTGAGACCGAGCAGACACAGAAAAACCGCAAATAGTTTTGACAGCATATCGCCCTCAATCACGTTTGAGAGGAATATCCCCGCGCCCGAGCCGAGACAGCCGAAAATGGCAAACGGTATGGTCTTTTTCCAGACTATCTGCCCGCGATAGGTGTAAATTATTACCGAGAGTATACCGATGGGGATGAAAAATATTAAATTTATGCCCTGCGCCTCTAACTGCTCGACACCCGCGAAGACCGTCAGGTATATCAGCAGCACCGCGCCGCCGCCCATACCCATTGAAGCGATAATTCCTGAGAAAAGCCCTGCTAAAAGGGCTGCTATATTCATTTCATCAGCAGGCGGACGCCTGCCCATATCATAAAAAGTGCAAATATTTTACGGAGAACTGTGGAAGAAATTTTAGAGAGCAAAAATGTGCCGATAAGCGCGCCTATAATGCCGCCGGGCAGAAACTGCCACGAGTTTTCTATACTCACCTTACCCCCGACTAAATACATAATAACGCTGACTATACTGATAGGCAGAATTACCGCTATCGCATTCGCCTGCGCCTGCCGTTGGTCGAGGCCCGCGCGGCGTAGCAGCGGCACGGCTATCATACCGCCGCCCGAGCCTAAAAGTCCGTTTACGATGCCGACGGTGACGCCCGCGAGATAATGCTTAATATTTTCTTTTTTTAATATTTTCATATTACCACCGAAAATATTATCTGCATAAAAGCATAAAAAATGCTTGAGGTTAAACCTCAAGCATTTTTTCAAGTTTATTTAAAGTTTTAATTTCATATGTGGGGGTGTATTTACCGCTTTTCTCCTTTGGGTTATACCAGCAGGTATCAATGCCCGCATTAATACCACCGAGGATATCAGACGACTGACTGTCACCTATCAGCAGTATCTTTTCTTTATCGGTTTCCCTTATATTTTTTAAAACATACTCGAAATAACCCTTCTCGGGTTTCGGGACGCCCACCGTTTCGGATACGAAGATACCCTTTACCGCGTCGGCTATACCGCTTTCCTTCAGTCTTCTCTCCTGAACATGCTCGGCACCGTTGGTCAGAATATAAACATCATATTTTGCGGCGAGCTTTTTCAGTATATCCAAAGCGCCCTCTATCAGTTGCGGCTGACGGCTTAGATACTCCTCGTAACCCTTGGCTATTAACTCTGCGTTCCCCGCATATCCAGACCGCTCTAAAAATGTCTTGTAGCGACCGACGAAAATAGCACTTTTGGGGATTTCGCCCCGCTCGAAAGCCTCCCAATACTCCTGATTGGTGCGGCTGTAAATGGTGTGAGTATGCTCATTAAAGGGAATATTATGGTCCCTTAAAATAAGCTCGAGTGCCGCCGCCTCAGCCGCGTGGAAATCAAGCAGAGTATCATCGGCATCGAGGAAAAGTGTGGTATACTTCATTTAAAGCTGCTCCGCCAATTTCTTTATATATGCCTTCATTTCTTCTTTGGTTTCAGGGTGTGTCAGACCTACGTCGATATTCGCCTTAATAAAGCCGAACTTATTACCCATATCGTGACGCTCACCGCTGAACTGTACGCCTATCATACCGTCCTTCAATGCTACGGTTTTCATAGCGTCGGTCAGCTGAAGCTCGTTGCCGACTCCATAGGGCGTATGCTCGAGTATGTCGAAAATCTCACTGCCGAGCACACAGCGTCCGAGTATAGAATAGTTTGAAAACTTATTATAAACACTCGGCTTTTCTATCATATCGCTGACCGAGAAGGTCTTGTTATCAATTTCCTCTACCTTTAATGAACAGTATTTAACGACCTCTTCATCGGTTACCTTCTTGATTCCCACAACACTCTTGCCGTATTTTTCGTAGGCTTCGCAGAGTTCTCCTATCGCAGGCACTTCTCCGATAATAACATCGTCGCCGTAAAGTACCGCAAAGGGCTCATCACCTACAAACTGCTTAGCGCGAAGCACCGCGTCACCGAGTCCGTTAGTCTCCTTCTGGCGCAGGAAATAGATATTGGCAAGGCGTGTTACCGAGGTAACCTCCTCGTATGCCTGTTTCTTTCCCTTTTTACTGAGCATATTTTCAAGCTCAATAGAGTGGTCAAAATGATCCTCTATCGCACCTTTTCCGCGATTGGTAATAATAAGTATATCGGTAATGCCCGCCCTTACT
>JAZULY010000056.1:0-3070 GCA_045603355.1 Acutalibacteraceae bacterium | reverse complement strand
CATACTTAGCGATATCTACAGTCCAGCCATCCGGCACTGTAACGGTTACACCGAAGTTGTCCTTAACGACCTGCTGCCAGTTATCCTTATTTGCCTGCTTAACAGCTTCTTCGCGCTTTGTGTTGAGCTTGTCGCCGCCGTCGTTGTTCTCTCCGCTTTGGGAAACACCGGGGTTATCCTTATCGGGATCGGTGGTGTTGTTATCTCCGCAAGCGGCAAGGGTTAGCAGCATCATAGCCGCAAGTAAAATCGCCAATAATTTTTTCATGTTTTATCCTCCTTTATTGCGGGGTATCATCCCACGATGTGTAATTCAAATTGTATTCGGTAACTACTGTGCAGTCGCCATCCTCGGTATCTTCGTATTTCAGACAGCAACCGTTGGATGGGTCGATCCAGAATTTCAAGTTGTTTCCGTTAAAGCCAGCGGTATCGAACACCCAACATTTGATTCCTGTGTTTTCGTAGGGTGCAGGATACAGAGTTTCCGTACCGACATAATATTCAGTCAGTCTGCTTGCATCACCGCCGAGAGCGTAAAGCGTGTCCATAAAGTATTCTTCCATTGCCGATAAGGGAAGAGGTGCTCCGCTCCAATCTTCCTCCATGTCAAGCCCATTCCCCTCCGGGTCACTCATCCAGTCACCGTTCGGTTCACGGTCATATGCTTTCTGATTTTCAAAATCTACAAGGTGAAAAGAATAAGAAGTGTCATAAGAGTACATATGCTGTCTGCCGATATGGGCGACAACCTCACTCATTACATCACTGTCGCCATCGTTATTTTCAAAGGCAATGTAGTAGTTATCGGTGGGTGGGTTGTACTTATAGGTAATATCACCACCCATTGCACGTACCTGTACAAGAGCTAACTTTTCTTCCTCTCCAACGACAGCGCCTAATATAGTTTCGCCAACTTGTTTTCCTGTAAACTGAACGGTAGTTCCATTGTCTGACAAAGAAATAATGTCCTCATCATCCGTACCAAAGAACACATCTGTTTTGCCGGGAAAAGGTGTCCATTCCTCACTGCCGTTAATATAGATGGTAAATACTTCATCCATTTCATATCCGTCAAAGATAACCTTATCCGAATTTGTTTCAGAAGTATCCGGCTCATCGGGCGGTGTTTTTTCCTGACAGGAAGAGTCCGAGGTTTTGTCCTGTTCGGATATAACGGGTTCGGTTTGCTGCCGGCTTTCCGAAATACCGTCATTACCTGAAGATGTTTGCTCGTTTTCTCCACAAGCAACGAGGGAAAGAAGCATAAATGCAGCAAGTAAAATAGCTAATGTTTTTTTCATTGTGTTTTCCTCACTTTCTTATTTTTGAATAACAAATAAGGTCAGTCGGCGGTAAAGTCGACCGTCAGTGCGAGTAATATGTTGTTCTTGTATCTACTGTTTACTGCGAGCCTCTTCTTCGGTTTCTCCGGCATAGGAATAAGTCATCCATACACCGTTTTCATCGATTTTAACAGAAATACGGTTATTGGCTTCGAGTTCTGTATAGCCTACATAAACCGCGACATATTCAAATGGGAGCTCGCCGACAAGCTCGTTGCTTACGGGCGGATAGTAGATAACGAGCTTCATAGGCTGTGCGCCGTTGGCAGACATTGCCTTTTCAAATTCACCCCAACCACGGGTTTCGGAATCCCAGATTCCTTCCATAAAAATCAAGGTGTTGCTGTCCATTTGGTCAAAGCAGATAAATCTGCCGTCATCACCGTTCCAATATCCCGTGAGTTTAGTCCATAGCTCTTGCACTTCGTCAAAGGTGGCATATTGAACATTTTCTCTTTCTTCGAGCACATCTGAATAGCTCTCTCCCTTATAGACATAAGTGCGTTGAATATCATCGGGAGCTTCCACGGTGATCCTTCCGTTTTCGAGCTCGGATATATCAAGAGTTACGGTATAGGTCAACGGGCGCAGATCGAGCGAATCGGCGGCATTTTCTTCGTTCGGAGGATATTCGATCGAAATGATATAAATATCGCCCTCGAGGTATACCGCAGAGCTAACGAACGCCGCATCACGTCCGAACGGAATCGGATTTCCCCATTCTCCGCTCAAAAATACTTCGTCTTCACCGCTATACGTGAAATAGACAAAGCGTTCATCGGTTTCTTCATCGCCCCAACAACCGAAAATCAATTCCCATACAGCCGAAATATCGGCTTCGGGCTTTGCTTCGTCTTCAATAATGGTATATTGACCGAAATATGCTCTTTTCAGACAGATATAGTCATCGGCATCAATAATACCGTTGCCGTTGATGTCGGCACGCATAACCGCATCGTTATCGAGGTCTGCCATTCCGAAATATGCTCTTTTTGCCAAAATATAGTCATCCGCATCGAGCTTGCCATCGGCATTGACATCGCCTTTTTTTAGTTCGGGGATATAATCTGCCGCAAATACCGTCACCGAAAAAAGCGATAAAAGCAAAAGCGCGGAAAGTAAAATGCCAAATATTCGTTTCATAAGAAAACACCTTCTTTCGGGGAGTTTAATAAGCACACGGACGGTCAGATTTATTGCCGACCGCCCGTGAGAGGGGTTGGAATATTGCTTTTTAAAATCAACCTAACTTATATGTACCGAAATATGCACGTTTTAGAAGAATATAGTCGTCTGCATCGATTTTTTTATTGCCGTTGACATCGCCGTTGGCAGCAGCTTCCTCGGACAATTTATACTGTCCGAAACATGCGCGTTTTAGCAGGATATAGTCGTCTGCATCAATTTTACCGTTGATGTTAACGTCGCCGTTACCGCATTCTCTGCCGTTTATCTCGAGGACATTCGACCATTCGGAACTTCCCGCAGGACCGGAAAAACGAACACGAAGCTTTACGTTGGTATCGGGGGTAAGGTCGTCGGAGCCGTCAAAGACTAATGTTCTTTCACCGTCTTTCGTTGCCCACTCACTGTTTGCCACGTAGGCATCTATCCACTCACCGCCGTTTACGCTTACCTGAGAGTCCAGATTAAGCGGCTCGAAATAATCGTTCATCATATAATAAAGGTCTGCTTCCCAAACGGAATCGGGTGTGTCCTGTACA
>JAZULY010000055.1:0-4016 GCA_045603355.1 Acutalibacteraceae bacterium | reverse complement strand
TTTCTACTTCATGTGAATAGATCATTGATAAAACTCCCTTATCTATATTTGGTCAAGCGACCATACACATCAATTATATATCACAAAGCCCAAAAACTCAATAGAAAATATTGAAATTTCGACAAATAATTAACAATATTGCAGGCATAAAATTTATATGATATAATATTTAAGGAGTGATGATTATGAGTTTTAAAGAGGTAAACTTAAAAGACCTAAAGGAAAATTTTGTTAAATGTATAGCAGATGAATGGATGCTTGTGTCTGCGGGCGACGCTGACGGCTACAATATGATGACGGCATCGTGGGGATTTGTAGGCGAAATGTGGGGAAGCGACACCGCTATAGCCGCAGTGCGACCCCAGCGTTACACAATGGAGTTTATAGATAAAAGCGATTATTTTACGCTCAGCTTCTATGGGGAACGCAAGGATATCCACAAGGTGTGCGGCAGTCAGTCGGGCAGGGATGTTAATAAAACGGAACTGACGGGGCTGACACCCGTATTCTCAGACGGCACGGTGTATTTCGGTGAGGCGAGACTCGTGCTTATCTGCCGCAAGCAGTATGTTTCGTCTTTAACCGAGGGCGGTTTTGTCGACCGTGATGTACTCTCACGATGGTACAACGGTGATATGCATAATATGATTTTCGGTCGCATTGAAAAGGTGCTTATAAAAGAATAGATTATTTAAAGGACGAAAAAAATGAAAAAAATATTAGCTATTTTATTGTGTTTAATTCTGGCTTTTGCGGCTACGGGCTGTAAGGGGGACGGCGGCGAGAATTCGTCCTCGGGCAGTGCTCTCAGCAGTAAAGGCAGTGCCGAAAGTTCCTCTTCGGGCAGCACCCTAAGTAGCGAAGGCAGCACACTAAGTAGCGAAGGAAGTGCCCTCGGCAGCGAAGGCAGCGCCCTCGGCAGTAACGGCAGTCAGGCAAGTTCGTCGTCGGGAGGCTCTTCCGGAAGCACCGGCGGCACCGTAGGTTCATCCTCGGGAAGTTCTACCGGCAGTGAAGATAACGCTACTAAAGTATGGTATACCGATGGCGTTACCCTTACCGAAGACCAGCTTAAAGCGGCGGCGGCTATGAAGTATCAAAAGCCGAAGAATGTTATTATGATGATTTCCGACGGTATGGGGCTTAACGATATCATTATTGCCGAGAAGTTCAGTGAGACACTCAGTGACTACGGCGTTACATTTGAGTATCTTCCGAATATCGGTGAGGTTACCACCCACGATATTAAGGGCAATGTTACCGATTCGGCAGCCTCGGCTACCGCACTTGCGACGGGAGTGAAGACCTATTCGGGTCAGGTTGGTATGAAAAAGCGTGAAAACAGCACAACGTCGGATAACCTGAAGAACGTTTGCGAATATGCCCGTGAGGCAGGCAAAAAGGTCGGCATCGTAACTAATGATTCGGTTTTTGGTGCTACGCCCGCCTCCTTTACAGTGCACGCTTCTACGCGTCAAAGAACCACAACCATTGTAGAGGGTTTTCTGGATTTCAAGCCCGACGTTCTTATCGGTAACGGTTATTCTGATTTTATGGAGATAGCCGAGCGAGAAGAGAACAAGGATAAACTCAAACAAATAAACGTTGCAAGCTGGTTTAATGATTTTGGGGCGGCCTTAAACGATACCTCGAAGGCAGATTTGCCCTTCCTCGGTTTCCATCACTTTGATTTAGACGCAGAGGAAAACTATTTGGCTCAGTCTACCCAGATAGCGCTGAATAAGCTTGAAAACGAGAACGGCTTTTTCCTTATGGTAGAGGGTGCCGCCTGCGATAAGGCGGGTCATGCGGGTGTTGCTCAGCGTAAGGTTACGGGTGTCGCCGTATTTGACAGAGCCGTAGCAGTTGCTATCGACTACTGTATGAAAAATCCCGATACCGTACTTATCATCACCTCTGACCACGAAACAGGCGGTGTAACAATACCGAGCGGAGACTATCCGCTCGATAAGAATATATTTACTCATCTTGAGCATACGGGCGTGAATGTCGGCGTATTTGCGCTCGGCTACGGCACAGAGTATTTCAGAGATGCAGTTGTTGATAACACCGATATCGGCAAATTCCTTATCGCAGCTGTTCAGGGAAAAGAGTTACCCAAGAAATAGAAAATACAAAAATGAATTAGAAAACAGAGTCTTTCTGCTATTTTTTGCATTTATTAGATTGTAATGGAAAAACATAAAGATATGATGTATGATAATTACGGTATATAATTATTTTTGATAGGGGTAATGATTTGAAAAGCCTTGATAAACTTTTAAAACGCGTTCGACTTTTTTCCTATCTCACCTTAGTTGTAACTATTTTCTTTTGTGTTTATTCGGTTTTAAAGCTTATTAGTGTCGTGCTTTATTATGCTCAGGCGCATATTGACAGCACTTTTTTACAGAACATTATCGGTTATGTGGATTATGGCAGTTTTTCGCTTACCAGCGCGCATGTATGGTCTGATTTTGTTTATGCAGTGGCAGATATTTTTTCTTTCGGCGTTGTTTATAAATATCTGCGTGGCGTGTTGGAGGATGGTACACCCTTTACCCATCACAGCGCTCGGCATATGATGTGTTTAGGGCTAAAAACTATAGTGTTGCCTATAATAGCCGAGATTATAGCGGTTGCTATTTACCTTGCATTCGGTGAATACTCTCACTATTCGGCCCATATGCCGATATCGGTGTCTGTTATCTTCGGTATCGTGCTTTTGCTTGTCGCCTTACTTATAAGACACGGCGCAGAACTTAAAGAAGAAATAGAAGACGATGATTAATTAAATAAAACAACAAACACCGCGAGGATAAACCTCGCGGTGTTTGTATATTGGGAGAATGTTTATTTTTTAGAGTGACAACTGTCCTTCATAGCGCATCCCTCACAGCCGCAAGAGCAGGAGGATTTACCCTGCCGTTTATCCTTAATCATTTTAAAGATGACAAGGATGATTACAGCCACTACTAATGCTAAAACAATTAAACTTGCAAAATTTTGTGTAATCCATTCTAACATTTTTTAACCTCTCAGCCTGTTGGCTTCTTTGTAGGGTTTTACGAGCATATATACGACAAAGGCTATGATAGCGAATGCGATGAGGGAGAGGAATATGTTGCCGCCGCTTGTAAAGAGCATACCTAACTGATATACACAGAACGAAACGGCATATGCGAATACGCACATATATGTGATGGCAAATGCGGTCCACTTCCAGTTGTTCATTTCGCGCTTGATAGCGCCCATAGCAGCAAAGCAGGGGGCACAAAGCAGGTTGAATATCATAAACGAGAAAGCCGAAAGCTGACTGCCGCCGAAAAATTCCTTACCGATTAAGATAGCATTTTCAAAGGTACCGCCGTCAACCTCTGCTAAAAGGTCGGCGCCTTCGGGAAGCATAGAGGAGAGTGTACCAAATACACCGACAACCTCTTCCTTGGCAACAAGACCGAGAACAGTAGCAACCGCTGCCTGCCAATAACCAAAGCCGAGCGGCTTGAAGATTACTGCGATGTAGTTGCCGATAACGTTGAGGATAGATGCTTCATCTCCGTCACCTATGTAGTGGAATCCGCCGTCGAATGTAAGGCTGTTGAGTACCCAGATAATAACGCTTGCGGCGAGTATTACGGTACCTGCGCGCTTAATGAAGGACCAACCGCGTTCCCAGGTAGCGCGTAAGAAGTTGTTCGGAACGGGCATATGGTAGGCGGGAAGCTCCATAACAAAGGGAGCAGGGTCGCCCGCGAAGGGCTTGGTTTTCTTAAGCATAATACCCGTTACGATAACGGCGGCAACGCCGATAAAGTAAGCGGCGGTAGCAATCCAGTCAGATCCGCCGAAAAGAGCCCCTGCGATAAGGCCAACAATGGGCATCTTAGCGCCGCAGGGGATAAAGCCGGTAGTAATAACGGTCATTTTGCGGTCACGGTCCTGCTCGATAGTACGCGAAGCCATAATACCGGGAACGCCGCAGCCCGTAGCTACGAGCATCGGGATGAAGGATT
>JAZULY010000054.1:0-14146 GCA_045603355.1 Acutalibacteraceae bacterium | reverse complement strand
GACGGTATTCGGGTTGCTTGCCCCAGTCCTCACATATGTAGCGGTCGGCAGGGATATTCTTTTTTACCTTGCCCGAATTATAAAAACGGTCGGGGAATATCTGATAAATAATACCGCCGCGCAACCACTCGGGGGTTTCGTAATCCTTGGCATATACGGTTTGTTGCCAGGATCTTCCGTCTTTTGATACAAAGCCCGTAGAATGGGCGCATTTTGTTACGAAAAATTCGCCGTAACGGCTTTCGTATCTGAAATGATACCAGTATAGACCTTCGCCGAGGTTAACCTCACAATCCCAAAAACGGTAGTTTTCGAGCCATTCGGCAGGGGTGAGGGGTATTTCTTTAGTTGTGCCCGCAATATCGTCTATTAAAACTAAGTATGCCGCGGTGCAATACGCGTCATTATGCAGCAGAAGCCGTAGCCTCAGGGTTTCCCCTGAAGCTATGGCTCCTATTTTTGAACGATATATTGGATTTCGCGAATCAAAAGGATAGTATTGCATATTATCTCCGATTATTTATCTAAAGGTTTAACGTTCCAAATGGTTTCGGCATAGTCCTTAATTGAGCGGTCAGCCGCGAAGATACCTGACTTCGCGATATTCATAAGCGACATTCTGTTCCAGGTCTCGGTATCCTGATAGAGTTTATCAGCGGTTGAGTGAGCTCTGCAGTAGTCGGCAAAGTCTGCCATAGCCATATAGGTATCAATATTGGTGATAACATTATATACGTTGCTGAAATCTTCGCCGCCGATACCCTTACGGATAAAGTCGAGAGACTCTTTAAGAACGGGGTTGTTTTCGTAATAAGGCTTAGGATTATATCCGCTTTTCTTGAGCGCCATAACTTCGGGTGTTTCCATACCGAAGATGATGATGTTATCGTCACCCACAGCCTCGTGTATTTCGACGTTAGCGCCGTCCTCAGTACCGAGGGTGATAGCGCCGTTCATCATAAGCTTCATATTACCTGTACCGCTCGCCTCGGTGGAAGCGAGAGAAATCTGCTCACTGATGTTAGCCGCAGGAATCATAAGTTCAGCGAGTGTTACGCGGTAGTCTTCCATAAACACGATTTTGAGTTTATCCTTAACTACGGGGTCACTCTCGATTACCTTTGCTAACTGATTTATCATATGGATAAACTGCTTAGCGAGCAAATAACCGGGCGCCGCCTTAGCACCGAAGATATAGGTTTTGGGCTGGAACTCGGCGTTCGGATTCTGCTTAATATAAAGGTATTCGGATATAATGTGAAGCGCATTAAGGTGCTGACGCTTGTATTCGTGCAGACGCTTAACCTGCATATCGAAAAGGGAATCGGGGTCAACCGATATACCCGAATTATTTTTAAGGTAATTAGCTAGGCGCACCTTGTTAGCGCGCTTGATTTCATCAAGCTTTTTAAGAACTGCCTTATCGTCCTTGTATTTTTCAAGCTCGGCAAGGTGTGCTGCATCCTGCACAAAGCCGTCACCTATAAGCTCTGTAATATACTTTGTGAGCATGGGGTTTGCCTGACACAGCCATCTGCGGTGAGCAATACCGTTTGTAACATTCTTGAATTTTTCGGGTGTCATCTTATAGTAATCGTTAAATAACGAATCTTTAAGAATTTCACTGTGCAGACGGGATACGCCGTTTACCGAATGAGAAGCAGCAACACAAAGGTTAGCCATGTGTATCATACCGCCCTTAATAATAGCAGTACGCTCTACGGTTGCCGCATCGTGGGTTAAGTTCATAACCTCTTCGCGGAAGCGGCGGTCAATTTCCATAACTATCTGGTAAATTCTCGGCAGACGGTGTCTGAAAAGATCTATCGGCCAGCACTCAAGTGCCTCAGCCATAACAGTATGGTTGGTATATGCAACGGTACCCTTAACAATATCCCAAGCCTTTTCCCATGAGTAACCGCACTCATCAAGCAAGAAGCGCATAAGTTCGGGTATGCAAAGGGTGGGGTGGGTATCGTTAATATGAATTGCCACCTTTTCGGGCAGGTTTTCGAGTGTGTTATACTGACGAAGGTGACGGTTAAGAATATCCTGAATAGAGGCAGACACTAAGAAATACTGCTGACGAAGACGAAGGGATTTACCCTCCATATGATTGTCCTCAGGGTAGAGCACCTTACTGATAACCTCGGTATTTGCCTTTTCTTCGAGCGCCTTTACATAGTCGCCCTGATTAAATGCCGACATATTGATGTCCTGATATTCGGCACTCCATAGTCTGAGTGCATTTACGGTCTCACCGTTTTTACCTGCTACCATAAGGTCGTAGGGCATAGCGCGAACGGTTGTATAACCTTCGTGCTGGATATTGTGATGATTACCGTCCCACCATTCATTGATGTGACCGTTGAATTTAACATCTACTGCAGAAGCAGGGCGGGGTTCAAGCCACACGCCGCCACCGGGTAGCCAGAAATCGGGCATTTCGGTCTGCCAACCGTCAACTAACTTCTGACGGAAAATACCGAATTCATATTTAATGCAGTAGCCCATAGCAGGGTAGTTACCGGTAGAAAGCGCATCAAGGAAGCAGGCCGCAAGACGGCCGAGACCGCCGTTACCAAGACCTGCATCGGGCTCAAGCTCATAAAGGTTTTCGAGCTTTACGTTGAATTTTTTAAGAGCCGATGAAACCTTCTTCTCAAGGTCGAGGTTAAAAAGATTATTTTTAAGGGAACGGCCCATAAGGAATTCCATACTTAAATAGTAAACCGTTTTAGCACCCTGCTCAGCGGTTTTCTTTTTGTACTGTGTGCGAAGCTCGTTCATAATATCAAGAAGAACAAGAACGGTAGCCTTATAGAAAAAATCATCCGATGCCTGATCGGGTGTTACACCGAAATTATGAGAAAGCTTGCGCTGTATCATTTCGGCAATTTTTTCACTGCTGTATTTAATACTCATAAAAACAACTCCTATAATGATATATTATCATTTATATTTTACCAAATTAATAATAACTTATTCTGAGTAATTTTTCAAGTAGATACATATAATAAAAAATGGCGTTTTTTTATGCAAAAACACCAAAAATTAGTATTAAATTCAAAATTGTAATAAAAAAATTATAATAATTGCATAAAAAATGCCTTTTTTCACGATACAATAAAGGGCATTCGTAACCGAATGCCCTTTAAATGATCTAAATTATTCTGCTACGAGTTCTTCGGGAGTACAATCGCACTCGATATAACCGTCAAAACTCTCATTACGCTTTTTAAGCAAGCGGTCTACTAAAACTGCAACACCGGCAGCCATAGTAACGATACCGATGATAATAGCGATAACAGATAAAACGTATTTAGCTTTCATAGAAAACCCACCCTTTCTTGAAAATATTATACTATACGAAAAATAAAATGTCAATCACAATAAAGGCTACTTTTAATTAAATTAATATATGTTGCATAAAATAATTGCAAATTGAAGAAAGTATGATATAATTTTATAATAGACATATTGTTTTGGAGGCAGACAATGGCAGAGAAACTAATTTCGGTAGGCAAGGGTGTAGAGGGTGTTTTTGTTAAAAATTCCCGATTTAATACTACCGTAATTTCATACAATTTTTATTTGCCGCTCAGACAAGAGGATATTGCGGCAAATGCACTGTTGCCGTATATTTTAACCTCATGTTCTGAGGAATTTGACAGTTTTACAAAGCTTAATTTAAAGCTTAATATGCTTTATGGCGCAGATCTCTCTACGAGCGTGGGTAAAATAGGGGATATGCAGCATATACGCTTTGCGGTATCTGTAATAAACGATGACTTTTCATTCGATAATGAATCCATAATTTTGCAGGCGGTAGACCTGATAAGCTCGCTTATATTCAAGCCCCGCGTATCAGGCGGTGCATTTTTAGCAGAGGACACAGACCGCGAAAAGCGTAAAATGGTTGAGACCATTCTCGGTGAAATTAACGATAAGCGCGCATATGCGAGGGCCCGCGCGTTAGAGGTTATGTATAAGGAGTCACCCTACGGTTTATCGAAATACGGTGAACTCGAAGATGTGAAGAGGCTCAGCGGTGAGGATATATACGCCGCTTGGAACAGACTGCTTAAAAACGCATATGTTCGTATTCAGGTTATAGGCGACAAACTGCCCGACGGATTTTTTGAGAAGGCGGCTGACGATTTTTCAAAGATAGAACGGAATCCTGTCGACACATATCGTATCGTAGAGCCTTTAGTGCCTGCCGATACGGTGAATTACACCGAAGAAGAGATGGATGTAAATCAAGGTAAGCTCGTGATGGGATTCTCGAGTGTCGTATCGGGTTACGATGAATACAAGCTTAGTATTATGAGTGATATTTTCGGCGGTGGTCCCTATTCAATGCTGTTTGAAAACGTGCGCGAGAAAATGAGCCTTTGCTATTATTGCTCGGCGTCTTCTAATCGCGCTAAGGGTCATTTAACGGTCGAGTCGGGCGTTGAATTTGCTAATGCCGAAAGGGCAGAAAAGGAGATTTTAAATCAGTTGGCTACCGTTCAGAAGGGGGACTTCAGTGATGAAACCTTCTCCGCTTCGCTTAAGAGTTTGTCGAGCTCGCTGAAATCCTATAATGATAGTCTCAGCGCGCTGGATAGCTGGTATTCGGCAAGCATTTTTACAGACTGTCTGTATTCGCCTGATGAAGTGGCTGAAAAGATTATGAAAATTACAAAGCAGGATGTAGTAGATACCGCTAAGGGAGTAAAACTTCATACCGTTTATAAAATCGTTGGCAAGAGTGGGGTGCAGTGTGATGAATAAAACCGTTTACAAAAGTGACACCCTTAAAGAGGAATACACCCTTACTGTCCTCGATAACGGACTTAAGGTTTATATTATGGAAAAGCCGGATTTTGATTCGGTTTATGCCGTTTTCGGTACTAAGTACGGCTCGGTTGATACCGCTTTTTCACTTGGTGACGGGGAAATGGTTACCGTGCCCGAGGGTATAGCGCATTTTCTTGAGCATAAGCTTTTTGAGAGTGAGGATGGCGACGCATTTTCAAAATATTCAAAAACAGGCGCATATGCAAATGCATTTACCTCCTTTGATAAGACCTGCTATTTGTTTTCTTGCAGTAATCTGTTCGATGAAAATATGGATATACTACTCGATTTTGTTCAGAACCCTTATTTTACTGCTGCGACTGTTCAGAAAGAGCAGGGTATAATCGGGCAGGAAATTCGTATGTATGATGACAGTCCCGGCTGGTGCGTACTGTTTAATATGCTCTGTGCGATGTATCATAATCATCCCGTTAAAATAGATATTGCAGGTACGGTGGAGTCTATTGCTAAAATAGACGATAAACTCTTATATCAGTGCTACAACACCTTTTATAACCCTGCTAATATGTTTATCTGTATCGCGGGTAATGTTGATACCGAGAGCGTTTTAAACAAAATCAGCAAGGCGGTAAAGAAAAGTGACAAGATAGTAATTAACCGCCAGGTGGTCTGCGAGCCTGATACGATAGTGAAGCCTTATGTCGAGAAACGCCTCGAGGTTGCAATTCCGCTTTTCTGTTACGGATATAAGCAGATATTGCCCCACGGTGAGCCGACCTTGCGCGAGTCGGTAGCGATGAATTTACTCTTAAAGGTTTTAATAGGTGAGTCTTCGTCCCTTTATAAGCGCCTTACCGATGAGGGACTTATAAATGATGAGTTCGAAACCGAATATTTTACGGGTCGTGACTATGCCGCTGTTTTATTCGAGGGTGAATCGGTAGAACCCGAGAAAGTTGCTGCAGAGATAAGAACCGAGATAGAAAGGCTCAAATCTGACGGCATTGATAGTGAGCTTTTTGAGGCTACAAGACGCGAATTCTTCGGTCATGCAGTAAAGCGTTATAACAGTGTAAATAATATTGCTATGATGTTTATTGATGCTGCGGTTAGTGACTACGATATTTTTGAGGAAATCGAGATATTAAAAAATATTACTAAGAACGAGTTATCGGAATATCTTTCTGTTCTCGCAGAGGATAAAGCCGTTATGTCGGTAATTCTGCCAAAGGAGAGATAAATAATGAATTATTATATGGGTACCATTTTCGGTATTGATTTTATTATTGATCCCGTCGCCTTCACGCTGCCGATAGGCGGCGGCTGGGATGTTTACTGGTACGGTATTATTATTGCCACAGGCTTTCTCGCAGCCGTTATTTACGCGCTGCTGGTTGCCAAGAGATACGAAATAGACGTTGACAGAATGCTCGATGTTGCGCTTGTCACCACACCGCTTGCTATTCTTTGCGCCCGCGCTTACTATGTAATTTTTGACGGGGTAAAGCTTCAAAGCTTTGCCGATTTCTTCGGTTTTAACGACGGTGCAGGTTTTTCGGGTCTTGCCATATACGGCGGTGTTATCGGTGCTGCTGTTTTCGGCGTTTTGATGTGTAAACTGAGAAAACTTAACATTCCCGATATGTTAGACCTTGCCGCAACCTGCTTTATTTTAGCGCAGGGTATCGGCCGCTGGGGTAACTTCTTTAATCAGGAGGCATACGGCACCTTTACAGGCAGCGACTGGTGGGGTATGATGAGTAATCGTACATACTACGATACAGGCAGCCTTGATTTAGTGCATCCCTGCTTTTTCTATGAATTCGTTTGGTGCATTATCGGCTTTATAATTATAGACCGCATCGGTCGCCGCCGTAAGTTTAAGGGTCAGTTAGCCCTTATGTACGGTATTTGGTATGGCTTCGGTCGAGGTTTTATCGAACTGCTGAGAACAGACAGCCTTTATATCGGAAACATCAGAGTATCGGCACTACTGTCCTTTACTTTATGTATCGTATGCGCTGTAATCACCGTTTTAAACTTCAAAAAACTTAAAACCGCGGTTAAGGATACCGAATATGTGGCTATGTTTGGTGCCGATGATGAAAATATTCCCGAGGAGAATAACGAAAATGACACAGATAATTAACGGAAAAGAGATATCGGCAGCCGTAAAGGCTCGAATCGCCGATGAGGTAGCACTTCTTAAAAATGACGGCATCGAAGTAGGTCTTGCCGTAATAATAGTCGGCGAAAACCCTGCTTCGAAGGTTTATGTTGCAAACAAGGAAAAGGCGTGTGAGGCACTCGGTATTAAATCATATAAGTATGCTTTACCCGAGGAGACCACCAACGAGGAGTTGTTAGCACTCGTAGAGAGGCTTAATAAGGATGACAAGGTAAACGGAATCCTTTGTCAGTTGCCGCTTCCGCGTCATCTTGATGAAAAACTTATTATTAACAGTATTGCGCCGCATAAGGATGTTGACGCTTTCCATCCGCAGAATGTCGGTAAAATTATGATAGGCGATTACGATTTTCTACCTTGTACGCCCGCCGGCATTATCGAAATGCTGAAATATTCCGATATTGATTTAGAGGGCAAAAACTGTGTGGTTATCGGTCGCTCAAATATCGTAGGTAAGCCGATGGCACTGCTTCTTTTACATAATAATGCAACTGTGACGGTTTGCCATTCGCGTACGGTAAATCTGAAAGAGGTAACCGCCGCAGCCGATATTCTCGTTGTTGCCATCGGCAGGGCCAAATTTGTTACCGCCGATATGGTAAAGGAAGGTGCTGTAGTAATCGATGTCGGTATGAACCGCGATGAAAACGGCAAGCTTTGCGGGGATGTTGATTATGATTCGGTTGCGCCCAAATGCTCAGCAATTACACCCGTGCCCGGCGGAGTAGGTCCTATGACCATTGCTATGCTTATGCAAAATACCCTGACGGCAGCCAAAAAACAGAATTCAAAATAATTTGAACGGAGTAAAGCAAAAGTGAGAAGAAAATTTTCTTTTTTTGCAGTCTTATTGATATTAATTGTAAGTATATTCTCGGTAAACTGCGGTGCGGTAACGATTGAAGACGAGAAACTGGATATCGAAATTCCCGAAAACTATACCGTTATTACCGATGACAATATTGACTCTAATCTTGAATTTTTGCAGGAGATTAATTTCAATAAGATAAACTTTAAGGAATATATATCTAAAAATAAAATAATTCTTTTCGCGCGGGATAATGACACAAACTCCGAAATCGTAGTAAAAAGGGAAACTGGAGTTTTATCAGAGGATTTCAGCCTTGAACTGTTAAGTGATGAATCCCTTGCAGAAATAGCACCCAGCCTCACGGGCGGTAAGTCTTGCGTAAAGGTGAGTATCGGAGATAACGTCTTTTTAAAGACCGAGTTTTCGGGCAGCGATAAGGGCGGTGCCTTTAGCGGTGAGCAATATATTACCGTAAAGCAAGGTGATTTGTGGGCTATTGAGTTTACGGGTGTCGGCAGTGAAGAGACCGATAATATTATTAAATCGGTTGTATTCGGTTACGCTTCGGGTAACAATAATAGCGACAAGGCAGCGGGTATCAATAATGTGGTAACGATAATTTTAATTATTGCCGCTATTGTTTTTGCTGTAGTAATTGCAATTTATATAATCGTTACATTTGTTATAGATATTCGCGCCCGCAGAAACACAAGCGATGTAGCGCCCTATGTAAAAATAAAGCGCAGAAAATTTTAATTATTGTTCATTCATTATTAATATTTAAGGCTTATATTAGGTTTTGGTGTTATATTGTTTGTAGTTTCAAGAAAGGAACGATATTATGGATAACGATTTCGAATATAAACCTGAGCAGAATACCGATTTTTATTCCTACAGTAGTTTTAATTCTCAGTACGATGCTCCTGCACCTGCACCTGTTACACCCGAGAAACCTAAAAAGGAAAAAAGCAAATTCTCGGTTTTAACATTGGTCGTTTGTGTACTGGTTTCGGCGGCGGTTGGTATTTCTTCAGCAGCGGCGACCGTTTTTATTCTGAAGGGCTCTTTGAACGGTAATTCCTCGCCATTAACAGACGGGGATACCAACAAGGTAATTACTGAAATTAATGTGGAAGAAACGGTCGAGAGCGTTATTGAAGCGGTGGCCGAGAAGGTCAACCCGAGTGTTGTAGGCATTCAGACAACGGCGTCTACTACCAGCTTTTTCGGCGGTAGTTCTGAGTCCTCAGGTGAGGGCTCGGGAATTATATATTCGGCGGACGGATATATAATTACTAATTATCACGTAATCGAGAGCGCGGTGACCTCAACCTCATCTAAGATAGATGTTTATTTGTCTGATAACACAGAAAAGTCGTATTCGGCGACGGTTGTGGGATATAATATCTCGCACGACCTTGCAGTAATTAAGATATCGGCTTCGAATCTTACCCCTATAGAGCTGGCCGATGCAGATAAACTTAAGGTCGGTCAATATGTTGCCGCGGTCGGTAGCCCAGGCGGACTTGATTTTATGGGCTCGGTGACCTACGGTATTATTAGCGGTCTTGACCGTGTAATATCCGACAGTGCTACGGGCAGTTCGGTTGAACTGATACAGACAGATGCTGCTATCAATCCCGGTAACTCGGGCGGTGCGCTCGTCAATACCAAGGGTGAGCTTGTTGGTGTAAACAGTTCGAAAATCGCAGCGACGGAATATGAGGGAATGGGATTTGCAATTCCTGTAGACACAGTTACAGAAATTTGCGATAAGATAATTTCAAGAGAAAATGAGCCTAACCCGTATATAGGTATTACTATAAGTGAACGTTATACCGCCGAAATACTCGAGCGGTTGGGTTATCCCGTAGGTGCGGTTGTTCGCAGCGTTATTACCGATGGACCTGCATATGATGCGGGTATTCGCTCAGGGGATATTATAACCGAGTTTGACGGTAAGAAAATTACCGAGTATACCGAGCTTTCGGACTATATAGCAGATACTGTGCCGGGGGAAAGTGTAACGGTAAAAATATACCGCTCGGGAAAATATTATTCCACAACAGTTAAGGTCGCTTCAAATAATTCACAGTAATAAAAAACACGGTAGTTTTCACTACCGTGTTTTTGCTTATCCCAACAGGGAATTAATTATATTGTTAAGGTTTTCTAAGATGGGTGTACCGTTCATCAACGGCACTAAAATCAGCGTGTAGGCAAGAGCGGCGACGGTAATGAGCAGCAAAATTAAAATGATAAGTGTTGCAAAATTGAGACCGTTGCGCTCTGTTTTTTTGTCTTCAAATACATCGTCGATTATATCGTCAAGGTATTCGATTTCAGGCTCTTTTTGGGTGACCTCTTCGTCTTTTAACTCGGGTTCTTCAAAAACCTCGTCGGTGGGCAGTTCTTCTGCGGAGTCCTCGGCCTCGTCGGTTACTCCGCTGTTTTCGAGTTTGTTTATAGCGCCGATATACGGTTCAATTAGTTTTTTCATAAGCTCGCGTTGTACCGATTTTTCACTTGTCAGAAGAATTAAGGCTTGCTCACCGCTTTCGGTAATGCAGCCACCTAAAATACCGTCCTCGGTTATCAGCGGAACCGAATTTTCTATGAGAGCGCTCAGGTGTGATTCGGTGTGATAATACTCTTCACTGTCGGTGCTGACCGTAGAATATCCTATAGCCTCAGCGATAGCCTCAAGAGCGCCCGTATTCATAGGTCCTGTAACCATAACAACGCGATTTCTTGCGAAGGCACGCGAAAGGGTGGAAAGCAAGGAATTAATATCATCTGCGGTTTCGGTAAGTAATCGCATAGGACAGCAGCCGCAGATATTAAATTCCAACTCAAAATCGGTAGGGATGGTGTAATAGATAATTTCGGTTTTGGTATTTACAAGCATCTGCAATTCTCCTTAGATTTGTTAAACCTGTTCACTCTCGACTGACTCTGAGGGTGTTGATGATTCGGGTTCTGATGATTCGGGTTCTGACGGCGCAGGCTCTGATGGTTCAGGCTCTGACGGTTCAGGCTCTGACGGTTCAGGTCCTGACGGTTCAGGTTCTGATGGTTCAGGTTCTGACGGCACAGGCTCTGACGGTTCAGGTTCTGACGGTTCAGGTTCTGATGGTGCAGGCTCTGATGGTGCAGGCTCTGACGGTTCACTCGAAACAGACGAGTTCTCGTGCGTAGTGCCGTCCTCGGATTCCTTATCTTTAAACGGATTTACGCTGCCGTGTAAATCGTACCATATCTGTGGATATCTCGGGTTAGGATTAGCAGTAATTGAAACATCCTCTTCAATATTCTCATCAGAGCGTATTTCTCGGCCTACAACTACAAGTCGGGCATTACGGAACATATCCGAATCGGTGTAGAGGGTTATATAATTATCTGCATATGAGTGCTCAATATCTACAATGTATAAACTGCGTTCACACGCTTCGTCGAGCCAGTTTTTCCATTCGCTCTCATCGTCAAACTGATAATTCGTATAACCGAAGGTTGCGCCGTTATCGGAAGAGGGGGGAGCTATCAGCATTACCGAAAAAATGCGGTAAGAACGGTTGTTATACAGTGTAGTAAGCTCAATAACAGAATTTTTCTGTATAGATGACAAGGTAAGCACATTGCTAAGCGTGCCAAACATACTGTCGTCCGTCATATTCTGACCAAAAATGACAATATTCTGTGTCGGACGCGGTGTATCCACCCGGCAACGGTTATCAATAAATATAGAGCCGTAACGTGATTTTTCATTGTGGAAGTTATGCGTTTTATAATGGTCGTTATCAAAGCCTACGGTTACGGGGTTATCTATCTCGGTACCGCCGATTTTTAACCAGCCCGATATATCGGGGTTAATTGCCCTGAGGCTATTAAATGCACCGTAAGTACCGTCGGCATTTCGTTCTTCACTGAAGTTCCACAATGCGCGAGCTTCGCTGACTATCTTATCGTTTGTGTGTTTTGAAACAAAATAGTTAACGGCATATGCGCTGGCTGCAATTATACCCAAAATTATTACAGCGAAGATACCGAAGAAGGCTAAACGCTTAAAGGTCAATTTCGGCTTTGCATCATAACCGAGTGCACCTTCAACAAGGGGACTGTCGTCATATTCGGACTCATTATCGACCGCTTCGTATGCGCTATATTCTTCGGATTGATAATCTGTAATGTCAAATTCCTCAGGTCTGCCTTCAAGGTCGGTTAAAAGAACATCTGCGCTGCTGGGTATGTTGAGTTTTTCGTCTGTAACGTCATCCTCAATAGTGCCGATAGAGTATCCCTCATAATTATCCGGAGGTAGCACGTCGGTATCGGATTCGGGGTCATAATCAATATCTACCGTTATCAGAGAATCGGCAGTATCGGGTATATCAAGGGCGGGCTCAGTAGCAGCGTTGCCTTCTTCAGCATCTGCTTCAAAGGTAAAGAGCAGGTCATCTGTATTGGATATATCAAGGGAAGGCTCTGTGGCAGGGTTGCCTTCTTCAGCATCGGCGAAAAAGGTGAAGGGCAGAGCATCTTCGGTGGGTAAACTGCCGTTAAATATATCAGAAACATTTTCGGCGTCATCGGGAGCGACAACCTCACGAATCATTGAACTCGAGTACTCAATGATATTATCGAGGTAATGCGGTTGCGAATATAAAAGGTTTATAGGTCCGTCGAATTTGCTGCCGCCCGGTAGCGTTTTGGGTAGGAAATTAAGATAGCGGCGCACAAGGTCTAATGCCTCGTAAACCGATTTGTTACGTATTTCATCGCGGGATAATTTCGGGTCGAACTGATTTTTGATTACCCACACACGCTTGCCGTCTGTAAGGGCAATATACACAGTACCCTTGGGCTTTGCTTCACTCTTACCGGGACCTGCAACACCCGTTATTGAAAGACCGAGTTCTGAGCCGCTCAGTCTGTAAATACCCTTAGCCATTTCGGCTGCGGTTTGCATACTGACGGCGCCAAAGCTTGTCATGGTTTTCTGCGATACACCAAGAGCCGCACTCTTAATACGGTTTGAGTAAGAAGAAATACCGATTTCAAAAACCGATGAGGAATTCGGTACTGATGTAATTGCGGCAGACAGCATACCCGCAGTGCAGGATTCGGCTGTTGCGAGATGAATATTATTCTTTATAAGCTTGTTAACAACTGTGTGAGCAATACCGAATTCTCTGCCTGAATAGGCATTGTCACCGAGAATCATTTTAATATTGAGGTGTGTTTCGCGAGCCGTTTCATCAGCCATTCGCTGAGTTTCTTCTGCACAGAAAATGTGTATATGAGCAGAATCGTCTCCGAAGATAGTATATATACGCGGATTTCCGTCGTTATAGAAATTCAGAACTATCGAGTTAACGTCATCAAACGAGCACTCTGAAACGCGCAGTTCTGAATGTGCATAAAACGATTTTCCGTTTTTGATTATATATTTTCCCACAATGAATGCTATGATATCGTCAAGCATCTTGCCTTCGCGAGGCAGGACGGCAACGGCGGTACCCTTAACATCGCTTACGAAGCCTGCTGTTCTGCCTTCCTCGGTAAAATCGGTTTTATTATTTTGCAGGATGCTTTTTTCATCATCCTCGAAGAAGGTGAGGTAATCATCGGTTATGCAGACGGCATCGTTGTTTTTAATAGCATTTTTCAGCGTCTTTTTAAATGAGTCCGCAGTACATATGGCGACGGTCATCTGGTCGTCCTGACATAAAATACTGCTGATATACGTTATAAGATTAGCTATGTATTTCTGTGAAATGGTACCGTCAGAAAAATAGATAAATTCGGTTCTCAAGTTTTACACCTCTTAATCAATATACGAGTAAACAGTGCCGCCCACAGCTCTGTTTATAAGTTCTTCTATGTTTAGTTCCTGCTCAGCATCAATACATTGCTGAATGGTGGGTCTGGTTTTGGGATGTTTCGGGGTAAATACCGTACAGCAGTCTTCGTACGGCTGGATAGAAATATCAAACGCATCGATTTTGCGTGAGATTATAACGATTTCGTCCTTATCCATACCTATAAGGGGACGAAGCACCGGCATATCTACAACACAGTCTGTAACGGCGAGGGCGGGTAGAGTCTGGCTTGCAACCTGACCGAGGCTTTCTCCCGTGATAAGTGCTAACGAATTACGCTCGCGAGAGAGCCGCTCGGATATGCGCATCATCATACGGCGCATTATAAGGGTAAAATAATCCTCAGGACATTTCTTTGCAATTTCCTCTTGAATTTCGGTAAAGGGGACAACCGCTAAACGAATCGTGCCGCTGTAGGCGGCGACCTTTTCGAGCAGCTGGCGAACCTTTAACTCTGCG
>JAZULY010000053.1:0-2758 GCA_045603355.1 Acutalibacteraceae bacterium | reverse complement strand
GGTCAGGTGGCGGTGGGAGCGGTTGTGCTCAACCGCATAGAGCACCCATCCTTCCCCGATACCATCGCAGGGGTTATATATCAGCCGGGTGCCTTTAGTTGCCTGTATGACGGTCAGTTTGATGAGCCTGTGGCTGACAGTGCCTACTCTGCCGCACGCGATGCGCTAAACGGAATGGACCCGAGCGGCGGCGCTATATACTATTTTAACCCTGCGACGGCTACCAATAAGTGGATATGGTCGCGCCCCTTGATTACGACCATCGGCAAGCATAGATTTTGTGAATAAAATGTAAATATTAATATCTAAAACCGCCTAAAACAGCGGTTTTCGGCTTAAAGGTCAAAGAAAGTCAAACTTTTTTCTAAAAATCTATTGACAACTGGAAAATACAGGTTATAATAAAGTTGTTAGCACTCGACGTGAGAGAGTGCTAATTCGTGAAACATACTATAAAAAGGGAGGGGATTTGATGGAACTCAGCGAGCGCAAAAAAGCAATACTCGGCGCGATAATTAAAACCTATATCGCAACGGGCGAGCCTATCGGTTCAAAAATACTTTGCGATATACTCGATAATGCTCCGTCAAGCGCCACCCTTCGAAACGAAATGAGCGCACTCGTGCAAATGGGCTACCTTGAACAGCCCCACACCTCGGCAGGCAGAGTACCGACATCAAGCGGTTACAGATTCTACATAGATTCTTTAATGCCAAAAGCGGTGATAAGCGATGAAGAGCGCGCAGCTATTGACAAGGCGCTGAACGCCACGGGTTGCGACCCCGAAAGGTTACCCGAAAAGGCAGCCGAAATTTTAAGCGAAATAACGGGACTGCCTACAATATCGGCTAATATTTCAAACGGCGGACCGCAGCTTAAAAGGGTTGATATACTGCCGATGGGCAGCCGCTCGGGTATGATAATTATTATCACCTCGGACGGAAGGAGCCGCAGCCGACTGTGCCACATCCCCTACCCGCTGACGGGTGAGCTTATAAGCAGATTTGAAAAATTAGTGCGCGAGCGAATACTGAAAAAGAATATCGATGACCTTACCCCCGCGCTTATGCAGGGTATATTCGCCGCCGCAGGTGCAGACGCGCTCTACCTTATGCCGCTACTCTCCAGTCTATTTGAAATGATAGCGGATATCCGCGACCGCGGTGTGAGTATGGCGGGTCAGGCAAACCTATTTAATATGTTCCGCCAGAAATCCGATGCCGACAAGGTAATCGCCCTTATAAACAGACCCGACGCGTTACTGTCGGTACTCTCCCACAGTGACTCGCCCCTCGAAATCGTTTTCGGTAAGGATACAGGCTACAGCGCGCTTGAACCATCAAGCCTGATAATCGCCAAATACGGTACGGGCGGTAAACGTGAGGGCTGCATCGGCATTATAGGGCCGACGAGAATGTCCTACGAGCAGATAATACCAAGTATTGAATATACCGCCGAGCGGCTCGGAGAGTTACTCGGTGAAGCACTTAAAGATATGGAGGAATAACAGTTGGAAAACACACAAGAAACCAAGGTGCCTGAAACGCAGGAGTCCCCGACACCTAAAAAAGAGAAAAAAGCCAAAACATCCAAAAAGGACGAAGAAATCATAAGGCTGCAGGCAGAACTTGAAAACGAACACAATCTGCTGCTGCGTACCGCGGCTGAATTCGATAATTATAAAAAGCGCACCGAGCGTGAAAAGTTATCGGTCGGCGAATACGCAAAGGCAAGCGTTATCAAGCAGCTTCTCCCCGTGCTCGATAATATCGACCGCGCAGCTACGGCTGACAGTGGCAGTGCCGACTACATTAAAGGCATTGAGCTGATTATCAAGCAGCTGCTTTCCCTTAAAGAGAAGCTCGAAATTAAGGAACTCGCCGCAGTCGGTGAGCCATTTGACCCCGCTGTTCACGAGGCGGTAATGCATATTGATGACGAGACACTCGGCGAAAACGTTGTCTCGCAGGTGCTGCAGCAGGGCTATAAAATCGGTGATACTGTAATCCGTGCCGCTATGGTACAGGTTGCTAATTAATAAATAAACAATTCACAAAACAAAACATAAAAAGGAGATTTTTATTATGGGAAAAATTATTGGTATTGACTTAGGTACAACAAACTCTTGCGTTGCCGTTATGGAAGGCGGCGAGGCAGTTGTTATCGCTAATGCAGAGGGTGCTCGCACAACACCGAGCGTTGTTGCTTTCTCTAAGACGGGAGAGAGAATGGTAGGTCAGGTTGCAAAGCGTCAGGCTATTACAAACCCCGACCGCACCATCAGTTCTATCAAGCGTGAAATGGGTACTAACTACACCGTTGGTATCGACGGCAAGAACTACACTCCGCAGGAGATTTCGGCTATCATTTTGCAGAAATTAAAAGCAAACGCTGAGGCTTACCTTGGAACAACCGTTTCAGAGGCTGTTATCACAGTTCCCGCTTACTTTACCGACGCTCAGCGTCAGGCAACCAAGGACGCAGGTAAAATCGCGGGTCTTGAGGTAAAGCGCATTATCAACGAGCCTACAGCCGCAGCTCTCGCATACGGTATTGATAAGGATAACGACCAGAAGGTTATGGTATATGACCCCGGCGGCGGTACATTCGACGTTTCCATTATTGAGATGGGTGACGGCGTTCAGGAGGTACTCGCAACAGCAGGTAATATCCGACTCGGCGGTGACGACTTCGACAAGCGCGTTATGGACTGGATTGTTGCAGGCTTCAAGGCTGAAAACGGTATTGATTTATCCAC
>JAZULY010000052.1:0-7689 GCA_045603355.1 Acutalibacteraceae bacterium | reverse complement strand
AATATTGGGGTTATTTTTTATACTCTCGGTGATTTTACCCGAAAAAACATCCCTATCCACCGCTAAAGCGCCGCCTGCCGCTACCTGAGACTCAGCCGCGGCTGACAAGCAAACAGAGCCGAAACGGCGCATTTCTTCCTTTAGAAGACCTGCCGCCGAATCTATCCTCGCCGCCTTTAGCGAATTTGAGCAGACAAGTTCTGCGAAATGGTCACGGTTATGGTGCGCCGCCGTCATTTTAGCGGGCTTCATCTCGATTAAATCGACGTGTATATTTTGTTTGGCAATTTGATTTGCGGCCTCGCAGCCGGCAAGACCTGCCCCGATGACCGTAATACTTTTTTGCATTTTATTTATCCTTTTTGGTCTTTTTAGCACGCGACGGGCAGGCTGAGTTCATACAGTACTTTCTGCCTCTGCCTGTGATTATATAACTGCCGCATTCAGGGCAAACGTCGCCCGTGGGAAGTCCGGGGGATGCGAAATCACACTGCGGATAGTTAGTGCAGCCGTAGAACGCCTTACCCGTTTTCTTGGAGTTTCTCTTAACGAGCTTAGCACCGCATTTCGGGCAGGGCTGCTTGATTTCGTCTGCCGGCATTGGTTTGGTATTCTTGCACTCGGGGTAACCCGGGCAGGCTAAGAATTTACCGAAACGGCTTGATTTTACAACCATCGTTCTGCCGCATTTCTCACACTTAACGTCGCTTTCCTCTGCAGGTACTGCAACGCGCTTGCCTGTAAGCTCCTGCTCAGCGCCTGTGAGAGCTGCCTCGAAATCCTTATAGAAATCTCTTATGGTTTCCTTCCATTCGAGTTCGCCCGTGGCTACCGCGTCAAGGTTATTTTCCATACCTGCGGTAAACTTGATATCAACAATATTTTTGAAATGCTTTGCAATTAAATCGGATACTACGATACCGAGGCTCGTGGGTTTCAATGATTTTTTCTCACGCTCGATATAGTCACGCTGAATAATATTCGACAAAATAGGTGCATAGGTTGACGGACGGCCGATGCCGTTTTCATCGAGCGCCTTAATAAGGGTCGGCTCGGTATAACGGGCAGGCGGGGTGGTATAATGCTGAGCGGGTACGAGTTCCTTGAATTTGAGAACATCGTTTTCCTGCATAGCGGGTAGTACGCTCTCGTCCCCTGCTTCTTCATCCTTACCTTCTTCGTAAAGGGCGGTAAAACCGTCAAATCTTACCGAATAACCCGTTGCCTTAAACAGATAATCGGCAGCAGTGATATCAACTGCGACGGTATCCTGCACACAGTTAGACATTAAAGAAGCGATAAAGCGTTCCCAAATAAGTTTATAAAGCTTATACTGCTCACTTGATAACTGACCGCGAACCGACTCGGGGGTTATAAACACATCGGTCGGGCGGATAGCCTCGTGGGCATCCTGAGCGCCCGATTTGGATTTGAAATAACGGGGGGTTTTGGGTAAATACTTTTCACCGAAAACCGACACGATATATCTGCTGGCTGACGCTCTTGCCTCTTCGGAAATTCGCAAAGAGTCGGTACGCATATAGGTGATAAGACCCGTAGAGCCCGTGCCCTGAATATCAACACCTTCATAAAGCTGCTGCGCTACACGCATAGTTTTCTGCGCGGTGAAGCTAAGTTTACGCGACGCCTCCTGCTGAAGCGTAGATGTAATAAAGGGCGGTGCGGGTTGTTTATTTCTGACGCCTTTTTTAATTTTCTCTACGATATATTCTGCGCCGTCTAAATCGGCAACAATTTTATTTATCTCGGCCTCATTATGAATATCTGTTTTTTCGCCATTCTTATCGCCGTAGAATTTGGCTATAAAACCCTTTCTGCCTGCAATAAGTTTAGCGTCAAGCGTCCAATACTCTTCGGGCACGAATGCCATTATCTTCTTTTCTCTATCGACTATAAGTTTGAGCGCCACCGACTGAACACGGCCCGCCGACAGACCTCTCTTTACCTTTTTCCAAAGGAAGGGGCTGAGCTTATAGCCCACGATACGGTCAAGCACGCGACGCGCCTGCTGCGCGTCAACAAGGTCTATATCAAGGCTGCGCGGAGCAGCCATACCTGCGGTTACGCCGCTTTTGGTAATCTCGTTAAAGGTAACGCGGTTAGCCTCGCTCATATTAAGGCCTAAAATCTGCGCTAAATGCCAGGAAATAGCCTCACCCTCGCGGTCAGGGTCGGTTGCGAGGTAAACCATTTCACTGTTTGCAGCGGCGGTTTTAAGCTCCTTAATTAAATCATTTTTGTTATCAATATTGACATACTGCGGCTCGAAATCATTTTTGATATCTACGCCCATTTTAGATTTGGGTAAATCCCTTATATGTCCCATCGAAGCCCTGACGTCAAAGTCGGAGCCGAGATATTTCTTTATGCTTTTCACCTTGGTCGGTGACTCAACGATAACGAGTTTTGACATTTGATATCTCCTTATGCTATTTCAGTGTGTATCTGCCACCGGGCAGTACTTGTATATATCCTCGAATTTCAAGCTCGGTAATACTCGATATAACCTGAGCACTTGTAAGTTCAGGTGCATTTATCTCATCGGGAAAGAAAACCTGCTTATCCAAATAATTATACACTATTTTCGCGTTGTTGGAAAGGTTTTCTGCAAGATTTTTTTTGATAATTTTTTCAGTTTCTCTTTTTTGCGGTGCTTTTTTGACCTTTTCCGCCTTCGCCGACGGCTCGCTGTAGCCATTTATCTTATGCTCGTACGCCTTTACGGGATTAATTTTATGCGGATAAAGGGGCAGATATTCAAGGAAAACATCATTGGCGTCAAGCAGTGCTTTAGCACCGTCACGAAGCAGTGAATTTGAGCCCTTGTACTGCGGCTCGGTCGGATTTCCCGGGATAACGAAAACATCCCTGTTTTGTTCTATGGCGTGGTTGGCGGTTATCATAGCACCGCTTTTCTCACCTGCTTCGATTACCACAGTACCGAGAGACAGTCCTGACATTAGCCTGTTTCGCGCGCGAAAAACATATTTGCCCGAGCCAGTGCCAGGCGGATACTCGCTGATAAGCAAGCCTTTTTGAGAGATTTCCTCACGCAGCTGCTCATTATCCTTTAGGTATGTATCGCCTATACCTGCGGCTAAAACGCATATGGTATTACCGCCGACTGCAAGCGCACCCTTATGCGCTGCGGTGTCACTCCCCAGCGCGCCGCCGCTGACTATAGTCATACCGCCTGCCGCGAGTCTTGCGGCAAGCGAAAAGGCTGCCTTTTTACCAAAGGCGCTTACCTCTCGCGGACCTACGACACAAATACACGGGTTATTGTTAAGCAGTTCTATATTGCCCTTAGCGTAAAGAACTATCGGCGGAGAAGGTATTTCAGATAATAACGGCGGATAATTTTTATCCCCCATCACAATTACGGTAATGCCGCCGTCGTGGCAGTCATTTAAAACTTTACGGGCTGCGTCTAAATCCTTTTGTTTCAAACGCGAGAGCATATTTTCAGAAAACAGTCCGGAAAATTTTAAATCATTATTGCTCGCTTTATAGACATTCTCGGCGCCGCCATAGCGTTCTATTAGTTTATTTATCTTTTTGTAGCCTGCGCCTACACATAACTGCAACCAAACCGAATAAAGCATTACTTTATTAACTCCCACATAGCGATAGATGCGGCAACTGCAGCATTCAGCGACTCTGCCCTGCCCGACATCGGTATTGTTATGCCTTTGCTGATTCGCCTCGTTTCCTCGGTAATACCGTTTGCCTCGTTACCGATAATGACAATGCTGCCATCCTCGAAGTTTATTTTGTTTATAGGCTCACCGCCCGATACAACACAGGCATAAAGGCTCATACCGCTGTTTTAAAGTAAATCGGTGAGGTTATCGGTAATAATTATCGGTATGCGAAGCATTGTTCCCATAGAGGCGCGCAGTGCTTTGGGGCTATACGGGTCGCAGCCGTCGCTTGATAAAATTATGCCGCTGATACCGAGTGCCTCGGCAGTGCGGCAAACCGCACCGAGGTTAGATGGGTCCTGCACATTTTCGAGTGCTATGTAGCGTCCGTCAGGTTTTATTTCGGTAGTATCTGTAGCGGGTATTTCTATTACAGCGAGTATTCCCTGCGGATTTTTAGTATCGGACATTTTGGCAAAAACCGCGTCGGTTACTATAATGACCTCGCGTGACGCAGCAGCCATTTCCTCTACCTTTTCTGCATTTTTAGAAAAGAAATTTTCGGTTATAACAAGAGCCTTTACCGATACATTATTGGTGACACAGTCCTCGCAAATACGCAGTCCCTCAGCTACAAAAAGCCCCTCGTCACGGCGCGCACGCGCAGATGACTGAAGACGGGATACCTGCTTTACAAAGTCATTATCACGGCTGGAAATTCGCTTGTAAGAGTACATAACAACACCACTTTACACTGTTTTATTAAACAAAAAGCCGCCCGAGATTATACCATCTCGGGCGTGAAATATTACTTTTCTAATGCTTTTTTCGCATTCTTTGCAAGGGTAGCGAAGCCAGCAGCATCGTTTACTGCCAGATCAGCTAACATCTTACGGTTAATCTGAATGCCGGCCTTCTTAAGACCGTTCATAAATGTTGAGTAGTTCATACCGTTGATTTTAGCAGCGGCAGAAATACGGGTAATCCAAAGTCTGCGGAAATCACGCTTCTTAAGTCTACGACCAACATAAGCGTAGTTGCCGGATTTCATAACAGCCTCTTTAGCTGTCTTAAAGAGCTTGGATTTAGCTCCGAAGTAGCCCTTAGCGAGCTTTAAAGTTTTATTTCTTCTTTTGCGTGTAGATAACGCACCTTTAACTCGTGCCATTACTGTTCCTCCACTAATCCTTATTTATAAGGTATCATTTTCTTTACTGCTGCAACGTTTGTTACATCAGCAACTACTACCTTACGTAAGTTTCTCTTACGCTTTGTTGTCTTCTTGTTTAAAATGTGTGATTTGTAAGCATGACCGCGTTTTACTAAGCCATTCTTGGTGAGCTTGAAACGCTTTTTGGCACCGCTGTGTGTCTTAATCTTAGGCATTTTAAATCCTCCTTAAATTTCTTACTTTGCTGATTTGGGCGCTAAGAACATAAGCATATTACGTCCTTCAAGTTTAGCAGGTTTTTCAACACTCGAGTATTCTGAACAAAATTCAGCGAAACGCTCCATAATTTCTATGCCGATTTCGGGATGACCGAACTCTCTGCCGCGGAAACGAATGGAAACCTTGACCTTATCACCGCTCTTTAAGAACTTGATGGCCTGCTTGCCTTTTGTTTCAAAATCGTGGGTGTCAATACTAAGTCCAAGACGAATTTCTTTAACGTCAACAACCTTCTGATTCTTTCTTGCTTCCTTTTCACGCTTTGCCTGCTCGAAACGGTATTTACCGTAATCCATTATCTTGCAAACGGGCGGAACGGCATTAGGTGAAATATTTACCAAATCAAGATTCTGCTTTGCGGCAGCCGCAAGAGCATCTTTAAGCGGTAAAATACCAAGCTGAGAACCGTCGGTATTAATTACTCTGACCTCTTTCGCCTTTATTGATTCGTTAATCAATACTTCTTTACTGCTAATAGTTAAGCACCTCCAACACAGTATAAATAAATCAAAAAAGCACGGGTGACAAAAATGTCATCCGTGCATAATAAAGCATAATAAAAGCGCAAAACGGCTCTTACTTATAATCTTTATTGACCCTGTAGGACGTTACCTCGGGGTGAGAACGACATTCTTGTTCTGCTTTGTTGTTACATCATTTTAACACCGAAAAGGTGTTTTGTCAATAGGGAATTTTAAATTTATCCCTCAATTGCGAGTTCCTTTATTGCGCGATACTGAAAATCCATATTATTAAGGAGTTCGGGGTGGTTTAAGGCGCGTGCTGTTCCCCTTACAACGCTGTGCACGGGGTCATCGTCAACATACACGGCGGTACCAAAATAGTTTTCCAGCAGTTCCCTCATACCGTTCATCAGCGCGGTGCCGCCCGTAAGATGAATGCCGTCACTCATAATATCGGCTACTATATCGGGGTCGGTTTTTTCAATAACGCGGCGGATGGCATCGCAAACAGACAAAGCCGCATCAATTATAACCTCGTAAACCTCACTCGAGGTTATCTCAAAGGCTTCGGGGAGACCCGTAATAACGTTTTTACCCTTTGCCGTAATGGCGATTTCTACGGGGCGTTTGACCACAGTAGCCAACTGCTTCTTTATTCGCTCGGCCGTTAAGGGACCTATTTCTATATTGTATTCCTTTTTAACGTACTTCTCAATTAGTTCATCAAAGGTGTTGCCTGCCGTTTTAAAGGAATCGCAGCGCGCGATACCACCCATTGAAATGGTGGCAATATCGGTAGAGCCCGCTCCCATATCAACAATTAAGCTGCCCTTTGGACTTGAAAAATCTATACCGAGACCTATAGCCACAGCTATCGGGTTTTCGATAACGGTTACGTTTCTGCCGCCTGCCGCCTCAACCACCTGCGCTACCGAATGGTGCTGAAGCTCGGTAACGCCCGTAGGCAGGGTTGCCATAACGCGGGGACGGACAATGCGCTTGCCGAAGCATTCAGTCATAAATTTTTTAAGCATAGCCTCGGTTAAATCGTAGTCGGCTATAATACCGTTTTGTATCGGGTGAACACAGGTCATACTGTCGGGCGTTCTGCCGTAGGTATGAAGCGCCTTTTCACCGAAATATACGGGATTCCAGGTTTCGGTATCTACCGTTACTACGCTCGGCTGCTCCAAAACAATTTTAGAATTTGAAAATATTACGGTCTTTGAAGAGCCAATATCTATACCAATGTCGGTTGTTCTCATTTATATCACCAAATACATTATAATTTATTCTTCGCTCTTTTTCAATAGCGCATATTTACGAGTGCCGTAAGGCAGTATACCTTATCGGCGCCCGCAAACATTAATTCCCTTGTACATTCATCCAGCGTAGCGCCCGTTGTTTTAATATCGTCAACCAGCAAAACATTCGAGACCCTACCGAGTTTATCGCAGGCGAATGCATCCTTTACGTTTTCGAATCGCTCAGCTCTTTTTAGTGTATGCTGGGTTTTAGTTTTCCTCTTTTTATAGAGTTTATCTATATACGGCACACCTGTTCTCGCCGCTATCCTGCGCGCTAAAACCTCGCTTTGATTAAAGCCTTTACGGCTTTTCTTATCATCGTCCATCGGCACGGCAAATATGCCGTCAAAATCGATGTCCCCGTAATATTTGCTTACGCTCTCGCTCATCTTCTCGGCAAGATAATCGGCAACATCGATGTTATCGCGGAATTTAAAGTTTGATATTACCCGCATAGATGTTTCATCCCTTACTATCGGGGCAACACACGCCTCAAAATGGTAAACCGTGAATTTACATTCACATTTACGCTTACTGGCGCCGCATTTTATACATATTCTATCCGCCTTGTTTATATCGGCTTCACAGGTTTTGCATAGATGAGAAGTTCTTTCTATCACCCTACCGCAGCAAACGCAACGCTTGGGGAAGAAAACCCACAACAGATTATCTAAAAATTTCATACATACTGTCCTAAATAATATATCAGTCCCGTGTATCTGAGGGTCTTGCGGTCGTTAGCCGCCATTGCCGTAAACACCTCAGGTCTGCCGACGGTTATCAGCATTTTTTTAGCCCTTGTT
>JAZULY010000051.1:0-3017 GCA_045603355.1 Acutalibacteraceae bacterium | reverse complement strand
ACGAACATTTCAACGAAGTCGGAACCCGAAATACTGAAGAACGGAACGCCAGCCTCACCTGCAACGGCACGGCCGAGCAATGTTTTACCCGTTCCGGGAGGGCCTACGAGCAGTACACCTTTGGGTATTCTCGCGCCGAGGTCATTAAAACGGGCGGGTGACTTTAGGAACTCAACGATTTCTTCAAGTTCCGCCTTTTCTTCATCTGCGCCTGCAACATCGGCAAAGGTTGTCTTTCTGTCATCAACAAATTTTCTCGCCTTAGATTTACCGAAGCCGAGTGTACGGTCTGTACCGCCGATATCGTTCATACGGCGCATCATCATAACGCCCATAGCCACGGTAGCTATTACGAGCAGCACCATAGGCAGCGAGCTTAACAGCACCGACATACCCGAGCCCTCGGTTGTTGCATTATAGGTTATCATAAGCTTTTCGTTTTCGGTGCCGCGGTATTGGTCATTAATAGCCTTTACATACTCCTCAACGTCGTCACGGAAAACATACGGGTCGGCTACGGTATATTTGAATTCCTTACCCGTTTCGCGCACCGTATAGGTAAGCTTGCCATTGTAGAAATTTATCGAGTAATCGGAAATTTCATTGTTTGCGAACATTTCAACGATATCCGAATACTTCGTTTTATCTGCCTGTTTTCCCGCATAACCCGCAACGAGTATCGCGGCTATGAGAATTAGCGGAATACAGATATACAAAAGCACGCTTTTGAGATTTTTCTTCATTTAGTCAGTACATCCTTTCAGTTTGCTGAATATATTTCAGGTTTCAATACACCTAAATAGGGTAAATTCCTGTATTTTTCATCATAATCAAGTCCGTAGCCTACAACAAAGGCGTTGGGTACTCTTGTGCCTACATAGTCAGCCTTTATATCGGCTCTGCGGTTTTCGGGTTTATCAAGGAAGGTGCAGATGCGCACACTGTTTGCATTCTTGGTCTTTAGAATATCGGAAACGTATTTCAGCGACAGACCTGTATCAAGAATATCCTCGATAATCAGTATATCATACCCGTCGGGGTCGATATCGAGGTCCTTTTTGAACTGCACGGCACCCGTAGTTTTAGCGCCACTGTAGGAGGAAATTGCCATAAAATCAATTTCACACGGGCACTTAATTTCGCGCATAATATCACTCATAAAAACGGCGGCGCCCTTAAGCACCGAAACTAAAAGGAGTTTTTTATCCTTATAGTCGCGGGTTATCTCTTCACCGAGACGCTTGCAAATCGCGGCAATATCCTCTTTTGTTAATAAAACCTCTAATATATCATTATCCATCGACATTTTATCATCCCCAAAAATCAGTCTTTTAATAATTTTGATTTAATATGAGCGGTGAGGCGGGTATTACTATCTACCGCCACGCGCTCGGCAACACCGATACCGTGTATCCATATCACGCCCTCGTCATCGGCTATGACGGGCAGGCTTTCTCTCACTTTAATCGGAATTTTCATTTCAGTAAAGAGTTTTTTAAGAGTTTTGGTAACGCCCCGTCCCCTAAGGCGGATTTTGTCCCCCTCTTTTCGGGTGCGAATAACCATACTGCCTGATATTTTATCACAGTCTACCGTGTTGTTTAATAACAAATTGTTAATTTTTCCAAAATTTCCTGCCTTTTCTATACTGTACTCGGTGATAAACCTTGGTTTTTCGTTCTTTAAAACCCTTAATACGCCATTCTCGGCGGTAACATTTACGCCGAGCGGAAGGGTCATTCTGCCACCGCGTGTCACTATACCGTACAGCGCATTCACCGCGTCATATTCGAGTGTAGCGGAAAATTGCGACTCATACCACCTTTTAAGCACCCGTTTTGCCACTGCTCTATGGTATCTGATGAGTTTTTCTGTATCAATACCTTCCGCAGTAACGCAAGCGGGGTATACTTCATCCTCTACACCCTCAAGATAGCCCGCATCCTCCCTGAGCGACGCCGCGGTACGCGCAGCGGCTATATCGGCTGACGGGTTTATCTCCCTTAAAACGGGTATTACGTTATGCCGTATCTTATTGCGGGTATAGTCATCACTTAAATTTGTACTGTCGGTAACAAACCCGAGGTCGTTTTCCTTGCAATAATTCTCGATCTGCTGCCTTGTGCAGTAGATAAGCGGACGAATAATATTACCGCTGACGGGCGGTATGCCGCAAAGTCCCTTTATAGCGGTGCCGCGGGCGAGATTGAAAATCATTGTTTCAAGTGAGTCACTCGCGGTGTGCGCAGTAGCAACGGCACCCGTGGTCGCACGGCTGAAAAATTCATAGCGGGCACATCTTGCGGCAAGCTCAATGCTTGATTTTTCGCGTTCTGCCAGTGCGCGCACATCGACGCGCTCGACAGTAAGCGGTATAGAAAGGCTACTGCATAACTCTGTTACAAATTTTTCATCGCGGTCGGATTCGTCCCCGCGCAGCATATGATTCAGGTGTGCCGCGCGCAGATGATAAGAAAACTTGTCCTGCAATGATTTTAAACAGTGCAAGAGTGCCACCGAATCGGCACCGCCCGAAAGACCGACCAGAATCTCTGTCCTGCCTTCGAGCATTTTGTAATCCCTCACCGCCGCTAAAACAGTTTCTAACATTATCTGAATACATCCTTTGAGGTGAAGCGTGTGAACTGACCGTCCCAATGCAGATCAACCGTTGTTAATTCACCGTGACGGTTCTTAGCAACGATACACTTTGCGCTGTGCTCATCGGAACGCTCCTCGTCCTCACCCTTTTCGTTATCGTAATAGGTATCTCTGTAAAGGAATAATACAATATCTGCATCCTGCTCGATAGAGCCCGATTCACGCAGGTCGGAAAGCGCAGGTATATGCGATTTACCCTTGGTTTCGGTACCACGCGACAACTGAGCGCAGACAACTACGGGGACTCTGAGTTCCTTTGCCATAGCCTTAAGACCCGTTGTGATATCCTGAACCTCCTGCACGCGGTTTTCCTTTTTCTTTGCCGAGTGCATAAGACCTAAATAGTCGATAATTAC
>JAZULY010000050.1:0-35315 GCA_045603355.1 Acutalibacteraceae bacterium | reverse complement strand
GGCGGCTCGGGTATGTGCCCGCTTGCCGAGATATTGCATTCAAAAGGTTATATACTTACAGGCTCTGATAATAATATCAGCGACCCGCTAAAACGTATTATGGCTCTCGGTATTAAGGTGCATATGGGGCACAGCGCTGATAATGTGGGCGACGCTGAGCTTATCGTCTATTCAGCCGCTATTTCAGTAGATAATCCCGAGATAGTCTATGCAAAAGAACACGGTATTCCTACAATGGAACGCTCACATCTGCTCGGTGCGCTGACCCGTATGTACGATAACGTTATCGGTGTGTGCGGTACACACGGCAAAACCTCTACCACCTCGATGATAACCCAGATTTTATATCTTAATGATATGGACCCGACTGCGGTTATCGGCGGTAAGCTGCCGCTCATTAATTCCAACGGCAGAACGGGTAAGACGGAAAATATGGTCTGCGAGGCTTGTGAGTTTGTTGATACATTTTTACAGATGTCGCCCGATGTTTCGGTACTGCTGAATATCGATAATGACCATCTTGATTACTTTAAGACTATGGACAATCTCGTAGAGTCCTTCCATAAATTTATCGGTATGTCGCGTCTTGCCTTTATTAACGGCGACGATGAACTGGTATTAAAGGCGGCAAAGGGTATTTCTGCCGATGTAATTACCTTCGGTCTTAATAAGACCAATACCTATTATGCCGATAATTTAAAACAGTCTAAGTACGGCTACGCTTTTGACGTTATGAAAAACGGCGAGAAGCTTACCAATATCGAAATGCATATACCGGGACACCATAACGTTCTAAACGGACTTGCCGCTATCTCGGTGGCAGATTATATGGGAGTTCCTGCCGAGGGTATAAAAAATGCGCTCGAAAAATTTACGGGCGCAGGCAGAAGATTTGAATTTTTAGGCGAGTATAACGGCTTTGTGCTGGCGGACGATTACGCTCATCATCCCACCGAAATAAATGCCACGCTAACCGCCGCAAAATCCCTCGATTATAAGCGCGTAATCGCGGTATTCCAGCCCTTTACATTCTCGCGTACCGCCTTGCTCTTAAAGGAGTTTACCGAGGCACTCAAAATTGCCGACAAGGTAATTTTAATGCCTATTATGGGCTCGCGCGAGGTCAATACCTACGGTATTTCCTCTGAAGATATCGCGGCGGGGCTTAGTGACTGTAAATGTGTAGAAACCTTCGAGCAGGTGGCAGATGAAATAATCCGCACCGCGGGCGACGGTGACCTCGTTATCACAATGGGCGGCGGCGATATTTATAAAGCAGCACATATCGTACAAAATAGACTTTCATAATAATACGGCTACCGATTTCTCGGTAGCCGTTTTTTATATATCTTTATTTATAACTGAAAAATCGATAAATCCGTTGGTATCGAAGAAGGGGACGTTTGTTAAGCACTCATCATATGCGAAGGCGGTGCCGTAGTAGGCGAGGGGGATAATGTTCGAGTATCGGTAGATGTCTTTGTATTCCTCCTCAGTTACGGGATTTTTATCGCCGAGATTTAAGTGCTGCATATAGGTATCATGATTTTTCTCGTTAATTTCAAACGAATATGCTGCAAGGTGGTATTGGTCGTCTACTGTTTTATAATATACGCTGCTGTCACTATCCAGCTTGGATATATTGATGTATGCACCGAGATCCTGCTGCCAGTGGCTTGCGATGGTTTTCACAATATCGGTAATACTGTCATCACCGCTGTAATAGAGCGTGGTTTGCGGAAACTCCTTATTTTCAAGATTTAAAATTTCAGCATTATAAAGTTGTTTTGCAAGGGTAGGGTTATGTATATCTATCTTCGGCGTGTCTGTAATATCAAACACATTCGGGTAGAGCCTGTCGGCAAAGGTGAAGGAACTGTTAATACCTGCAAAATCGCCGCTTTGCATATAAGAAAGGTGCAGGGCGTGCTTCATATTCTGTGAATATCCATTTCCAAGGGATAAAAGCAACACCTTATTTTCCATAGTAGCGACTGTAAATTCGTCACCCGCCGCGTCGATCTGCTCATTTGTTATCTCCGCAATATCAACGGCAGACTTTTGCAGAGATTCGAGTGTAGTGCGCTCGTCATTGTAGGAAAAATATACCGCCGCGTTTTTCGGTATAAAGAGGCCCGTGTATTCTTTGTTTTTACGGATGCGCATAGCGAAATCTTCGGTTACCCATTTAGTAAGCTCGTATGAGCCGTTTGAAAGGGTCGTTTCGGCGGACATACCATATTTACCGACGGTATTGTTAAAAAACTTTTGGTTGCAGGGCATAGCTACCGCGGTAGTCAGCGTATACAAAAGGTTATTGTCCTTTTCCTGCAATTCAATTTGCAGTGTATAGTCATCTGTTGCCGTAACGCCGAGAGCCGATACATTCATTTCACCGTTGCTTATTTTCTCGGCATTTTTAATACTGAATAAAAGCTCTGCATTGGGCGCTGTAGTTTTCGGGTCAACAGCGCGCTGAAAGCCGAATACAAAGTCGTGCGCCGTAACACTGTCTCCATTACTCCAAACGGCATCCCGCCTCAGCTTAAATGTATATGTAAGCCCGTTTACCGTATAACTCTCGGCAATTCCGTTTACAATTTCACCCGTGTCACTCTCGCGCAGCAGCCCTTCGTATATATTTCGGGATATCATAAGCTCTATAAACGATTCGGCAGTTTGCGGGTCGAGTGTTTCGGGCTCACTGATAACCCCGTAATAGATGATAGCAGAGGAGGAGCCTTCGTCACATCCGCAGGCGGTAAGCATTAACAAAACAAATAGTATAAAAGCAATTATTTTTTTCATTACCGTTTTCCTAAAATTTAATATTTTACCCATTAATTATAAGGTAGAATTATGTTTTTTTCAAGGGCTATTTTAGTGTAAAGAAAAATACTTGACAACCGTAATATAGTATGCTATAATAACGGCTGTAAAGTTAAAAACTTTCCAGAGGTTGATTTGATAGTATGAAAGATTTGAATATTACCGTTTTGTTTGATTACTACGGTGAATGTCTTACAGACAAACAACGGGAACTTTTTGATTTTTATTATAATGAAGATTTATCTCTGTCCGAGGTAGCTGAGAACGTCGGCATTTCGCGTCAGGGCGTCAGAGATTCGGTAAAGCGTACCGAGCAGCAGTTAATAGAGTTTGAAAATAAACTGCAGCTTTGTGAGAAGACCGATGAACTCAAAACCCTTGCCGAGCGTGTTAAGGCAGGCAAGGCGGACATTAATGCTTTATTCCAATATATCGAGAACTTTTAGGATGTGTATTTATGGCGTTTGATAATCTTTCTGATAAGATTTCAGCGGTTTTCAAAAAGCTTCGCTCGCGCGGCAAGCTTTCGGAATCCGATGTTAAAACGGCTATGCGAGAGGTGCGTTTAGCACTGCTTGAAGCCGATGTAAACTATAAGGTTGCCAAAGATTTTACAAACACCGTCGCTGAAAAGTGTATAGGCGAGAATGTTATGGAAAGCCTTACACCCGTTCAGATGGTTATAAAGATAGTAAGAGATGAATTAACGGCGCTTATGGGCAGCGAGCAGGCCCGCCTTAAAACATCCTCTAAAATTCCCACCGTTATTATGATGTGCGGTTTGCAGGGCTCGGGTAAAACTACACACAGCGGTAAGCTTGCTAAGTTTTTAAAGGCTAAGGGCAACAGACCTATGCTTGTAGCCTGCGATATTTACCGTCCCGCTGCTATAGAGCAGTTGAAGGTAGTAGGTGAGTCGGCAGGTGTTCCCGTTTTTGAAAAGGGAACTCAAAAACCCGAAATCACCGCTGTCGAGGCTGTTAAATACGCGAGGGACTACGGTCACGATTTTGTTATTCTCGATACCGCAGGCCGACTGCACATTGACAGTGAGTTGATGGAAGAGCTGCAGCGCATTACGGCGGCGGTTGAGGTCAACAATATTCTGCTTGTAGTTGACTCGATGATCGGTCAGGATGCCGTTAATATTTCCAAATCCTTTAATGAACAGCTTGAAATCGACGGTATCATTCTTACCAAGCTTGACGGTGATACCCGCGGCGGTGCTGCGTTATCTACCCGTGCCGTAACAGGTAAGCCGATAATGTTTACGGGTATCGGCGAAAAGCTTGACGATCTTGACGAATTTCATCCCGACCGAATGGCTTCTCGCATACTCGGTATGGGTGATATGCTTTCCTTTATCGAAAAGGTTGAAAACGAGCTTGATGAAAAGAAGGCAGAGGAAACCGCTCGGCGCCTGCAGGAAAACAAATTTGATTTGAACGACCTTTTGGGTCAGTTCCAAGAGATAAAGAAAATGGGCTCGGTTAAAAATTTGCTTTCTATGGTTCCTGGTATGGATAAGCAGGTGAGAGACGCTGATATTGACGAGCGTCAAATGCTTCGCTTAGAGGCTATCATTACTTCTATGACCCCGAAAGAACGCGCTAAACCCGATATTCTCAATGCTTCTCGCCGTCGCAGAATTGCCGCAGGCGCGGGAACTACGGTTGAAGAGGTTAATAAGCTTATCCGTCAGTATGATCAAATGAAAAAGATGTTTAAGCAGTTATCGGGCAAAAAGGCGCAGAAGGCAATGAAGCGCTTCGGCAATATGCCGGGAATGGGTATGCCACCCGGTGGATTCGGTTTTTAAAAAAGGTTTTCTTTTTTAAATTTTAAAACAAATTTATGGAGGTGTATTTAAATGGCAGTTAAAATCAGACTTCGTCGTATGGGTGCTAAAAAGGCTCCTTTCTACCGCGTTGTAGTTGCAGATTCCAGATTCCCGAGAGACGGTCGTTTCATCGAGGAGATCGGTTACTATGATCCCACTAAGAATCCGGCAGACGTTAAAATCGATGCTGAGAAGGCTAAGAAGTGGATCGGCAACGGCGCACAGCCGACTGATACTGTTAAGGCTTTGCTTAAGAAAAACGGTGTGCTTTAATTGATTATTCAGGAGGATGTTTTTATGAAGGAACTTCTTGTTACTATCGCATCGGGACTTGTTGAAAATCCGGATGCGGTTACCGTTACCGAGGATGAGATAAACGAAGAGGGAGTAATTGTATTCCATCTTAAGGTTGCCGAATCCGATATGGGACGCGTTATCGGTAAACAGGGAAGAATCGCAAAGGCAATCCGCACAGTTATGCGCGCTGCTGCTAACCGCAGCAATGCAAAGGTTGCCGTTGAAATCGATTAATTTCCTATACGGCTGTTTTACAGCCGTATTAACTTAAAACTCTACCCCCAAAGCTTTTGGGGGTATTAATATATAAAGGTGTTTTATGAAAAAGCAATTTTTAGAAACAGGCAAAATTACCGGTACTCACGGCATACGCGGTTTTGTACGCGTTCAGCCTTGGTGTGATGACGGCTCGTTTTTAAACTCCTTTAAGGTTTTTTATCTTGACAGCTACGGTGAGAGAAAACTCGAGCGCGAAAAAATTCAGCCGAACGGTAATGTTATGATAATTAAGTTTAAGGGCATCGACAGTATAGAGAGTGCCGAAACACTCAGAAATAACATATTATATATTAACCGTGACGATGCGAGCCTCCCGGTGGGTTCTTATTTTATTCAAGACCTCGTCGGTTGCACGGTTTATGATAATGAAAGCGCCGCTCGGCTCGGTAGTATATCGGACGTTTCGCAGACGGGTGCTAATGACGTATGGCATATTAAAAACGGTGATAAGGAATATCTGATTCCCGTAATACCCGATGTTGTAAAACGGGTGGATATCGATGAAGAAAAGATATTTATAACACCTCTGAAGGGGATTTTTGACGATGAGGATTGATATTTTAACTCTCTTTCCCGAAATGTGTGAGTCGGTAGTAAACTCGAGTATCATCGGCAGAGCAAAAAATGCAAATAAAGTTGAAATTTTTTGTACTAATATTCGAGATTTTGCAAATAATAAGCACAATAAAGTCGATGATACGCCTTACGGCGGCGGTATGGGAATGGTTATGGCGGCAGACCCAATTTATAACGCCTATAACAGTCTGTATGACGCCGAGAGTGAGGAAAAACCCTACCTTGTGTATATGACCCCCAAGGGCAAGAACTTTACCCAACAAAAGGCTATCGAGCTATCCAAAAAGGATAGGGTTGTGCTTCTTTGCGGCCACTATGAGGGCGTTGATGAGCGCGTGCTCGAAAGAATAGTCGATGAAGAAATCTCTATAGGGGACTATGTACTGACAGGCGGAGAACTGCCCGCACTTGTTATCACCGATGCGATATGCCGTATGTTGCCGGGTGTTTTGGCTGACGATATCTGCTTTACCGACGAAAGCCATTTTTCGGGTCTGCTCGAATATCCGCAGTACACAAAACCCGCCGTTTGGCAGGGCTTTGAAGTACCCGAGGTGTTGCTTTCGGGTCATCACGCGAACATCGAGAAGTGGCGCCGCGAGCAGTCACTAAAGACAACTTTGCTTAAAAGACCCGAAATGTTAGACAGCGCAGAGCTGACAGCGGCTGATTTAAAATATATAGAGTCTTTAAAGAGTGATAAGCACGATATATAGTGTATAGGCGGCTCTATTTACATTTTTTACCATTTGTTTATTGCGAAATGAACAAATATAAGGTCAAGATTTTGTTCGGGTTTGGCATAAAAATAGAACTTAATTTGCAAATATTGACACTTTAAAAGATTTGAATATAATTTAGAGTGTAGTCAATCCACAAGTTATCTTCATAAAAATAAGGAGAATCGAATATGTGTGTTAAAGAAGTTGTTGTTCAAAATCAGGTAGGTTTACATGCTCGTCCGGCTACATTTTTCATTCAGAAGGCTAACGAATTTAAGTCAGCTATCTGGGTTGAGAAGGATGAACGCAGAGTTAACGCAAAGAGCCTTCTCGGTGTTTTATCCCTTGGTATTCTTGGTGATACCGAAATCAAAATCATCGTTGACGGTGTTGACGAAAAGGAAGCTCTTGACGCTTTAATTAAGCTTGTTGAATCCGGCTTTGCAGATTAATTAATTTTACCGACATTGTAAAAAATGTCGGTATTTTTATTTTGTGCTTGACATACTCGCCCCACTTATAGTATAATAACAGATACTTAGTGTTAAGCCCTATGATTTTGCAAAGGGAGGGAAATGTATGAGTCAGGTTCGTATTAAGGAAAACGAATCGCTGGATAATGCTCTTAGACGTTTTAAAAGACAGACGGCTAAGGATGGTGTTATACAGGAAGTTCGCAAGAGAGAGCATTATGAGAAGCCCTCTGTAAAGCGCAAGAAGAAGTCGGAAGCAGCACGTAAGCGCAAGTTCCGCTAAGCGATAATTTTATGCTAAAAAAGCGGTTGTTCGTCAACCGCTTTTTTTATTGGTGGTATTAAAGTGGCATTATTTAAACCCGATTTTAAACTACATCGTATTACCGATATCGGTGGTGAGCTACTCGGTAAATTCGGTATTAAAGGTCTTATTTTAGATGTTGATAATACTCTTTCCACCCATCACGGTACAGTATTGGTTGATGGGCTTGAAGAATGGATAAGTGAAATGAATTCACTTGGAATAAAACTGATAATTCTATCAAATTCCAAGGAGAAAAGGGTAGCGCCTTTTGCCAAAAACTTAGGACTTGATTATTTATCCTTAGGTATGAAACCGTTGCCGTTCGGCTATTTCAGAGCGGCTAAAAAACTAAATCTCAAAAGACGTAATATTGCGATAATCGGGGATCAACTGTTTACCGATTCGCTCGGTGCTCATCTGTCCGGTGTTAAGTCTGTTATACTTGACCTGATAGAACCTGAGCCGATGCTCAGTTTTCGTATACGCCGTTTTCTTGAGAAAAAATTATACAGTATTTATAAATTTTAAGGAGGACGAGATATGTCAGCGCGTTTTGGACCTGCAGGTAACTCAAAGAGCTTTACCGCTATGGGATATAAACATTCTTTGCAGGTGCCCGAATATCTCGAAAAAATGGGACTTACCGCCTTCGAGTATCAGTGCGGCCGCGGTGTTAATATTGGTCTCGAGAAAGCCGCAGAACTCGGCCGTTTAGCAGCAGACAAGGATATAAGACTATCTCTGCATGCCCCTTATTATATTTCGATGTCGTCGGTGGAGGAAGAAAAGAGATTAAACTCTATAAACTATATTTTAAGCAGTGCGAGGGCAGTAAATGCAATGGGCGGTGACCGAATAATCGTTCACACGGGCTCGTGCGGAAAGATTTCCCGCGAGGAAGCGCTCAGCCTTGCATGTGATACTATGAAAAAAGCCATCCGCGCGTTGGATGAAGAAAATCTTTCGCATATCCATATTTGCCCCGAAACTATGGGCAAAATAAATCAGCTCGGGGACCTCGGTGAAGTGCTGACGCTTTGCGAACTCGATGAACGACTGATTCCGTGTATCGATTTCGGTCACTTAAACGCAAGAACGCTCGGCGGACTAAAAGAGTTTGCTGATTTTGAGAGGATTTTTGATGAAATTGAAAACCGTTTAGGTTTATCAAGGCTCAAAGAATTTCATTCGCATTTCTCGAAAATTGAATATACCGCGGGCGGAGAAAAGCGTCACTTAACCTTTGAGGATTCGGTTTTCGGACCTGATTTTGCGCCGATAATCGAACTTATAGCCCGTAAAAACTGTTCACCGACAATTATTTGTGAGTCGGATGGAACACAGGCCGAGGACGCACTTAAAATGCAAAATTATTACAGGGAGTTGTTAAAAAATGAAAACTGCTAAAATCTTAATAATCAACGGACCCAATCTTAATATGGTAGGCATTCGCGAGCCGGGCGTTTACGGCAATAAGACCCTTGAGGAGATAAATTCTTCCATCGGCACATATGCTACCGGTATGAAGCTCAGCTGCGACTTTTTCCAGTCGAACTGTGAGGGCGAGATAATCGATAAAATACACAGTGTTTACAACGATTATGACGGTTGCATTATAAACGCAGGCGCGCTTACACACTACAGCTATGCCGTTCGCGATGCTATTGCAGCGGTGGACAAGCCCTTTATCGAGGTGCATATGTCTAATATCGCCGCACGCGAAGAGTTTCGTCATACTTCAGTAATTGCCGCAGTATGCAAGGGCAGTATCGCAGGTTTCGGCACAAATAGCTATTTATTGGCAATTAATGCTATCAGATACCTAATTTAACTTGACAATTACCATAAAAAACCGTATACTTAAATAAATAATTAATTTAATTTAATTTTGGAGGAATAATTATGATTAGTGCTGGCGATTTCAGAAATGGCGTTACATTCGAAATGGATGGTAACGTTTATCAGATAATCGAATTTCAACATGTAAAACCGGGTAAGGGTGCTGCTTTCGTTCGTACAAAGATCAGAAACGTAATTGCAGGCAGCGTTGTTGAAAAAACCTTCAACCCCAGTGATAAATATCCGACCGCATTTGTTGAGAGAAAGGATATGGAATATTCTTACAGTGACGAAGGACTTTATTACTTTATGGATCCCGAGAGTTATGAGCTCGTTCCTGTAAACGAGTCTGAACTTGGTGACAACTTTAAGTTCGTTAAGGAAAATATGACCTGTAAGATTCTCTCATACAAGGGAAAGATTTTCGGTGTTGAACCGCCTACATTCGTTGAGCTTCAGATTACCCAGACCGACCCCGGCTTCAAGGGTGACACCGCTACTAATGCAATGAAGCCCGCTACACTTGAAACAGGTGCCGAGATTCGCGTTCCGCTCTTTATCAACGAAGGCGATATGATCAGAATCGATACACGTACCGGCGAGTACATGGAAAGAGCATAAATTATACACAGGAGAGTATTGTTATGACAGTTTCAGAAAAGGTTGCTTACCTTAAGGGTTTAGCCGAGGGTATGCAGTTAGATACAGAAAAGAACGAAGGCAAGCTGCTTGCCGCTATTATCGAGGTTCTCGGTGAGATTACCGACGAAATCGATTCTTTGGACGATGCTCAGATTGAGCTTGCCGAACAGCTCGATGCAGTTGACGAGGATTTATCTGCCCTTGAAGATATTATCTACGAGGATGATGAATGTGAGGACTGCGAGGGTTGTGACGGTTGCGATTATGACGATTACGACGAATTTGATGACGATGAGGTTTACGAAGTAACCTGTCCTAAGTGCAACGACGTAATCTATCTTGATGCCGAAATGCTTGAAGAGGGCGGTATTGATTGCCCCAACTGCGGCACCGATCTTGAGTTCGATTTTGATTGCGATTGCGAAGAGTGCAACGCAGAAGACTAATTGATTTAAACAAGCCGCACTTTACAGAGTGTGGCTTGCTTTTTTAGGTGAATTTATGGAAATGCTCGATTATAAACTCGAATATTCTGACTTATCTGCTGCTGATGAAAAAGGTATTCCCGTAATTATTGTTGCGGCAGGCTCTTCTACGCGTATGGGTGGGATAAATAAGCAGTTTACCACACTTGCAGGAGTACCAACTATTGTTCATACAATGCTCGCATTTCAGCGTTCAGCCAGAATTTCGCGCATTATTGTTGTTACTAAAAAAGAGAATATTGCCGATATAGAAAAGTTGGCTCGGGATTATATGATTACCAAGCTTTCAGAAGTTGTAGAGGGCGGGGCAACCCGTCAGGAGTCGGTTTATAATGGACTTATGTGTGCAAAAAACGATAATTACGTACTTATTCACGACGGCGCGCGTCCGCTGGTGACCGATGAAATCATAGGCAGGGTGTGTGACGGGTTAGAAATGGCAGACTGTGTAGTTTGCGGTGTTAATGTTACAGATACCGTAAAATATGTCAATGATGAAAGGTATGCCGAAAAAACGATTGACCGTAGCCATCTTGTCAGCGTCCAGACCCCGCAGGGTGTCGATGTTAAAAAATATCTTGAAATTATGAAAAGCACCGATTATACCGCTGTAACCGATGATGCCTCGGTTTTTGAACTGGGCGGTATGAGCGTGCTTTGTGTTGAAGGCGACCGCTCGAATATAAAAATAACAACAAAAGATGATATAATGCTGGCGGAATTTTATTTATCTCAAAGAGGTGAAATGTGATGAGAATTGGTAACGGTTATGACGTTCATAAACTTGTAGAGGGAAGGGACCTTATAATCGGCGGTGTGAAAATTCCTTTTGAGAAGGGCCTCCTCGGCCACTCAGATGCCGATGTACTGCTTCACGCTGTATCAGATGCGCTTTTAGGTGCCGCAGCACTTGGAGATATCGGCAAACATTTCCCCGATACCGACCCGAAATTCAAGGGGATTGACAGCCGTCTGTTATTGCGGCAGGTCGCTGGTCTAATTAATGAGCGTGGTTATAAAATTTCAAACATTGATGCCACAATAATTGCACAGCGCCCCAAAATGGCACCGTACATCGAGTTAATGCGCGCAAATATTGCAGCAGATTGCGGTATTAGTATCGACCAAGTAAATGTAAAGGCTACTACCGAAGAGGGCTTAGGTTTTACGGGCGAAGGGCTCGGCGTTAGCGCCTCGGCAGTTTGCATATTAGAGTAATATTTTTTTGTCCGTTTTCGTACTTATAATACGGGAGTGGGTGAATTGCGATTTATTTGTGTTAAGGTGCGTAGCCGTCTGACGTTAGCGTTTCTGTTATTTACCGTTACGGTACTTATTATCTGCCTTGATTTTATAAATGCTAAGGCGAAAACACCTGAAATTATTACAAACGACGCCCGTGTGGGATATCTTCAGTCGTTAGGCTATCAAGTTAAGCCCGAGTGTGCCGTAACAAAAGAGGTTGTAATCCCTGATGAATTCGGCGATGTTTATGAAAACTACAATGAACTGCAGCGTATGGCGGGTTTCGACTTATCAGATTATCGCGGCAAAAATGTAGATTTTTATAGCTATAAAATAACAAATAAAGAATATTCGGAGAACTTTTACGCTAATCTGCTGATATGTGACGGCACAGTAATCGGCGGAGATATTTCCTCGAGTGAAATCAACGGAAACATGTATCCTTTATGGGAACGGAGTAAAAATGAAAACAGTAAGACTTGATAAGTTTTTATCAGATAATTCACCGCTTACCCGCAGTGAGATTCGCAGGGCAATCAAGCGCTGCGAGGTTACCGTAAACGGTGAGTTATGTAAAATATTTGACCGACGCGTCGACCCAGAAAAGGATAAAATTTACCTGCAGGGACAGGCGGTCAGTTATAAAAACAACATATATTTACTGATGCATAAGCCGTCGGGTGTTTTGACGGCATCAACCGACAAAAACAGGCAAACGGTTATAGATTTTGCCCCTGAGGAGTACAAGCATTACGATTTGTTTCCCGTAGGCAGACTCGATAAGGATACCACGGGACTACTGCTTATAACAAACGATGGTGAATTCGCGCATAAGGTAATTTCACCGAAATCAGGCATTGAAAAATCGTATATAGCTTCTGTAACAGGTGAGCTGAGAAGTAATGCTGCCGAGATGTTTCGTGACGGTGTAGTATTAACTGACGGCACCGTATGCAAACCCGCAAAATTTGAATTAATGAATGATGATAAAGTACGCGTTGTGCTGACCGAGGGGAAGTATCATCAGGTTAAAAGAATGCTCGCCTGCGTGGGACTGGCTGTTGAAAAACTGCATAGGGAGAGGATAGGAAAACTATACTTGCCCGACAATATTCCCGAGGGCGGTTTTGTCGAACTTTCAGGTAAAGAGCTTGATTTAATCTGGCAGTAGTTTTAAATTTGTGTATTATTACCCAAAAAAAGTTTTTTTATTGGATAATTCATCAATAGTAATTTTTTAACATTGTTGTTATAATAGTTTAGTACCAAAGCGTTTAAATATTAGGAGGTCAATTTTAATGGCAAGCTTGTCACTTCGTAACGTTTACAAAAGATACCCCGGCGGCGTAGTAGCCGTATCTGATTTCAACCTTGAAATCAAAGACAAAGAGTTTATCATCCTCGTTGGCCCTTCAGGTTGCGGTAAATCCACTACTTTACGTATGGTTGCCGGTCTTGAAGAGATTTCCGACGGTGAGGTATATATCGGTGACCGTCTCGTTAACGACGTAGCACCGAAGGATAGAGATATCGCGATGGTTTTCCAGAACTACGCTCTTTATCCGCATATGACAGTTTTCGATAACATGGCTTTCGGTCTTAAACTCAGAAAGGTTTCTAAGGACGAAATTAAGCGCCGTGTTGAAGAAGCAGCCCGTATTCTCGATATTGAGCATCTGCTCGAGCGTAAGCCGAAGGCTCTCTCGGGTGGTCAGCGTCAGCGTGTAGCGCTCGGTCGTGCTATCGTTCGTGAGCCGAAGGTATTCTTACTTGACGAGCCGCTTTCTAACCTTGATGCTAAGCTTCGTGCACAGATGCGTACCGAAATTTCTAAGCTTCATCAGAGACTCGGTACAACCTTTATGTACGTAACACATGACCAGACCGAGGCTATGACAATGGGTACCAGAATCGTAGTTATGAAGAACGGTCTTATTCAGCAGGTTGATACTCCTCAGAAGCTCTATCTTGAGCCTTGCAACCTCTTCGTTGCCGGCTTTATCGGTTCTCCGCAGATGAACTTCATCGATTCCGTTATCCTTTATGAGAACGGTTCTTACTATGCTGAGTTCGGTTCTGAAGATACCAAGACCCGCGCAGGCGTTAAGTATAAGATCAAGTTACCCGAGTCCAAGAATGCAAATGACTGCCTTAAGGACTATGTTGGTAAGGAAGTTATAATGGGTATCCGTCCTGAGCACGTTCACAACGAGCCCGAAATCATTGCTGAACATCCCGATAGCATTGTTGAGGCTAATGTTGAAGTTACCGAGCTTATGGGTGCTGAAACCTACCTCTATATGAACTGTGAATTCCAGGCAATTAACGCACGTGTTGCTCCGACATCTACCGCTCGTCCTGGCGATAAGATCAAGATTGCTTTCGAAGAGGATAAGATTCATCTCTTCGATAAGGACACAGAGCTTACTATTACAAACTAATTTATTTTTAAGGTGCTGACAGATTACTGTCGGCACCTTTTATTTTTTGTAATTAATTTGTAACTTTTTTGTTAAATAGGGTTGAAAAACAGGCGTTAATTGTGTACAATATATACATAAATGTTTATATAATAATATTATTCTATACTTTTATGGAGGGGAAACTTATGTCAAATAGATTATTTCAGGGTGTTATTCAGCAAATGCGTAATGCGATTGACAGAACTATCGGTGTTATTGATGCCGATTTCAATATTATCGCTTGCAGTGATTTAGGTAAAATCGGCGAGAATATCGATATTGATGCTTCTCACACAAATATAGGTGAGGAGTGCACTGTTATTAACAACTACACCGTTAAATCTCTCGGCAATAATGATTCGCTTGAGTATTACGCCTTCGTTCAGGGTACCGATCCTCTCGCAGAAAAGTATTGTTCAATTATCGCCGTATCATTTACTAACATTAAGTTCTATTATGACGAGAAATATGACCGCCGTAATTTTATCAAGAACGTTATTCTTGATAACATTTTACCGGGTGACATCTATTTAAAGGCTCGTGAGCTTTACTTCAATAGTGATGAAACCCGCAGCGTTATTCTTATCCGCGCTTTGGATAAGAACGATGTCTCTGTATACGATGTTGTGCAAAACCTTTTCCCCGATAAGAATAAAGATTTCGTTATCAATATCAACGAAACCGATGTAGCCCTTATTAAAGAGGTTAAGTCGGATATCACGTCTAAGGATATCGAAAATCTCGCATCATCTATTGCCGATACACTTTCGGGCGAATTCTACTGCCACGTAGTTATCGGTATCGGATCTACCGTTGGTAATATCAAGGATCTTGCAAAATCTTTTAAAGAGGCACAGGCTGCTTTAGAAGTAGGTAAGGTGTTTGATACAGATAAGTCTATTATAAACTATGATAATCTCGGTATTGCCCGTCTTATCTATCAGTTACCTACGACACTCTGCGAAACCTTCTTAAGCGAGGTGTTTAAGCGCGGATCTATTGAGAGTCTTGATCAGGAAACACTATTTACAATTCAGCGCTTCTTTGAAAATAACCTTAATGTTTCTGAGACCTCGCGTAAGCTTTTCGTACACAGAAACACCCTTGTGTACAGACTTGAAAAGATAAAGAAAATAACGGGTCTTGATCTGCGCGAGTTTGATCATGCTATCATCTTCAAAATAGCTCTTATGGTTAATAAATATCTTAAGGCAAATCCAATTAAATATTAATATAATGAAACTTTTGAAAGTAGGATAGTTAACTTTTATGGAATTTGATACACATAGTACAGAAATGCCGATTATTGAGTTCAACGGTGTTTCTAAAACATATAACAGCGGTACACACGCTCTCAGCGATGTTAATATCCGTATTAATAAAGGTGAGTTTGTGTTCGTTGTCGGCTCATCGGGCGCGGGTAAAAGTACATTTATGAAACTCATTATGCGAGAAGAAAAAGCGAATACCGGTACAATTACGGTTAACGGCTTTAACCTCACTAAAATGAAAAGAAAGAAAGTTCCGCTGCTTCGAAGAACAATGGGCATAGTTTTTCAGGATTTCCGACTCATCCCGACAATGAACGTATTCGATAATGTTGCATTTGCAATGCACGTTGTCGGTGCGCCGTCCAAAACAATTCGTAAAGAGGTTACAAAAGCACTTAGCCTTGTCGGCCTCGGTCATAAGGCGCGTTCGATGCCTAATCAGCTCTCAGGTGGTGAGCAGCAGCGTGTAGGTCTTGCACGTGCGTTGGTAAATTCGCCCGACCTCATTATTGCGGACGAGCCTACGGGTAACGTTGACCCGAATATGTCATACGAAATCGTTACATTACTTAATGAGATTAACCGAAAGGGCACAACAATACTGATGGTAACCCATGACCATGCATTGGTAAGGGATTTTCACCACCGTGTTATAATGCTTGACCACGGTAAAATTGTTGCCGATAATGCGGGAGGTATGAACTAATGAAAATTTCAAGTGTTAAATACCTCACAGGTGAAGGCTTTAAAAATGTATGGGTAAACAGACTTATGACCTTCGCTTCCATCGGTGTACTTGTTGCCTGTATGGTGCTTATTGGTCTTGCGTTACTGGTGTCAATGAATGTTGATTTGGTTCTTGGTAACCTTGAGAAACAGAATGTTGTAATGGTATTCTTTAACGATGCAAACTCTGTTATTTATGCCGACGAAAATCCGATTCCTGCCGACCAGCTGACTGATGATAAATACCTGATTCACAACGAGGAAGAGGGTAGAGCCGTCTGTGAGAAAATTGAAAAAATAGACAATGTTGTATCGGCTGAATATTTCACCAAGGAGCAGGCATTAAAGGATCTTAAAGCGTCTGTTTTATCGGGTCAGGAGCAGTATTTTGAATTTCTCGACGAGGACGGCGGAAACCCGTTGTCCGACGGCGCAAAGGTAACACTTGAGAGTATGGAAACCTTTTCACAAACAGTTGATAAAATCGAAAGAATATCGGGTGTTGATTCTATTGAGTCACAAGAGGATCTCGCCGATACCATCAACTCTATTAAAAACGGTGTTGCAATGGCGGGTGTATGGATTATTGCAATTCTGCTTATAATTGCTCTCGTTATCGTTTCAAATACAATTCGCGTTACGATGTATAACAGAAAACTACAAATCAGCATTATGAAGGCGGTCGGCGCAACCGATTCGTTCATTCGCGTTCCCTTTATAGTTGAAGGTATTATCATCGGTATTATTTCGGCACTTTTTGCGGAATGTCTTGTATATTTCTGCTACCGCGTAGCCATCGATGCTATTATGGATACCGTCGGTGCTACAACCGTTATTGCATTCGGTGATGTAGCGGTGCTGTTACTCGGTATATTCATTATCATCGGTGTTTTCGCAGGTATTTTTGGTAGTGTAATTGTAATAAACAAATATCTACGCAAAGAGGGAAGCGAATTTGCCGCCATCTAACCCAAAAGCTTTGGAGGTTATTTATGACACGTAAAATTATAAAACGCATATTTTCGGTTTTATTAATTTTTACATTAGTATTTACGGCTCTGTCTGTAGGTTTCTCGGTATCTGCCGATGAGGTTTCGGATACTAAGGCAGAAATTGAGGAGCTCGAACAACAATCAGAGGCACTTGAAGCCGAACTTAAAAAATTAAAGGCTCAAAAGGCAGATCAACAAAAAATCCGTGATGCTCTGCAAAAGCAGGTTAATAACACCCAAGCGGAAATTGACGCCTGCAATTCCTTGATTGTTAAGTACAGAAATGAAATTGCTGAAAGCGAAGCGCAAATCACCCAACAGCAGAACGAAATTGCTGATACCAAGGAGCGCTTTAAAAAGCGTATCCGCTCAATGCAGCTTAACAATTCCACTAATAATGTTCAGCTGATTTTAGGCGCTGAGTCCTTTTCCGATTTCCTTGTATTATCCGAGCTTTCCAAGTCTATGACCATACAAGATCAGATACTCATCGATAAAATTGTTGCTACAATAGCCGATATTGAAAAGCAAATTGCGGCGAATAATGAGCGTCGTGCCGCACAGGATGAAATCAAGAAAACGCTTGATGCAAAGAAGGCTGAACTTGATGTTCAGGTAGCCGAAATTAACGGTGTAATTGCCGGTATTCAAAAAGACGAGTCAGGGCTGAACAGTGATATTGACAACATTGAAGCTCAGATTCAACAAAAAGAAAGTTATCTTGATTCTTTAATTTCCGGAGGCTCTGTTCATTCAGGTCCGTTTGACGGCAATTTCTCTTGGCCGGTTCCGGGTCACTATTATATAAGTGCTTATTGGCAGAGTAACGACTCTGTTCATAAGGGTAATCACAAGGGTATCGATATCGCGGGCGGAAGTATTTCGGGCAAACCTGTAATTGCATCGGCCAGCGGTACGGTTGCTAAGGTTTATAACGGATGTTCTCACAACTGGGGCAAGAGTTATAGTTGCGGCTGCGGTGGCGGTTACGGCAATAATGTACGTATTGACCACGGTAAATATCAAGGTAATGATTATCTTACTATTTATGCCCACTTAAAGAGTTCTGCAAGCGGTATTAGTGTAGGCAGTTATGTAAGCGGCGGTACTACCATCGGTTATGTAGGCTCTACAGGTTGGTCTACGGGTTATCATCTGCATTTTGGTATTGCACAAAACGGCAGTTGGGTTAATCCCTATCCTTACGTACAATAAATGAAAGTTAAAGGGGCAAATGACTTGCCCCTTTGCATTATATAATCTATGAAAACTAATTTTAAGCGATGTCTTTTCTTATTTTTAAGTATGGCTGTTATGGTTTTGATATTTGTTATGTCCGAGTTTTCGGGCGATATATCAGCCTCACAAAGCGGCAGCGTTATTGAGTTTTTTGTAAAACTTTTTATGCCTGATTTTGAAACCTTGAGTACTGCTGAACGGCTCGAAATTGTAAGCCGATACCAATACGTAGTTCGCAAGGGCGCGCATTTTAGCGTTTATGCTTTGCTTGGCGCGTTTTCCTTCGGCTTTGTGTCAAGTTATCAAAATCTCAAAAGGCGTCAGTCAGTTATTATTGCTCTTGTATTTAGCGTACTATATGCGGCAAGCGACGAGTGGCATCAAACCTTTATACCGGGCAGGGCAGGCGTTTTTACCGATGTTTTGTATGATGGCGCGGGCGCTGTGACGGGTATATTAATTTTTTTACTTTTAATTTTCTTATTTAAACATTACGGTGGTGTAAATAAAAATGAAAAATTCTCAAGCAGGCAATAAACTGTCTCCCGCAAAAATCGGCATAACCGTATTTTGTGTTATTGCGGCAGTTATTACTTTTTTCTTTATAATTGATAAATTTGAATATATTTCTGCCTTTTTCGGTAGGATTATAAATATTTTGCAACCCGTAATTTTCGGTTTAGTAATTGCCTTTTTAATTAACCCGCTGAACAATTTTGTTACGCGCCATACCGCCAAATTACTAAAAAAGTTATCTAAGAAAAACAAGGATTTCCCGAGACTGTCGATGGGTATTGGTATTACCATTTCAATTACTACCTTTATTCTTGTGATTTTCGCGCTTATTTATCTTATTATACCGAACTTCATAACAAGCATTACATCCTTTGTTAAGGATTTTTCACCGAAATGGCAAGGAATTCTTGCATGGATTGAAACCGTCTTTACGGGTGAAAATTCATTATTTCATAATTTGTATTCGCAGTTGCCTGAAGATTTGACACCTACAGTAGATAAATACCTTAATTTTTCTGAATGGATGACACTTCTCGAAGAATATATCGGCGTTTTTGTTGAAGGCGTTTATAACGGTATTCTCGGTGTTGCCAATTTCATATCCGATTTTGTAATAGGCATAGTGGTTGCCGTCTATGCGCTTGCCAGCAAGTCGACATTCAAAGCGCATACCAAAAAAATCTTATATGCTACATTTAATAAGCGCACAGTTACGGTTATGCTTGATATCGTTAAAAAGAGCAACCAGATTTTTATGGGCTATATTAATGGTAAGCTGATAAATGCGCTTATAATCGGTGTTATCAGTTTTATTGGTTTTTCAATTATGGGGCTTCCGTACCCAACGCTGTTGACCATGATTATCGCCGTGACCGATTTAATACCGATTTTCGGTCCCTACATCGGAACGATTCCCTGCGCGGCGCTACTGTTACTTTACGACCCGCTTAAGTGTCTGTATTTTGTAATTTTCATCATAATTTTACAAATGGTCGAGGGTAATATAATAAGCCCGAAAATTCTCGGCGAGTCGACCGGTATTCCTGCTTTCTGGGTTATCTTCTCAATTTTGCTCGGCGGCGGATTATTCGGTATTCTCGGTATGCTGCTTGCTGTTCCCGTATTCGCAGTATTTTACTATATCGCAAAACGCTTCTTTGAGCATATGTTAAGGCGCAAGAAAATGCCCACCGAAACACAAATGTATATGCAAAAAAGCAAGCATATAAATAATCAAATTGACGGAGAAAAAGATGAACAAGAAGCTGTTAATGAAACAAAATAGTCAGTTGTTTGATAAACTGCATCAGTCAGAGGCTGTGAATCGGCGTTTAAAGCAGCAAATTGCGGCGCTGTGCGATAATATCGAAAAGCTCGAAAAAGAACTCGAAGAGTTGAAAAATCAGCCGGAAGAGAAAATTTTGGCAGAAACTACCGAAAGCGAAGAAGTGATGCCCGAAGTTGCCGAACAGGCTACTGACGATGAAATCAAGCTTAGCGATGAAATTGAATACGGCTCTGCCGCTATCGGCGAAATCGTAATTCAGGCAACAAAGAGCAGCAATATGCTTAAAGAACTCGGCAAGCCTAACATTAAAGAACTGCTAAATTTAATTTTAGGCAGAACTGAGGTTTCAAAAGGTGAGATACTTAGTATTGTTTCATCTGATGCGAGTTTAGACGCTAAAAAACAAATGATAGATTCACTTAAAAACGAGGTTTTTGAGTATTTTAAAAGCGTTCTCGAACAGTAATTTTTAATGCCCGATTTTTATCGGGCATTTTTCTTATTTTAAGATTATTTAATACCTTACTTGGTAATAATTTTACTGAGAGAGGTGTTTGTCTTGTATAAAACAAAGGTCGTAATTTGCGGCGTTGATACTTCAAAACTTCCTATTTTAAAGGAAAAGCAAAAAGAGGAGTATTTATCCCTTGTCAGACAGGGCAGTAAATCGGCGCGCGAGCGACTAATTAACGGTAATCTCAGATTAGTGCTGAGCGTCGTTCAGCGTTTTACGGGCAGAGGGGAAAATCTTGACGATTTGTTTCAGGTCGGCTGTATCGGGCTTATAAAGGCTATTGATAACTTCGAGCCGTCGCACGGGGTAAAGTTTTCAACCTACGCCGTTCCAATGATTATAGGTGAAATTCGGCGGTATTTAAGGGATAACAACCCGATACGCGTCAGCCGTTCAATAAAAGACACCGCATACCGCGCTATGCAGGTTAAAGAGCAGCTTACAAACAAGTTTCGCCGCGAGCCGACAATTAAAGAAATCGCCGACCAAATGGAACTGCCCACTGCAGATGTTGTAATCGCACTTGAGAGTATCGTTGAGCCAATGTCTATTTATGAGCCGATATATTCTGACGGCGGTGATACCATCTGCGTGCTTGACCAGATAGGCGACAATAACGACGATAATAACTGGCTGCAGGAAATCTCTCTGCGAGAGGCAATTAAAAATCTCAGCGACCGTGAAAAACGCATTCTAAACCTTCGTTTTATGTGCGGTAAAACCCAAATGGAGGTCTCGCACGAAATAGGTATTTCGCAGGCACAGGTTTCGCGCCTTGAAAAATTTGCGCTTCAAAAAATTAAAAAGTAAGTTTTGGTTTTGTTAATCATATAATATCTCGGAGGGATATTTATGATTTGCAAAATTGATGAACTAAAGGATAAACAGGTGGTATGCCTTAAAAACGGCGCCGTAATAGGAAATGTGTCCGACGTTGAGTTCAACACCGAAAGCGGGCAGTTAACCTCAATTATCATCTACGGCAAAAATCATTTTTTAGGTCTTTTCGGCAGAGAAAACGATATCATAATTCCATGGAACGACATTGATGTTATAGGTAATGAAACAATTTTAGTAAAAACAGAAAATTTTTAGAAGAAACGCTTCCTTTTGTATTTTCGTCTTAATTTTTACTCTAATAAATTTTTGCAAACGGTGAAAATTAAGAATATAAAAGGAAGTGATTTTTTATGCGAAAAGCAGCGGGCTTTTTCAAGGCTTTAAGCGTAACGCTGTCACTACTGTGTATACTTATATTTTCTTTAATTTTTTCGGTAAGCGGTAAGATAACGAGCAGTTACCGCGTGTTTTCGGGGGAGAATTTAAAGGTAGATACAGTAGTGCCGCTTAAAGCCTCTTATTGTGGGGAAAATCTCAAAAATGTATCAAATACACTCAGCGTTGGGTCTAAATATGATGTCGACCTAAAGATTTTTGGTGTAATCCCTGTAGGACAGACTAATGTTGAGTTGGTTGATGAAATGTATGTGCTGCCGCTTGGCACACCCTTTGGTATGAAGATATATACTAAAGGTGTTCTGGTGGTAGATTTAACCGATGTTGATTCTTCCTCTGGCTTTGTAAACCCTGCAAGTGATGCGGGACTAAAGGTAGGCGACCTGATTATATCCATAAACCAGACGCCCGTATATTCAAACAGTGATGTAAGCAAAATTATCGAAGAATCGGGCGGTAAACCGCTGACGGTCATTTTCACACGCGAAGAAAAGGAAATGTCAATTAAGGTGACTCCCGTAAAATCACAAAGCACGGGAGCTTACAAAGCAGGCATCTGGGTAAGGGACAGTTCGGCGGGTATTGGTACACTTACATTCTACTCACCGAACGGTAACGTAATTTGCGGTCTCGGTCATGGTGTGTGTGACTCTGATACGGGCAAGCTTTTAACGCTGAATTCGGGGGAATTGTTGACAGCGAGAATTATATCCTATGAAACCGCCAAAACGGGTACACCCGGCGAATTAAAGGGGAGTATAACAACCGAAAAGTACGCTGATATGGTGCTCAACTGCGAGTGCGGCGTATACGGAATTACAAATGAAGAGTTTGACACCTCGCGTCTGATACCCGTAGCACTGAAGCAGGAAGTAAGTAATGGCGAAGCATATATAATAACCACCATCGACAACGATACACCCGTCATTTATACCTGTAACGTTAAGAAGGTAAAAAATTTATCAAATGAGAATCAGAACCTGATCGTTGAAATAACCGATCATGAATTATTAAATAAAACAGGCGGTATTTTGCAGGGTATGTCGGGAAGTCCCATTATACAAAATGGTAAACTGATCGGCGCGGTGACGCATGTTCTGATAGACGACGCGACCACAGGCTACGGCGTGTATGCCGAAACAATGCTTGAATCGGCGCAGAGTGTTGCGAATAAACAATTAAAAAACGCATCATAAACAAGCATCCCTTTACACAAGGGATGCTTTGTTTTATTTTACCATAAATTTATATTATTGCAATTCGGTACAAGTGTGATAAACTATATATTGCCAAACTAATTGAATAAAATTTGACGAGAGCTTTTTATGTTTATAAGGCTCTATTTGTGCATCTATTTATTATTGGTTGAATTTGATAAAAATGCAAATTCCGTCCGATAATGATTAGATGTACGTTCTTGTCTTATCCAATTAGTTTGGCGACTATCGGGGTTTGCGTTTTTTGTGCGGTTACTTCGGTAGCCGCACTTTTTAGAAAAGGATGGTAAATTATGAAAAAGTTTTTAGCAACAATATTATCGGTCGTTTTGATACTTTCTGTTTGCCCGTTTGGTTTATTAAGTATTACGGCAAGCGCGGAGACAACGACAGTTAACGGTGTTGAGTTAATATATAGTATATCAAACGGTGAAGCCCGTATTACCGATTGTGATACCGCCGTTACGGGCGACCTTGTAATTCCTGATACTATCGATGGATATCCCGTTACAAGTATCGGTTCTTCTGCATTTGACGGTTGCTCTGGTCTTACGAGCGTAACCATCCCCGATAGTGTTACAAGTATTGGTGATTGTGCATTTTGCTATTGCAGCAGCCTTGAAGATGTAACTATCTTTTCAAAAACGGTATCATCGGGGTTCTTTGGAGGCTGCAACAGTGTTAAAAGAATTTATTTTTCAAAAAATATTTCTATCATATATAACAGTGCTTTTGAGGACTCTAATAATATAACCGATATTTATTACGAGGGCACCGAGGAAGAATGGAACAACGTTGTAATTCAGCACAGCAACGGCTCTTTAAGCGAAGCAACCGTACATTACAACAGCTCAGGCATACCATCAAACGGTTTGCAGAATATCGATGGCGTCTGGTATTATTTTGATGAAGACGGAGTGATGAAAACCGGTTGGTTGAATCTTGATGACAATTGGTATTTCTTCGCTGAAAACGGAGCTATGCAGACCGGTTTACAGTACATAGGTGAAGTCTGGTATTATTTTAATGACAATGGCACAATGCATACCGGTTGGTTAAATCTTGATGACACTTCTTATTTCTTTGCTGAAAATGGAGCAATGCAGACCGGTTGGCAGTACATAAATGATACCTGGTATTACTTCAACGACAATGGCACAATGCATACCGGTTGGTTGAACCTGGATGAAAACAGGTATTATTTGAATTCAGATGGTTCAATGCAAATCGGTTGGGCAACGATTGATAACGTTAAATATTTATTTAATAATAGTGGCGTTTGTGTTGAAGGTGCAGATTTATTCATAATTGATATTTCTAAATGGCAGGGGAATATTGATTGGGATAAATTGGCACAAACCGATATAGACGGAGTCATTCTCAGAATTAGTTATGGCGGCACTACTACCGAAAATAACGGAGACTCAAAGGATACCAGATTCGATGAATATATTGAGAATTTGGAAAGACTGCAAATACCGTACGGTGTGTATCATTTTAATACGGCAACAACAATAGAGAAAGCTGAAATACAGGCACAGAATGTTATTGGAATTCTTAATGAGACGGGAGCTAATCCTACTTTTCCGGTTTTTGTTGATATTGAAACTCACGGTGGTGAGTGTGATTTAATACAAATTGCTAATGTTTATATTTCAAAATTCATAGCTAACGGTTATAAGCCTGGTATATATGCCAATGAAAATTACTGGAATGAATATCTTAAGTCACCGCAACTAAATGCTTATTATAGATGGATAGCAAATTACGGTAGTGATAACGGTTTTCCAAGTGCCTCTTTTTCGCCCGAGGACGGAATTGAAAATTATATGATGTGGCAATATACTTCTGTTGGTAAGCTTGATGGTATTGACGAAAATACCGTTGATTTTAACGTATTGTATGATTGGTACTTAAAACCTGATGGATGGCGAGAAATCGATGGAAAAAAATATCATTATAAGGACGGATTTTTGACATACGGATTGTTGAATGAAAACGACAATTTGTATTGCATGAATTCTTTAGGTGAAATGGCTATTGGTTGGATTGCGGTAGATGATACTTGGTATTATACAAATTATGACGGTATTGTTCAAACAAAATGGCAACTAATAAATGGCTTTTGGTATTTCTTCGATGAAAATGGAGCAATGCAGACAGGTTGGCTGAATGTTGATGGTACCTGGTACTACTTAGCTGACGGCGGTAATATGGTAACGGGTTGGCAGAATATAGGCGGTACTTGGTACTATATGAATGAAGGCGGCGCCATGATGACCGGTTGGCTCAACCTCGGCGGCACCTGGTACTACTTAGCTGACGGCGGTAATATGGTAACAGGTTGGCTAAATGTTGATGGTACCTGGTACTATATGAACGAAGGCGGCGCTATGATGACCGGTTGGCAGAATATAGGCGGCACCTGGTACTATATGAATGAAGGCGGTGCTATGACAACCGGTTGGCAATACATAGGCTCTGATTGGTATTATTTCTACGAGGGTGGAAATATGGCGACGGGTTGGTTGCTTGATGGCTCTACCTGGTACTATTTTGCTGACGGCGGCAATATGCTTACGGGATGGCAATATCTTGGCGGTAATTGGTATTATTTCAATACAAGCGGCGCCTGGGTAGCTTAAAATAGAAAGAGGTTCACTCTTTGAGTGAACCTCTTTCTATTTTATATTGCTTTTTGTTTTAATCTGATATATAATGATAAATCATATATGTATGATGTTTTTACACAGTGCGAGATTTTGTTTTATTTTCATCAATTAAATGAAAAACAAAAGGAGATTAGGCAATGAAAATAGCTATTATCGGCCTTGGTACAATCGGTAAGACCATACTCAAAAATTTATCGGGTGAAGGTCACACGATAACGATTATTGATGAGGACAAGGACAAGGTAGAAAGCCTTATTGAAAAATACGATGTTTATGGCGTTGTTGGTAACGGCGCATGCATGGATATTCAAAAAGAGGCGAATATGAAGGATGCGGACCTTGCCATCGTATTGACCAACAGTGACGAGCTTAACGTTTTTGCCTGTCTTGTAGCTAAAAAGAACGGAGTAAAGAACACTATAGCACGTGTTCGTAATCCCGATTACAGAAAACAAATTATAGCAATGAAGGACGACCTCGGTATTGCTATGATTGTAAATCCCGAAATGGAGATGGCAAATGAAATATTCAACATCATTAACCTGCCCTCCGTTAATGAGATTGAGCATTTTGCAAAAGGCAGAGTATCTCTCGTTGAGGTAATTGCTAAAAAGGGTTGCTCGCTGATAGGTGAAACCCTTATTTCTCTCGGTCAAAAGCTCAGCACAAAGGTGCTTATCTGCGCAGTTCAGCGCGGCGACGAGGTTATTATACCCTCGGGTAACTTTATGATTGAAGAAGGGGATAGAATACATTTTACCGCTGAGGCGAAAACCCTTGGTAATTTTCTGTCTGAAGCTAATCTCGTTAAATCTCCCTTCAAAAACATTATGATTGTTGGCGGCGGTAGAATCGGATATTATCTTGCCGATGCATTATCTAAAAAGAAATATGCTGTTAAACTTATTGAAGATGATGCGGCTGCATGTGAAGGGTTGGCAGAATTCCTGCCGCGTGCAACCGTGATTTGCGGCAACGGCACACAGCACGATGTTCTGATCGAAGAAGGCATTGAAGCTATGGATGCTTTTGTTGCGCTGACTGATATTGACGAAGAAAATATAATCGTATCTATGTTTGCCAACAAGAAAAATGTTAAAAAGGCTATTACTCAGATTAAAAATGATGATCTGTACGGTATGCTTGATGAGCTTGGCATCGATAATAATGTCTCTCCCAAGCACGTTGTTGCAGGTAGAATCATCAGTTATATCCGCGCGCTTGCAAATGCGGTAGGCAGTAACGTTTTAACTATGTATCAGCTTGTAAATAATCAGGTAGAGGCTTTGGAGTTTGCAGCAAAGAAGCAAGAGGATTTCTACGACAAGCCCTTACGCGAGCTGAATATGAAAAACAATTGTCTTATCGCATGCATTATTCGTAAGAACGAAGTGATTATTCCTGACGGTAATTCTGAAATCAAGTTAGGCGATAACGTCGTAGTTGTAACAACCCATAAGAATTTTGACGATCTGAACGACGTAATCGAATAGGGTGGCGTTATGGAATATAAAAAATTAGGCAGGATATTAGGTAAAATTATGATTTTAGAGGCGATTCTGATGCTTGCGCCTCTTGCAATTTGTTTTATCTACAATGAGTCATTTAAAAATATTTTAGCATTTTTAATACCCATCGTAATTCTCGCAGCAATCGGTTTTCTGCTTCAGATTCCAAAGCCAGAAAGAAATAACCTTTATCAGAAGGAAGGCTTTGCTCTAACGACAATGGTGTGGATCGTTATGACACTGTTCGGCGCCATTCCGTTTGTTATCAATGGGGATATTCCTAACTATATAGATGCCTGTTTTGAGATTATGTCGGGCTTCACCACCACAGGTTCAAGCGTAATTACCGATATAACAGCGGTGTCACATTCTACGCTCTTTTGGAGAAGCTTTTCGCATTGGATAGGCGGTATGGGTATTCTTGTATTCGTGCTTATCTTCATTCCCGAAAGTAACGATGGTTCTTCCATGCATCTACTTCGTGCCGAAAGCCCCGGACCGCAGGTTGGAAAAATCGTTTCCAAAATGAAGGTAACAACCAGAATTTTGTACCTCATTTATTTGAGTATGACCGCACTTCAAATCATCATTCTTTGTCTTGGTCCTTTGACGGATTACGGTGCGATGTGTAATGACTTGGGTGTGGAAGCGGCAACGGCTTATAGTAGGGATAAGGTGTTCCATGCCTTTCTTACTACCTTTGGCTGTGCCGGAACGGGCGGTTTTGGTTTTATACCGGGCAGTATGGAGTATTTCACCCCCTTTGCTCAGTACGTGATGTCAATATTCCTCATTCTATTCGGATGCAACTTCAGTCTGTACTATTTACTGTTAATAGGTAAGGTAAAGGATGTTCTTCGCAGTGAAGAATTCAGAAGTTATTTTATGATTATCGGCGCAGCTGTTGCTTTCGTCTTCATAAGCCTTGTCGGTAAATTCGAGGCATTCCCACAGGTTTATACTACAGAAGAATCGTTCAGGCATTCGCTGTTCCAAGTGTCAACCTTAATGACTACGGCGGGATATACCACAACCGACTACGGCGTCTGGCCGATGCTTGCAAAAACTACGCTTGTTGTAGTAATGTTCATCGGCGCTATGGCAGGCTCTACGGCAGGCGGTATCAAGGTTTCCCGTATCGTAATAGCAATGAAGGGGGCTTATATCAATGTACGAAATCTTATTAATCCCCGATATGTGCCGAAAACAAAGTTTGAAGGTAAGACACTTGAAAAAAAAACCATCAATGATGTATTTGCTTTCATCACCTTGTATTTCTTCATATTTGTTATAGGGATATTCTTATTATCATTTGATGGCGTCAATGGAGAAATCGTCAACATCGCCTCAGACGCGGGAAATTATCAGGTAAAACACGGATTTTTCAGTAATTTCTCGGCAGTACTGGCCTGTATTTCGAATGTCGGTCCCGCTTTTGAAGCAGTAGGCCCTTATTCAAACTTTGCAGGCTATAATGATTTTTCTACCATCATCTTAACCTTTATTATGATGCTCGGCAGACTTGAAATTCTGCCTGTGCTCATTCTATTTAATAAGCGCACCTGGAAAAAGGTTTAAAATTTATTTGATGCTCACACTTGTACAGTGTGGGCATTTTTTTGTAAATTTATGTAATAAAAAGCGTTAAAAAAAACTATTTTGTTAAAATAACAAGAATTATTAATGTCATTTTTCTAAAAAATTCCAAAAAAGTTCACAAAAACTCTTGAAATCTCAAAATTTATGTGTTAATATATGGATAACATTTCAGGAGAGGAAGAATGATATGAGTAAAAAACTGAAGGTTGTTGTCGCAGACAATACAACGGAACTTGGGAATGCGTGCCGCAAGGCATTTGATGAATACGGAATGGAAACAAATTTATGCGAAAAGGATGGTTTCAAATTGCTCGACTGTGTTAAAAGGGTTAAACCTGATGTAGTCGTTGCCGATGTATTTATGCCAAACCTTGATATTTTGGGCGTTCTTGATAATATTAAGAATTCTGATATGCCCGATAAGCCTATGGTTATGGCGATTTCGAGTTATGATAACCCAATGCTTGAAAAAGAAACCCTGTCTGCAGGCGCTAATTACTATTTTATTAAGCCGTTTGATATAAAGACAATGGCTGACAGAATTATAAAATTTTCAAGCTGGCGTAACGTTGAAGCCCAAAGGGAAAACAAGGCAAGCGATACCGACTTAGAGCTTATGGTCACCGAAATAATACATCAAATCGGCGTTCCTGCACATATTAAAGGCTACCACTACCTGCGCGATTCGATAATTCTATCGGTAAATAATACCGAGGTTATAAATTCGGTTACCAAAATTTTATATCCCACTGTGGCAAAGCGTTATAATACGACATCGTCCCGCGTTGAGCGTGCTATTCGACACGCTATTGAGGTTGCTTGGGATAGAGGCGATATAGATGTGCTAAACTCCTATTTTGGTTTCACTATACAAAATGATCGCGGCAAGCCAACAAATAGCGAATTTATTGCAATGATAGCCGATAAATTAAGACTCCGATTAAAGGCTTAAAGTTTAAAACTCCCGTTTATCGGGAGTTTTTTGCATATTAGGAAAGAAAAGACAGATACTATTTAAAAGCTTGTTTCGGGGTTGAAAAATGAAAGAATTGTATAGCTATAAAGGTGAAAAAATAAGCAGCAGCCTTAAAGAGAATAATCAACTTTTCGCAGAGATTTTTGCAAACGACGCTGTTTTCAGAACAAGGGATATAATATCTGCAAACAAAGTAAAATTCGAGTGTACACTCATGTTTATGGACGGTATGATAAACACAATGCTGCTTAATGAATCTATAATCGAGCCGCTTGTAATTTCCGACGCCGATAATAACACAGAAAGTCTCGTCGATTATATTAAAAAGCAGGTGCTTTTCGCTAACGAAATCAAGGAAACCTCTGATATTTTTGAAATGCTGTCGGGTGTTCTCTACGGGGACACGGTTTTGCTTATAGACACCTGCGACACCGCGCTTGTTATAAACACCAAGGGCTGGAGAACCCGAGGAATCAACGAGCCGAGTGACGAAAGGGTAATGCAGGGTCCGCGTGAGGGCTTTGATGAAGCATTAATGCTTAATCTCGCGATGCTTCGCAGAAAATTACCAACACCTGATTTGAGTGTAGAATTTCTGCGTTGCGGCAGAAAAACCGATACAAAAATGTTTCTATGCTATATTGACTCCTTAGTAAATAAGAAAACCGTCCAAATCATAAAAAAGAGAATAGAAAAAATTGATATTGACGGGATACTTGATAGTAATTATATCAACGAACTTATAAACGACAATCGATATTCTATGTTCAAGACGATAGGCAGCACCGAGCGTCCCGATATCGTAGCAGCGCGTCTGCTCGAGGGCAGGGTAGCGCTTATGGTGGACGGCACACCCGTGGTACTCACAATGCCGTATCTGTTTGCCGAAAATTTCCAGTCGGATGATGACTATTATTTGAATTTCTGGTTTGCAGGTCTTGGACGAATTCTTCGTTATCTCTGCTTTTTTATCGGCACGTTTTTGCCTGCACTTTATGTTGCACTAACTATATACAATCCGCAACTACTACCCGCGTCGTTTCTGCTTACAGTTGCAACCTCGCGCGGCGGAATACCTTTTTCCACACTCGCCGAATGTGTAACCCTTAGTATAATTTTTGAAATACTGAAGGAAACGGGTATTCGCATGCAGCAGGGCGTAGGCCATGCGCTCAGCATCGTCGGCGGCTTGGTAGTCGGTCAGGCGGCGGTTGAGGCAAAGATAGTCAGCGCGCCGCTTTTAATCGTAGTCGCTTTCAGCGGTATTGCAAGTCTTATGGTGCCGCGTCTTAAGGTGTCGGTTTTTTACTATAAACTCTTTTTAATTATACTTTCGTCTTTTTTCGGGCTTTTCGGCTTCTTTACGGGTATGACGCTTATGTTTATCCATATTTATTCTTTGAAATCTTTTGGCGCTGATTATACGTCCTCTTTAGAAATCTCCACGAAAAGCAGCCTGAAAGACACTATTATTCGTGTTCCGTGGAGATTTATGATTTCGCGCCCGCGGTCTCTTACCGAAAATTTACGACGATTCAGAATGAGGAAATAACTTGAAAAAATTTTTGATTATATCCTTATCGGTATTCCTTTTCTTTTTATCGGGTTGCAGGAGTAGCAGTGACTATACCGAGCCTGAGGATAGAATAATTGTGGCATCGATAGGCATAGACTCACAAGGCAAAAATATTTTGCTGACGGCTGAATGTATTAACATCAATAAAAACAGTAATGCCGATGAATACAGTATTATGATACTCGAAGGAATGGGAGAAAATTTAGCTGCTGCTGTTTCTGATTTAGAAAAATCGGCGGATGGCGATATTATATTTTCCCAGTGCCCGATACTTGTTTTAAGCACGCGCCTCAGCGGCGCGCAACTAAAGGATATATTTTTATATGCCGCCGATAACGAAAGCATCCCTCTCGCGGTAAGGGTGGTTGCAACTGAGTCTGCGGGCAATTTGATTAATTCTAATGAGGATAAGCAGCCCGCGGGTTATCAGATGATGAATTTGATGAATTTTGGCGACATTACATCGGGCATTACCGAAAACGATACCTTAGTTCGGGTGATTGACGGACAGTATACGGGCGGCAGTGTGTATAAATTGACGTATATTGATTATTCGGGCGGATATAAAATAGAGGGATGCGCGGCATTTACAGAAAACGGGTGTAAAAATATTTTTAATTATACAGATGCTCAGATTTTATATCTGCTTTGTAATGATTTAGAAACTTGTAAAATTGTGTTGGGCGGCGAGGTGCTTGCATTTAAAAAGGGTAAGACAAATTTAAACTTGACGGGGGAGATTAAAACAAAAATCACCCTTAATAATTTTGAAGAAATCAAAGATAAGAAAGAAATCGAAAGTAAACTAACGGAAAAAATAACTGCCGTTATAAAGACTCTGGAGAAAAAAGAATTATTGTCACTCATAGGCGGCGAGGGTATAGACTCGGATGATGTTTCGGTCAATGTAAAAATTGCAGGTGAATTGTAAATGAAAAGGGATATCAGCTACTATAAGCATAGTATATGTATGATTGCAATTTTTCTTTTCGGAAATCTGCTTATAGCCTTTCCGAAGGGAGAAAACACCGACCAAGCAGTGTTCGGCGTAATAGCGAATCTGGGTATTGGAATTGCCGTGTCTTATTTGTTTTGTTATCTACAAAAAAACGGTATGTTCGATTTAATGGTTTTTGAGCCAAAACCATTAAAAGTAACGTTTATAGTATTAATTTTAGCATTATCAGTAATTAGTTTTTTGATAACCTGTAAAGATTATGTGATGCTTATTGATAAAGTGCGCCTGCCGAATACCTCATCGGTAGTTATTTCAGTAATATTTTTGCTTTTAGCTTATCTTTTAGCAAGAGCAGACAAGAAGTTGATTTATCTTTTCTCGCTTACGGGGCTCATTTTCGCGGCAATTTCTTTTATGTTGTTGTTTTTGTTATCGTTACCGAATATGGAGTTACGGCTTTTCACAGAAAACCTAAAATTTGCGCCGAAAGGTTTTTTAAAACAGACCTTAACATTCTTTATACACAGTGTAGGTCAGATTGTAATTGCCGCCTTTTTCATTGGAAATCTAACCGATAAAAAAGAGGCGAGGCGTATTTATCTGCTCGGCACGCTGATAGGCGGGCTTATACTGCTTATTTGTATATTGAATATTGTTTTGGTGCTCGGTACAAATGTAATCGGCGGAACAGATTATCCGTATGCCACCGCGACGGGTATGATAATGCTCGGTAAATCCTACAGCCGTATGGACGGATTTACCTATTATATCTACTTCTTAGCGTCATTGATAAAAGCCTCGGTAATTCTTAAAGTTATTTTAAGCTTCTCAGAAAAGGGGAGCAGTATTTTCAAAAAAATAATGCTTGCTCTCGTACTCGTTTTGGGTGTAACCTTTGCGTCCTTTAACACCCTGCACGACATACTCGAGAGCAAGCAGATGAATTTTATATTATTGATTTTAGAGATAGCGGTAATACTGTTTTTATGTTTAACTGTTTTAATTAAACATAAAAAAGAGGTTAACTGTTGACGATAGCATCATATTGATTTGCAATTTTCGACCAGGTAACGGGACCTACCGAGCCTGTAGGCGGCAAATTATTTAACGCCTGGAACGTATAGACGGCGTCGCGGGTTTCGTTGCCGTAAATCCCGTCAACGCTGACGGGTGGTATGTTCGGGTTATTCTGTGCAATCACCGACAAATAAGTCTGCAAATCTCTGACATTTTCGCTTTGCTCACCCGGGGTTAAAAAATATCCCGGGTATAATTTTGCCGCCGTGCCTTGATAATCGGGTGGAAGAGAATCTAAAATGCCCTTATAAACATCTGTCATAACATTCCAGGTCGCCTCATTTACAGTTCCCGTAACAGGAAGACCGTATTCAGTTTGGAATGCATTAACCGCGTTTTGAGTTGCAGCATCAAATGTGCCGCTGATAGGAAATATATTAAGATTCGAATTAAAATATGCAATTACATTCAGATAATACTGAATGGTTATTACATCATATCCGCTCATACCGAGTGTTAACTCTCTTGCGTACTGCGGTGTAACTTCACTTAGCGTCAGTCCTTCGCTAAGTAATTCGCCCAAACGCTTAACACCGTTATAAATTTCTTTAATTTTATACCAAGTTGACTTATCGACCGTACCGTTTATCGGCAGATTAAAAATTTCTTGAAATTTTTCGACCGCAAGACGCGTTTGATTATCGAAAATTCCCGTTGTTATATCGATTTTTGGGATAGCGGGGTAGTTACGCGAAATTCTGTTGAGCTGCTGCTGAAACAGTTTTACATCGTTACCTGCATCTCCAACGCGCAGCGGCTCACCGGGATAAGACTCCTCAATATCCTGAACAACGGCGGTATCGATTATATTTATATTATCCCCGTAATAGTTTTGCAGTATCTGATATGGATTTAAGCCTTGATTTGCCAAGGAAACGGTACCCCATTGAGAAAGACCTGCGCAGGTCGAGGTTGTTCCGTTGCAGAACTGTGCAAAAATGGGCTGTACCTCGCCTTGTCGCACAATGTATTCATTGAAAATTTCATCAACAATAACGCTGATATTCTGGAACACCTCGCGGTCTTTAGCGTACGACTGGTCAAAAGCGGTTGTGTTTGTTATATTAAAATCATAGCCTTGTGCGGGGTACCACTCGGTATATATGCGGTTTAGCGCAAAGGTTATAATTGCGTAAATGTTGGCTCTGAGCGAGCTCTCGGGCCAGGTAGGATAAATTTCACCCGAAGCCACATTTTTAATGTAATCGGTAAAGGGAACCGTTACGTTTTCGGCAGGCTGGTCGGGTCTGCCGAGATGTACGGTTATGTTGGTAGGTATGTACGGAATAATCGGCATTTTATCACCTCACACGTTGTTGGTAGGGAGTTCTATTATCTGCATTTGTTGGTCATTAACCGAGCCACGGTATACCATATCATAACCCTGTAACGAGGTAACTCCTTCGAATATTGGAATATTTTTAATAAGCACGCTTACAAAATTGTCCGAGTCAATCTGGATATCGTAGTACTTGGCTACTGCATTTCCGTTCGTTTCGGGAGTTTCTGAGAAGTCGCGCGATACGGTAGGCAGGGTGATTTTCGGTGAGCGTCCGCTGATATCGGTATATACAGTAGTTACCTCGTCACCGTCGCCCAGTACCGTAATTTTAGCGTTACTCACGGGAAACGTACCGCGCGAGTGTGTCACTATAACAATTAAGTTACCCGTAATGCCGTCCGCGGCGGTTATTGTTTCGGGTGCATCTGCGGGTAAACGACTGCGCCGTTGCATTTCCCGCAACTCCGCGATATATTCTTCAACAGTTCTATCCATATAAAATCTCCTCATAAGTTTTCTGTTATGATTTTATTTAAAAAGGGGAAATTTTATTACAAACAAAAGAGTGAAAAGTGAAGAGTGAATAAGTAAAAATCGATAAACCTCTGTCGAGATTTGTCGATTTTTGGCTGGGGTGGCAGGATGCTCTGTGCTGTGGCTTTTTTCGAACAC
>JAZULY010000049.1:0-1852 GCA_045603355.1 Acutalibacteraceae bacterium | reverse complement strand
CGCCGTTCTTTGCTGTAGCCGCTGTCAAAGTCAGCTTTAGCGTTGAGATATTCTGTATTAAAATTTGATTATTGCCCGTAACGCCTACGGCTGTTGCGTTGGAGTCCTCAAAAGTAAACGCCGTAAAGGTCGGCGCAGAGTTCGCGGAGGTTGTCTGCACCGTAGCCGTTTTCTCCGAGGCGGTACCTATTTGCGTACTGCCGCTATAGGTTGTCAGCGTAAAGGTGCCCGTAAAGCTCTTTAGAGCCGACATAGCCGCAAGCACCGTAGAGCGTTGCGCTGCGGTAAGCGTTATAGTGTTCGAGCCGTTGGATAAGCTCAAGCCCGTTATAGTTAAAACGGTTGTAGAGCCGTTTTTAATAACGAGCGTGTGCGTGTAGCTCGTGTTGTATACCGTTACCGACATTGTTATTTTTGCCGTAGCTGCGTCGGCGGTAAAGGCACTCACGGAGGATATAACCGAGCCGCCGAGCGTCTTTACGGAGGTTTTACTCGAGTAGCCGTCTACATCATTTGTCTTTTTTCTCGCGCATACTTGTATGCTGTACGAGGTGTTAGGCGTAAGCCCCGTTATTGTGTATTCTTTAGAGGTGCCGTCCGTAGAGTTAAACTCCACCCAAGAGGAGCCGCCGTTTGTTGAATACCACCAACGATTAGCGGTAGTCGAGGCTGTAACCGTAATTTTTACGCTTGAGGCTGTTATATTAGAGGTTGCAAGAGTAACCTTAGGAGCTGTGCGGTCAATATTTGTAAGAGTCATACTGCCGCCGTACTCTTGCGCGCTGGAGTAGTATACTCTCGTCGAAAATCCTACGGTAATGCTCTTTTTGCCGTCCGAGCCGTGGGCTACGGTAATTGTGCCGCTTGTGGAGCCTTTGGCTGCGGGGAAAGCGTAGGAGTCCCAAGAGGTCGCGCCTTTGCTGTAAACGACGGTACCGTTAATTGTTACGGTAGTCGGGGCGGTGGAGTAGTAGTTTACCGAGCCGCCCAAGCATTGCAGCGTCCAGGTAAGCGTAGAGGTGTTAGCCTTTACATTTACAGACTCGGTAATAGTGAGCTGTAAGTATCTGCCCTCATAAGAGTTACTCTTAAATGTTGCCATAGTGTCGCCTCCTTAATCGAGTAATACAATGTCAAGCCCTGCGCTCTGCGGTACAAACTTGCCTTTACCTACTGTCAGCTCGTCCGTTACCTCGGTTTTGCGTAGCGTAGTATGTCTTTGTTTACGGTAAGGACTACCGCTCCCGCGTGCTTAACTGCAAATTGCGTATGGTCTATAATGGTTTCTGTGGAGCTCTCGGAGTTCGTAATGTTAATGCCTCGGCGGTCTATCTTTACATTTTCGGTATAGATTTCGTTAGGCGCGGGAGTCCAATTTTGCTTTTGGCTGCCCTCCGCTAACATAAAGTCCGCCACATACAAATAATAGCCCGTGGTACCCGCTGTAAGCGTTACGGTGTTACCCGCTGCCGCAAAGGTTAAAGAATACTCCGCCCAGGTGTTATTTATTGCCTGCTCGTCAAAAATAAAGGTATCGTTACCGCCGTTATTGATAAGCACATAGCAGCGGTTAGCGGTGCCTCTTTTTGCCTTAAAGGTCAGCGTATACTCTTTACCCTGCAAAACGGTTATTTCTTGCGCCAGGGTACCGACGCGCAAGCGAAACATAGAGCCCGAGGCGGTATTGTTTACCGCGTCTGCCGTCTGCTGCGCTACAACCGAGCCCGTATAGCTCCAATCGTCCGAAACGCCGTTTAAGCCGCTCGAGTTTCTAATATTGTTTATACCGCCCGTTGTCTTGGAGGTATAAGAGAGCGTCAAGCTGTCTATTTTCTGCTCGAGGCTTGATATG
>JAZULY010000048.1:0-11978 GCA_045603355.1 Acutalibacteraceae bacterium | reverse complement strand
ATTATACCTCCTTTACCACATATTTTCAAGGACTTTATCGTCCTTTGCATATACATCTTCCACCTGAATATAATCAAATGTAGTTGTACCGCAACACCAAAAACTCATATCCTCACGCTCCAAAGCCGACGGGCAATAGGGCGCCCATTCTTCGGGCATTTCGTCACGCTTAGGCTCGGATGCCATAAAGACTGCACCAAAGTGATTTACATCGTTTGTTGCCTGTACAAAATGGCTACACTGACGGTCAAAGTTAAAGTTTTTAGATGAATCCGTGTTACCGATAAATCCCGGAACATAACCGTTAGACTCCAATGTTTCTGCAAACGAAATCATCCAATTATGATTAATGCTCCATTCAGGCTTAATTTCGGCAAAAATAATAACAACTCCATTCGGCAGAACACCTAATTCTTTTGCAGCTTTTGCTGCACGCAAAGCCGCCGCTGTTCCGCTTACGCCTGAAACCTCTGCTTCGGTTAGGTCACGGATAACTAAACCTATTTTGCAGTCCTTGCTCTCCAGAAACCCCATTTCTTCTGCAGTAATTTTATCTTCGCCGCAGAGTGTTCTCAAGCAAAACGCAGGAAATCCCTTTTGTCTCATCACCCAATCATACATTGTATACCCGTTCTTTAGCTTTTTGTTTATTGGTGTAGCTGAATTAACACCGAAAATAGTTTTCATTTTTAATTCCATCCTTTCTTTTTTAATTTTTTGATTAAAATGTAACTATTTTTTTGAAATCAGCGTCTTGTTTTTTCACAGCTGCAAGCACATTATAAAAATTAACCCTGACAAATAGTGTCAGGGTTAAAAAATATTTTTAGATTTTTAAATTGTGAAAAATCAAGTCTTTCCTAAATACGATTATGCGTATAATTTTTAATTAAAAATTTTTTCTGCCAGCTCTGCGGCGTATTCACCAAGGCTATCGAAATCCATTATATCGATATAGTATTTTTCTATTTCATCGTGGGTCTGTTTTGCCTTTTTAAGGCAGTCGCAAGCAGAGGATAGCAGTTCCTTTATAACGCGGCGGTTAAAGGTGAGCTTTTGGCGGTTACGCGAGAGGGCTGCAACATCGAGAAAGCGGCGGGAATGTATGCGGCGGTCGGTGTTTTCTATTATTTTATCTCGGCTTTCGGTGCAGAAAGCGAGGCTCAGCTCAGGGATAATGATGTGGTCTATGATATCGATCGGCAACAGTTCGTTTTTAATGGTTATTATTTCATAACCCGCACCGAGAGCGGAATCGCGGATGCAGGACATTATAATGGTAGATACCGCGCCGTATTTACCCTCAATAACCACCTGATTTTTTGTAACCTTATTAATTGTATCCCCATAAAAGACTACTCCGTCGGGCGTAATGCCGCTTAAAAATCTCACCCATTCTTTTGCAGATTTTTTTCGTTTTACGGGGATATATTTTTTCGCGAGTCCCCCTGCAAAGGAAAAGGTTTTATCGATATCGGTAGCGGCAAGTTCCATACCGAAATTCGCTTTGCTTAGCTGCCCTGCCGCCATAATATACTGTGACGCTTTTTTATGATATGCGGAATTAGCGGCGCAAAGGTCGAGTACCGCTTTTTCTTTACCGTAAAGCTTCCCGTCATCCCAAAATGCGCCCGTATTTACTATCTGCTCGCAAACGGCGGGATATTTCGGCTCGACTGTGTGAGGCGCGGTGCCGTCAAGTATTACCTTTTTAATATCGGGAAAGATTACGGCGTCCAGAGACCGCGGGTCGGAACTGCAGGAGCAAATTTCGGTGCGCACCCCCCGCTCTACCGCTGTACGGGCAATACGCCGCATAAGAGATGATTTACCCGTACCGGGACCGCCCTTTATTATGTATGCCTTCCAGCCGAGCGTGGCTGAATAACTATCCTGAAATTTGGAATAAAAACCGTCGGCTGAGTTTGCCGCGAGGAAGTATGTAGGCAAATTATTTATGTCCATCAAAAAAACCTCCGAAATATATCACTATTTATATTGTATTCGAAAGTTTTTATCTTTGACACAAAAAGTGTTTTATGTTACAATACTTTTGCGAGTTAACCGAACGGCTGCGGGCATTATGCCTGAGGAAAGTCCGAGCTCCGCAGGACAGGATAACAGCTAACGGCTGCCGATGGTGACATTAGGGAAAGTGCAACAGAGATATACCGCCGCACTTTTTGTGCGGTAAGGGTGGAAAGGCGAGGTAAGAGCTCACCGGCTGTCAGGAGACTGAACAGCCCTGTAAACCCTATCCGGAGCAACACTAAAGCGGGCTATACACTTGTCCGGTGTGCCCCCAAAAGTGGCTAGAGCGCAGAAGCGATTCTGCGTCGAGATAGATAGTCGTTCAAGACAGAACTCGGCTTACAGATTAACTCGCATTAAAAAAGCAGAGCAATTTTGCTCTGCTTTTTATTTTTATTAATACCAACCGTCGACCCAGCCGCCGTCATCTGCCTGCGACATACTCGTTTCAAATGTGCCTCCCTGCGAGGAGCTATCATCCGATGACGGAAGCGAGGATGAGCTTCCCTGAGTTTCAGAAGAACTGCTGCCGCCCGAAGAACTTGAAGACGAGCTGCCGCTCGAAGTGTTATGAGAAGAACCTTCACCGCTTGCGACCTCACTACTTGATACGGGCGGTTCTATTTCTATCTGAGAACTGTTAAGAGAGTTAATCACAGAATTTATATGGTCATCACTCTTATCCTCTACCCACAGTTTATAGATTTCGGCGATGCTCTTGCCGTACAGCTCATCGGCTTTAAGATTTTCGCTCTCTTTTGCGGTTTTCTGGCAGAAATACGCCTTAGCATACGTAATACCCTTCTGCTCTGCCGTCTTTTCGATAGACGCCTGCCTTGCCTTTATATAAAGGGGCAGCATTTTAGCCGAATAACCGTGGCGGGACCACACATCGTTGACCAAATCGCCTATGGTATTATAATCCTCTTCTTTGAGACTCTCTACCATAATCAGCATCGCATCATCGGCGCCGCCGTTAAATGTGCCGTCTGATTTAAGCTCACTTAAAATGCGCTCTAACGCGGTCTGGAAATGGATATTTTTAAGATACTCGGGATCGATATCACTATTTCCCACCACCGTAGCACCAATAACGTTTTTCTGATTATTAAGGGTCAGCTCTATACCCGGTTCATCAATGGTTACGGTTATCAGATCTTTCGGTGCATAAATTGTTTCATCACCGCAAGAGCTGACCGCCAGCATAACCGCAACCGCTTTAAGCGCTACGGCTAAAACCGCGCCTATTATGCCGAAAAGGGTCTTCTGTTTTTTGTTTAAGCTCATTTTTCTTTCCTCACTTAAAAAATTATTTTTGCTCGTCAAGCGATAAGCTGAACGACGGGATAAAATCCTTCATAAATAAATCGGCTTCGGGAAGATGCATTTCCTCTATCGCCTTTTTGGTCGATTGCTCGGCAACGGCAAACTCGCGGTTACCCATATTAAGTTCTTCTACACATTTTATGTATGCCGAAATTTTGTCGGCAGCCTTTACGAGTTTTTGGGTATCCTCGTCCGAGTCATTATATATGTCAGCGATATCTCCCCGCATATAGTCAGGCAGCATATCTGTAAGCGTACCCTGCGCAGCGGCTTCTATCTCCTTATAAACATTCTTAATCTGCTTATTGTAGTATTTGACAGGTGTCGGCATATCTCCCGTTATGATTTCAGAGGTATCGTGAAACATTGCCGCAACGGCTACGCGCTCTGCATTTATATTACCGCCGAAGCAGTTATTGCGAATGAGGGCTAAAGCATGGGCAATATATGCCGTTTCCAGCGAATGCTCGCTTAGGTTTTCGGGTTTTGTATTACGCATCAGTCCCCAACGGTAGATGTTTTTCATACGCGAGAGCATCGCATAAAAATGGTGACTCATCACTTTCCCCGCCTTTCTGTTTTTGTCTTTCTATTGAATATTATAACACATTCTGTTATAATATCAATAAATTAAAATTTCTTTTTCAGGAGAAAAATAATGGTATACTCTCACAAAAAAGCTATGTCGCTTCGTCCCCGCAAGGAATTAGGGCTTAGCACCTTCTTTATAGCGCTCGCTACGGCGGCAGCAATTTTTCTGCCCTTTATAATTATGAAGGACGGGTATTTTATCTTTTACGGTGACTTTAACGTACAGCAAATACCCTTTTATCAGATGTGCCACCAAATGGTACGCGAGGGGAATTTTACGGGCTGGAACCAATATACCGACCTCGGTGTAAACTTTATAGGCTCATACAGCTTTTATCTTCTCGGCAGTCCGTTTTTCTGGCTGACCATACCCTTCCCGAATGCCGTAGTGCCCTATTTAATGGGCCCGCTGCTAATCCTTAAATTTGCCTTTGCCGCATGGACGGCATATCTCTTTATCCGCCGTTTTACCCGCCTGCCCGAAACGGCCCGCCTCGGCGGTATACTGTATGCTTTCTGCGGATTTTCGGTATATAACATATTTTTCAACCATTTCCACGAGGCGATAATCGTCTTTCCGCTGCTGCTGTTATCCCTCGAGTTATTATTAACCGAAAACCGCCGCGGAGTTTTCGCCCTCGCGGTATGTCTTAGCGCCGTAACCAACTATTTCTTCTTCTACGGTATGGTAATATTTACGGTTATCTACTTTATTATCCGTTTAACGAGCCGCGCGGTTACTATTACCCTTGGCAGATTTTTAACTGTCGCTCTCGAGGCGGTAATAGGACTTCTTTTATCGGCGTTTATTCTCCTGCCTACAATTCTTTGTGTCGGCAGTATGTCGCGCACGGGCGAATTCCTCATTGGCTGGCCTGCCATTATGTACGGCAAGGAGCAGATATACCTCAATATTATCGAGTGCTTCTTCTTCCCGCCCGATATCCCCGCGCGCCCCGTATTCTTCCCCGGTGCCGATGTTAAATGGTCGTCACTCGGCGGATGGTTGCCGATGTTTGGTATGACGGGTGTGCTGGCTTACTGTATGGCTAAACGGGGCAGCTGGATAAAAAGGATTATCTGCACAAGCTTTGTTTTCTCATTCTTCCCGATACTCAACAGCTCATTTTCCTTCTTTAACAGCGCCTATTATGCGCGTTGGTTCTTTATGCCGATACTCATAATGGCACTCGCGACGGTTATGGCGCTTGAGGACACCGATATTAGTTGGAACTCGGCTTTCCGTTGGGTTGGCGGCATAACGGCTGCTTTCGCGCTCGTTATAGGCTTGTTCCCGCAGAGAATAAAGGCTGATGACGGGTCAGACAAGGTAAAATATATCTTCGGTCTGTTTACCGAGCCCTTAAACAGAACCTATTTGCTGCGCTTCTGGGTTGCCTGCGCTATTGCGGTAGCGGGACTGCTCATGACACTGGCGGTCGTAAAAGGTATGAAAAAGCGCGACCGTGGTTTCTTCAATATAGCGCTTTGCTTTGTTTGTATGATATCGATAATATACGGCGCCGTATTTATATACGAAGGCTCAGGGCTCTCTAACTCAAAAGAGGTGGTTATCGATAATATTATAGAGGGTGAGGTCACCCTTGAAGGCGATAAAGACACCTTCCGCGTTGATACCTATGACTGCGAAGACAATACGCCGATGTTCTACGGCTATTCCTCGGTCAATGCTTTCCATTCCATCGTTCCGCAGTCGATAGTTGATTTTTATGAATTTATCGGTGAGGAGCGCGATGTTGCCAGCCGCCCCGAAAGCGATAACTACGCGCTGCGCAATCTGTTGTCGGTAAAATATGTTTTCAACCTTATAAACGAAAAACCGTTTGAAGAGAACGGCGAAACCAAAATGCCCGGCTACACCTTTTATGATACTAAAGCCGGTCACCTCATTTACGAAAACGATAACTATATCCCGATGGGCTTTACCTATGATAACTATGTAAGCTACGAAACCATCGAAGACTTTGGAAGTAATTACCGCGCAAATATTATGCTTAAAGGCATATTGCTGAGTGATGAGCAGATTAAGAAATACGGAGATATCCTATCCCCCCTGCCGAGCGAAGGATACTATCTGTTCGACGAAGCAGAGTTATCTGCCGACTGCAAGGCTCTGGCTGACACCGCGTCGGACGATTTCACCTATACAGATAACGGCTTTACCGCCACCATAAATACCGAAAAGGATACCCTTGCCTTCTTCTCTGTGCCGTTTGAGGCAGGCTGGAAGGCTACCGTAAACGGCAAGGCGGTGGATATCGAGAAGGTTAACGTCGGCTTTATGGCAGTACCTGTAGAGGCGGGCGAAAACGATATCGTATTCACATATAAAACGCCCGGACTATACGAGGGTGTTATCATAAGCGGCGGCAGCGCAGCGGTATTTATAATCTACCTTATTATCTGCGCCGCCACAAAAAAGCGCAGAGCGAAGGAAGAACCCTATCCCGAGGGTGACGCGCTAATAGATAAGTGGCTTGCCGACGATATTGCCGAAAATGAAGATACCGAGGCTCAAAACGAGGAATTATCCCTCGAGAGCATTGCCGATTCACTGGGGCGCGAATATCCCGTAAACCCTGAATTCAGCGGTGGATTTACTGTTACTCTTGACAAAAAGGAAACTTTGGAGTAAAATGACATTGTTGTTAAACATTGGATCCATAGTTTGATAATTTATTGCAAATAAAAAGGGGAGCTTGATTGACTCAGGCTGAGAGGAAGCCATTCTGCTTCGACCCATAACCTGATGCGGATAATGCCGACGTAGGATAATACGCCTTTTAAGTTTATGCCGCAGTTTTTAACTGCGGCTTTTTATTTGCACATTCTAAAAAAAGAAAGGCTGTTTTTAATGAAAAAAGAAAATTTGCAAAAATTAACTGTATCTGCTATTATGATAGCGTTATCAACGGTACTCAGCTTCGTGCAGTTCCCGTCCCTTTGGGTTTACGGCGGCTCGATTACGCTGCTTTCTATGGTACCGATGTGCTTGATTTCGGTAATGTACGGCACACGCTATGCCATTCTGCCCTGCTTTATTTACGGCGCAATTCAAATGGCAGTCAGCGGTGTCTTCGGCTGGGGTCTTACCCCTGCCACGCTTATCGGCGCGATAGTGCTTGATTATTTAGCCGCGTTTACGGTACTCTGCCTTGCGGGACTTTTCAGAAACAAGGGATTTCGGGGAATTATTGCGGGTACTGCTCTTGCAGTAACTGCCCGCTTTGTCTGCCACCTGCTCTCGGGAGTTATCTTCTTCCAGAGTCTTGAGTATTTTAATAACCCGTTTATTTATTCGGCGGTATACAACGGCTCGTTTATGCTGCCCGAGCTAATCCTTACCTTAGCGGGCACCTTTGTACTGTATAAATCCAAGGCAATAAACAAAATTATTAAGTAGGTGTTTTTTTGAAAAACTGTTTTATCTTCGGTGCAGTAACGGTAAATTCGCTGCCTGTAAAGCCAGGGCCCGGAGACTATATAATAGCCGCCGATAAAGGGCTTTTAAATGTAGAGCGGCTGGGACTTACCGCCGATATAGTGATAGGCGATTTCGATTCGCTGGGCTTTATACCGAATGATAAAAACACCGAGGTTCTGCCCGTCAGAAAGGATGACACCGATATCGGTTACTGCTTAAAAGTCGCCATAAACAAGGGTTATAAAAACATTTTTATCTACGGCGGGCTTGGAGGCAAAATCGACCATACCTTTGCTAATATTCAGTTGTCTGCCTACGCTTCAAGGTGCGGGGCAAGGGCGATATTCATAGACGATAACTGCTGCATTTGCAGTGTAACCGACGGCACGCTTAAATTTGAGAATGCCGTCGGCAGGATATCGGTTTTCTGCATCGGGGATAAGGCAGAGGGTGTAACGCTCAGCGGTTTTTCCTATCCGCTGACGTGTGCTACGCTCGACGGCTTCTTTCCGCTGGGTGTCAGTAATGAGTTTTCAGGCGGCGCGGCACAGGTTAGTGTCAAAAAGGGTACTCTTACCCTCGTGTGGGAGGACGGCACACTGCCCGAAAACTAAAATACAAATAGAGAAAGCAGGGAATTTTTAAAATTAATCCCCTGCTTTTTCATTTTTTTATTGACATTTTGGGGGAGTTTAGGTTATAATCTTAAATTGATAGGCTATGTATAAGGGATATTGTCCGCCATAGCCGCTACGAGAAACTAAAGGAGGTTAAAGATATGAAAAGAACATACCAGCCTAAAAAGCTCCATCGCAAGAAGGAACACGGCTTTTTAAAGAGAATGGCTACTGCTAACGGCCGCAAGGTACTTGCACGCCGCAGAGCAAAGGGCAGAAAGACGCTCACTTATTAATTAAGGGCCACTTAATTGTGGCTTTTCCTTTTTTAAGGTGACAAATTTATGACTGGAAAATTAACACTTAATAAGGAGTTCCGCCGTGCTTACGGCAGGGGCAAATCCTTCGTCCACGGTGCTGTTGTAAGTTATATCTTCAAAAACCGCACCGATGAGACACGTATTGGAATTACCGTCAGCAAAAAGATAGGCACCGCCGTTTATCGCAACCGCGCAAAACGGCTGATTACTGCCGCCTATCGCGAATGTCAGCCGCATATAAAGGCCGGCTATGATATTGTTTTTGTTGCCCGCACGAGAATTTTTAAATACAAAAGCTACGAGTTAGCCGAGATTTTAAAATCTCATTTCGTGGCGGCTGATGTGTGGTGTGAAAACATTGAGTAAACTGCTTATCCGACTCATACGGCTTTACCAAAAATATGTGTCTCCGAGAAAAGTCTCTTGCTGCAGATTCCAGCCGACCTGCTCGGCATACGCTATAGAGGTTATTACGGTACACGGCGCGCTAAAGGGTACGGCGCTGGCTGTTTGGCGAATTTTAAGATGTAACCCGTTGTGCAAAGGCGGGTATGACCCCGTACCCGAAAAACGACATAAAGACAAAAAATAACCATTTATAAAGGATGGTAAATATATGACTTTTATCTTTAATTTATTGAACGATTATGTGCTTTCGCCTATTCTGAGGGTTATCATGACCGTTTGCGGCAATAATTTTGCCATTGCTATCTTTTTATTTACACTTGTTATCAATCTCGTTTTAATTCCGCTTACCATTAAGTCGCAGAAATCCTCTGTGCAGCAGGCTCGCATTAAGCCGAAGCTCGACCTTTTAAAGGAAGAATGCGGCGACGATAAGCAGAAATATTCCGTAAAAATGCAGGAGCTTTATCAGGAAGAGAACGTATCCATGGCGGGCGGCTGCTTACCGATGATACTTCGTCTTGTTATACTGATGAGCATTTACTATCTCGTTTTATCCCCGATTTCTTACCTGACGCCCGTAGAGGAAACCCAGATAACTGCCGCTACAGACGCTATTGTAAGCGAAGAGGAATCGAAGGCCAGCCGCGGCAAAGAGCTTGCTTTCATTTCCGAGGTTACAAAGCCTGATTTTACAAGCGATAACGCCGATGTTCTCGCCGTAAAAGAAGAGGTTGACAAGATAGATTTCCATTTCCTCGGTATCGACCTTACCGAAACCCCTAAATTTACCTTTAACTTAGCTAACGCAAATATTAACTGGATTATTCCTTTCCTTTCCTTTGCGGCAGCTATGCTCTCCAGCCTTATTTCTATGGCACTGCAGAAGTCTGTAAATCCCGATGCTCCGAGTATGAAGGGTATGATGCTGACTATGCCGCTCATTTCCCTGTTTATCGCATTCTCGGCTCCCTGCGGCCTCGGTTACTACTGGGCTTGCTCGAGCCTTATTTCGGGCGGTCTGCAGGCAGGCGTTCAGTACTTCTACGGGCCTAACCGTATGCTGGCTAAATCCAGAGCAAAATCGATAGTTAAGGCTTACGAGCTTGAAAAGAAAACCATTAATGCCCCCCGCGCTACAGGCGAGGAATAAAAGGAGGATTATCCTTGATCAGAGAAGAAACCGGTTACGGTTTAACCATAGAAGAGGCTTATGAGGCTGCAAAAACCAACCTTATTTTAAGTCTCGGTGCAGAAAAATATAACGAAGATGATATTCAGTTTGATATCATCGAAATGCCCAAGAAAAAGACTCTCGGTCTTTTCGGCGGCAGCAAGGCAGAGGTTAAGGCATTCATCGAAATGCCCGACCCCGTAAAGCCCAAGACGCCCAAGGCTAAAAAGCCGAAGACCCAAAAGACAGAAACCAAAAAGGCAAACGATGAAAAGCCTGTTAAGGCAGAAAAGGCGGCAGCCGAAAAGGAAATGCCGCAGGCAGAGGAAATCAAGACGGTTGACGCTAATGATATCGCACCCGACTCCCGCGCGGGTCAGGCTATTGCGTACCTTAAGAAGATTTTAGCAGGACTCGGCTGCACAGATGTACAGATAAAGGTTGCCGAAAAGGAAAACGGCGCAGTTCTTTACCTTTCGGGCGAGGGTCTCGGCGTAGTTATCGGCCGCCGCGGAGAAACACTTGATGCTTTACAGTATTTATCCAGCCTTGCCGCTAACTCGGCAAGCGGATATTATAAGGTTACCATTAATATCGGTAACTACCGCGAACGCCGTGAGCAGACCCTTATCAGTCTTGCACGCCGCGTTTCAAATCAGGTATTGCGCACCGGTCGCAGCCGTTCGCTCGAACCGATGAATCCGTATGAGAGACGCATTATCCACACCGCAGTTCAGGATATTGAGGGTGTTACCTCTAATTCTGTGGGTGAAGGCTCGGGCAGACGCGTTGTTATCAGCTCGACTAATCCCGCCGCTCGCAGAGGCGGCAGAAATGATAGAGGTGGCAGAGGTGGCAGAGGCGGCAGCAGACCGAACACCACCCCCGTGACAGAAAACCGCGAGCCGAAGCGTGACAGTGAAATTCCGCTTTACGGCAAAATAAACTAATTGCAAAATAAAACAAAATATGCTAAAATACTTTTGTTAAATGCTATGACGAAGAAAAGTAGGTTCAGGTTATTACAAAGAGAGGGTGCGCCGCGGCTGAAAGCGTGCCTGTAAAAAGGCCTTTGCCGAAGTTCCCTTCCGAGCGGCGGTGCTGAAAGATAAGTAGGTGCCGACGGGTAATTCCGTTAAAGATTTAAAGAGTGTTTGCTCTTGAGCAAAAATGCGGGTGGTACCGCGGAGTATTGAATTTTAACTCCGTCCTGTTTTTCGGGACGGAGTTTATTTTTTTATTGGAGGAAATGTTATGAAGCAGCAGCTTGCAGAAATTAAAAACACAGCCGTAGCGGTTATAGAAAACTGCGGCACTACTGCCGAGCTTGATGAAGCGCGCGTTAAATACTTAGGTAAAAAGGGTGAGCTTACGGCTCTGCTAAAACAGATGGGTAAATTAGACCCGTCTGAGCGCCCCGTTATGGGACAGCTTGTAAACGAGGCTAAGGCTCAGCTCGAAGAGCTTATAGCCGAGCGCACGGCGGTTATAAAGAAGAATGAAACCGCAGAAAAACTCGCGGCAGAAACTATAGACATAACTATGCCGGGCAAATCGGCAAAGATGGGCAGACTTCATCCGCTGAACTCTGTGCTTAACGATATGATAGACATATTCCAGTCGATGGGCTTTGACGTTGTTGACGGACCCGAGGTTGAGACCGATTATTATAACTTTGAGGCTCTCAACGTGCCCGCCGACCACCCCGCGCGCGATATGCAGGACACCTTCTATTTAGCCGATAACCTGCTTCTTCGCACCCAGACCTCAGCCGCGCAGATTCGTACAATGGAAAACCGCAAGCCGCCCATTCGCATTATCTGCCCCGGCAGAGTTTTCCGTGCCGACGAGGTTGACGCTACCCATTCCCCCGTTTTCCACCAGATAGAGGGTCTTGTTGTTGATAAGGGCGTTACTATGTGTGACCTGAAAGGCGTACTCGAGCAGTTTGCCCACGAAATTTACGGAAAAGATACTAAGGTTAAATTCCGCCCTTCCTTCTTCCCCTTTACTGAGCCGAGCGTTGAGGTCGATGTATCCTGCTCGGAATGCGGCGGCAAGGGTTGCCG